>JAZSQK010000066.1:0-1500 GCA_045537915.1 Acutalibacteraceae bacterium
TCAATGAAAAGCGGAGCATCGCCCCTGTTCACGACACGGAACACCCCGTTTACCGAGTCGGTATCCTCGGATATCTAAGTCGGATCGTAGCCATGTCGTTCTGTGAGCCAAGGAGTTGTAGTGGGGATTTGTCTTCCTTAAGACCGCTTGGCCTCCGACTTTCAATGAAAAGCGGAGCATCGCCCCTGTTCACGACACGGAACACCCCGTTTACCGAGTCGGTATCCTCGGATATCTTGCCAATGTCCAGAGTCTTTACGGGGAACTCCACAGCCGCCTGTGCAAGCAGCAGACCTGGCACTGACAGCAGCAATGCAAAAGTAAACAATAACTTCAGTCTCATCAGGCAGCAGTTTTTTATATCAGTATATGTAGTCACAAACGAGCAAGAAACATCAAGCTTGCTTGGATGTTTTTTGCAGCGAGTGAAGAAAATATTCGAGGTTTACCTCAAATATACGAAGAAACGAGCGAGAAACATCAAGCTTGCTCGGATGTTTTTCACAGCGAGTGCGGAAAATATTCGAGCGTTAGCTCAAATATACACATTATTGCCAATATCACATGGCAAAAGTCTAAAAAAATAAAAAAGGAGGTTACGTAGGGACTGGTCCTACCACGAAAAATACGGAAACCATTGGTTTCGGCTCAACGTAAAAAGCTGAGGGATACTTCTTGTGATGACATTAGGAATGGGAATAAATATAAGTCTTTATTCTTCAATACGACTTACCCTTAATCTGTTGTTGTATATTCTTTTTGTTATCGCTTTATCATGTCCTTTTGGCGCCCAAAAGGACCAAAAGGCCCGGACAAAGTTCACAAGTCGAATAAAACTTTGCTCACGAGTTGCAAGCAACATCCCTCGGTCGTTTTATTCTTGCCGTTGTTGTCTTAACGCAGCAAATAAGGGAATGGGGTAACTCGCTATTCACGCAATAACAGCAACAGGGTAATCCACCGCTCAAACATCCCCCATTCTTTATCCTTATTTGCCGCTAACAACAACTGTTGCTCACACAGTGCCGGTTTATTTTTGAAAATTACTCTTGCAATGAAGATTCGTTGGACATTGTCATTCTGGAGCGAAGAGTAACGGAGCGAAGAATCTCAAAATCGAGCTACTATTCAGAGGGATAATATATAAATAATTCCCCCTTCTCAGACCGGCAAAATTATATGCGTAAAAATGAAATCCCTCAGAATTTTACGTTGAACCATGGTTCCCGTATTCGTGGGCCATCCAGGGCTTGAGACTTGTCTCTTTAGAGACCCAACGACCGAGTGTTTGGGCTCAGTAGCAAAAAGGTGTGGGTTGACAAAATATTTGCGGTTGTAATGAAAAAGATGACAATTGCTCAATGACAAGCAGAGGTAATCTCTTTAAACGGCACCGTTAAATTCCACAGTTTGAACCTGTTTGATTTTTGGAAAAAGTGCGAGGCCTGTTTGACCGCTAGTTACACGATTGCTTGCAAGCGGGTAACTGAGAGAGTCCCG
>JAZSQK010000056.1:0-21681 GCA_045537915.1 Acutalibacteraceae bacterium
TGCATTGTCTCCTTAGAAAGGAGGTGATCCAGCCGCACCTTCCGATACGGCTACCTTGTTACGACTTAACCCCAATCATCGAACCGACCTTCGGCTGCTCCCTCCTTGCGGTTAGGACACAGACTTCAGGTCTTCCCGACTTTCATGGTTTGACGGGCGGTGTGTACAAAGCCCGGGAACGTATTCACCGCGGCATGCTGATCCGCGATTACTAGCAATTCCAGCTTCATGCAGGCGAGTTGCAGCCTGCAATCTGAACTGGGACGTTATTTTGGGATTTGCTCCGCCTCGCGGCATTGCTCCCCTTTGTTTACGCCATTGTAGTACGTGTGAAGCCCAGAGCGTAAGGGGCATGATGATTTGACGTCGTCCCCACCTTCCTCCGTTTTGTCAACGGCAGTCCTGTTAGAGTGCTCTTGCGTAGCAACTAACAGTAAGGGTTGCGCTCGTTGCGGGACTTAACCCAACATCTCACGACACGAGCTGACGACAACCATGCACCACCTGTCTCCAAGTTCCCCGAAGGGCACATCAGCCATTACGCCGACTTCTTGGGATGTCAAGTTCTGGTAAGGTTCTTCGCGTTGCGTCGAATTAATCCACATACTCCACTGCTTGTGCGGGCTCCCGTCAATTCCTTTGAGTTTCAACCTTGCGGCCGTACTCCCCAGGTGGAATACTTATTGTGTTAACTGCGGCACAGACAATTTCTTGCCTACACCTAGTATTCATCGTTTACGGTGTGGACTACCAGGGTATCTAATCCTGTTTGCTCCCCACACTTTCGTGCCTCAGCGTCAGTTGTCGTCCAGTAATCCGCCTTCGCCACTGGTGTTCCTCCCAATCTCTACGCATTTCACCGCTACACTGGGAATTCCAATTACCTCTCCGACACTCAAGAAAAACAGTTTCAAATGCAGTTCAAAGGTTAAGCCTTTGCATTTCACATCTGACTTGATTTCCCGCCTACTCACCCTTTACACCCAGTAAATCCGGATAACGCTTGCCACCTACGTATTACCGCGGCTGCTGGCACGTAGTTAGCCGTGGCTTATTCGTTAAGTACAGTCATGTTTCTTCCTTAACAAAAGAAGTTTACAATCCGAAGACCTTCTTCCTTCACGCGGCGTTGCTGGGTCAGGCTTGCGCCCATTGCCCAATATTCCCCACTGCTGCCTCCCGTAGGAGTCTGGACCGTATCTCAGTTCCAATGTGGCCGATCAACCTCTCAGTCCGGCTACTGATCGCAGACTTGGTGAGCCGTTACCTCACCAACTATCTAATCAGACATGAGCCCATCTTAAAGCGGATTGCTCCTTTCCTGTGTCCAAGATGCCTTGGTCACAGCACATGCGGTATTAGCACAAATTTCTCTGTGTTATCCCCCTCTTTAAGGCAGGTTGCTCATGCATTACTCACCCGTCCGCCACTAAGTTATCTCAAAAGCAAGCTTCTTTGATAACTCCGTTCGACTTGAATGTGTTAGGCACGCCGCCAGCGTTCATCCTGAGCCAGGATCAAACTCTCTAATGAGTTGTTTTATTTATCTTGCTCAACGCAAGCTAAATTTCCTGTTTTGCTCTTTACTTTTTAAAGAATTAACGAGTCTTGTGTTCTACATTACATTTGCTTTGTAGTACATCTGTTGTTCAATTTTCAATGTCCGTTCGCGCCGCCCGTTTTGCGGACAGCTTGGCTATTCTATCATACACTTTTCACTTTGTCAATACCTTTTTAAACTTTTTTTGAGTTTTTTTAAAAAATTTTCAAAGCGCTTGCAAATGCATGTTTTTCGCACAAAAACCAAGGTGGGATAAAGCTGTTTTTCAGCTGTTTTTTACCTTTTGAAAAGCTTCAAACACCTCTCCGTACATATAGAGTGATCCGAGCATCACAAGCGGCATATTTTGTGTTTTCGCATACCCGAACGCAGACGCCACTCCGCTTTGAACGTGGTCGAACGGTTCGGCAGAAACTCCGTTTGACTTGAAAACGTCGGAAAGACGGTCGGAAGAGAGCGCGCGGGGAGAATTTGGTGTTACCGCAAAAACCTTATCGGCAAGAGGAGCGAGCATCGATACCATTTCGGAATAATCCTTATCGGCAAGCACCCCCATAAGAAGTGCAACCTTCCTTCCGCCGAAAAAGCGTTTTATGCTTTCCGCGGCCGCGGCTACGCCCTGGATATTATGAGATCCGTCAAAAACAACCGGCGGTACGGAATTAAGAAGCTCGAACCTCGCACGCCATTTTGCAACAGCCAAGCCCCGGCGCAAATGAGATTCCTCTATGTTAAATCCGTTTTGATTGAGAACGTCCACGACCTCGCAGACCGTCGCAGCGTTTTCGGGTTGATAGCTTCCGCAAAGCGAGATTCTTATACCTTTACGGTGTGCATAATCAAACTCGGTCCCCGTTACGTCCATCGATGTTACGGATAACTCGTTCAGTGAGGTTCTTTTTAAGGGAGAACCGCATTCGGCAGAGCGTTGTGAAATGACGTCGAACGCTTCCTCATCTCTTCCGCCGTAAACGACAGGCCTTCCTTTTTTTATTATACCCGATTTTTCGCGCGCTATTTCAGCAACGCTGTTGCCCAAAACCGCGATATGGTCGATCGCGACACCTGTGATAACCGAAACGAGAGGCGATTTTATAACGTTCGTCGAATCAAGCCTGCCTCCCATGCCCACCTCGAGAACGACAACGTCGCATCCGTGCTTCTTATAATAAAGGAAGGCAAGTGCGGTTATAAGCTCGAATTCGGTCGGTTTATCCTCCATGCTTTCCGCAAGCGGCTTTACGATCGCCGTCAGCTCGGCAAGCTCGGAGTCCGAGATCGGTTCGCCGTTTATACACATGCGCTCATTAAAGCGCACGATATAAGGAGAGGTGTAAAGCCCGACCTTATAGCCTGCGGCGCGGAGCACCGAATCGAGCATTGCACAGGTCGAGCCCTTTCCGTTTGTGCCCGCAACGTGGACGAATTTCAGATTTCTTTCGGGATTCCCGAGAAGCTCCAAAAGACGTTTTGTACGCGAAAGACCGGGACGCGATCCCATCCACATCACCGAATGAATATATTCAAGCGCTTCGGCGTAATTCATCTTCTGACTCCTTTCCCCTCGGAAAGCGAGGAAATCCTTTTGTTCTTCATAATGATATAAACAAGATACGCTTCGATGACCGAAATTCCGAGACAGACAGGCAACCGAGCCCAAAGCGTCGGGAGAAAATCAAGACTATAAAGCTCCGAAAGCGCATAGCTCTTTATCAGAATCGACCCAAGAGAATGCGCCGCGAGCGACGAAATAAGAATCGCGAGAAAACCTTTCCTTTTTATTATATAACGAGGAATCAGTCCCGCAACCGCGCCGAGCACAGCCGCACCGACGGTTATCAAAGGAGTCGGGGCATAACCTGCGATCAACGCCGAAATCAGATCCGCTCCGACCGCCGCCATAGTGCTGTAAACAGGTCCGAAAAGCATGCCGAGAAGAATGACCGGCATATTGTCAAAGGTCACGCGCAAAATCGGGCTGATCGTGAAATATGTCTTACAGACAATGCCGATGATTATACTCATCGCAACCATGAGCGCCGAAAAAACAAGCCTTTTCGTATTTCTTTTCCTCATAAAAAACACCTTCCTTCCCTGCATAACATAAAGCAAGAAAAAGAAGGTATTCCGACAAAAACGGCGATGCCTATTTATCTTTTGCTATATGAAGCGGGATGCAGGGCTCAAACCGCAAACTTACGTTTTTCGTTCGGCTGACAACTCCCCGTTCGACCGACACTTCACGAATAAGCCCTTACTCTTCAATGTGAAAGCATTATAGCACCGCCGTTTACGGCTGTCAACGGTTTTTCGCCGTTTTTAATATTTTTCACGAGAAAACACAAGCCTGAATATAGGTCTTAAAATCTTAGGAGACCGAAAGCAATAGATCTTCATAGGAAAACACCCCATCGTTTATTTGATAAACAGCAACGCACCCGCGCCGACGATCAATGCAGATTCGACAAAAAGCAACGCGCCCGCAGGCATGACAAGACAAAGCAATATTCCTGCGCCGAAAGCCAACGCGGCGACACCCGCAGTTACGTGAAAACAACAACGCACCAAAACCACACCTTTCGCTTTTAGTTTATTCATAATCGCGGCAGTCCGTTCATATATTCTTACAAAAAAAGAAAGGGCGCGATTAAAATAATTACTGCAAACGAAATACTTATCCCCAAAAAAATCTTCAGTGCGAAGGTGGACAAAGACATCGAATTCGACGCTTCCGTACCCGAATACTGCCCCGATATCGCAAGACTTATCAAGGTTGACTGCACGCCGTTTACCGAAAGCTGTGAGATCGAAGAGGGCAAAGCGATCGTCAAGGGCAAGGCGGTTTACGACGTGCTTTACGAAACCGATTACAAAAGCCGTCTGCGTTGTTGCAGCTTTACCCAGGAATTTTCCCATAGTCTGCCTATCCCACGAAACAACGCAACCGACATATCGGCTTTTTGCGAGGTTTCTTGCGAAAGGATCGGCTGCAAGCTTCTAAGTCCGAGAAGGCTTATTTTAAAAACGACCGTCGGCGCCCAATTTGATCTCGAGGGTGAAATTTCGGTCAAGGCCGTTTCGGTCAACGAGGACAAAGAAACCTTTTTTCGCAAAAAAACCGTCGGTTGCGAAGGAAGAACCCTTTCGCATGAGGACGTTTTCAGATTCAGCGAAAGCGTTCCGCTTACTCAAAACGAAAAGTGCATCGGTGAAATAGTTTGCGGAAATATCGTTCTGCAACAACCACAGGTTACGCTTCTTCCCGGCCGTGCAGAAATAAAAACGAGCGCTTCGGCACACGTGCTCTATGAAGAAGAAAGCAACGAAGGTCATTATTGCTCGACGGTGAAAACACTTCCTATAAATATCACCTATCAAAACGAAGCCATAGAGGAATTCAAGCATGCATCGCTAACCCTCGCTCCGATAAACGCAGAATTCAATCAGGAACTCGATCAATACGGCGAAAGCCGCGTTATTAAATTGGACTTCGGCATAAAAATGCAGCTGAAGCTCAACGAGCCGAAGGCCTTCACCCTTGCCGACGACCTTTTTGAAAAGGGATTCGACGGAACCCCCTCCGAAAAAAGTGCGTTTTTTCCCCAATTTATAACGCAAAACGAATCGGCTTTTTCGGTCGAATCGGAGCAATCCTCGGTTTCCCCCTCGGTTTTGTCAATCCTCGATTCCACCGCAAGATGCCATTCCGCATCCGCAGAAAAAAGCGAAAACGGAATTTCTGTTAAGGGTTTATTCTCGGCAACGCTCCTTTACGAAAGCGAGGACGGTATTTTCAGCACCGACTGTGTTATTCCTTACGAGCATTCGGTCTCCGTTTCGCTTCCCGAGGAAGAGCTTTCGGTTTCTGCCGAGGTTTTCCCGACCGAAATACAAGCGACGCTCCGCTCCGACGGAAGCATCGCCTTGCGCGTTTCGGCAAACACGAGGTTTACGGTGCTTACTCAAAAGGAAGAAAGCTTTGTTTCCGAAATAACAAAACGATCCGCAAGAACGCAATCCGAAGAAGACAACACGTTGGTTTACTGCTTCCCTCAAAAGGGCGAAGACGTTTGGGACATCGCAAAATTCTACCGCGCCGATCCCGAAAAGATTCTCGAAGCGAACCCTTCGTTTTTCGACGAAAACCGAAAAGCTGTAAATTCTTCGAAGCCGATCCTCATAAAAGCATGAACCGTTTCGTACAGGAAGCATAAAATAATGATAGGTGAAACCGTGAACGGAGGGGTTTTATGAAAATCGCGGTTGCAGGCGGCGACCTAAGGATGAAAACCACGCACAGATTGCTCGCGGAATACGGATTCGAAACAGCAGCGGGGCAAACAAAAGGCGAGCTGTTGGAAGCGGTAAAAAAAGCCGACGTGGTAATTCTGCCGATGCCGTGCATGAAAAACGGCGCTTTGAACGCACCGTTTATAGCAGAATCCGTAACGCCGGAAGAGCTGGTGTCTTCGCTTAACGAAAAAGCGTTGTGTATCGGCGGATATCTGCCGAAGGGATTTCCCAATTCGGTCGATTATGCGCTTCGTGAGGATCTGCTTTTGAAAAACGCGGCAGCAACCGCGGAAAGTGCTGTCGGGCTGGCGATAAAAGAAACTAAAATCACGCTTTTCGGTTCGAACGCAGTTGTGCTGGGTTACGGCCGTATCGGTTCGCATCTATCATCCTTATTAAAGGCATTCGGAGCAAACGTCACAATTGCGGCGCGTAGTCTGAAAAGCAGAGCGCAGGCCGCCGTGACGGGCATCCGCGCGGTGGGCTTTGACGAAATCGAAGCACCGCTTTCGGATGCCGACATCGTGTTCAACACCGTTCCTTCGGAGGTTCTCGGAGAGAAGAAAATAGAGAAGCTTAATCCCGAAGCGCTTATTATCGATCTTGCCTCGGCTCCGGGCGGTGTTGATGCGGCATCCGCCGAAAAGCACGGGATCAGGTCAATACACGCACTTGCGCTTCCGGGCAAAACCTCTCCCGAATCGGCAGGCCGATTTATTTTCGAAACCGTTATATCTATTCTGCGCGAAAGGGAGATGCTCGAATGAAGATCGCTTATGCAATGTGCGGTTCGTTCTGCACCCACAAATCGGCTCTTGAAGCAATGAGGCAGCTTTCGGTCGGCAACGAGATTTTTCCCGTCCTTTCCGAAATATCGCGCGACACCGACACGCGCTTCGGAAAAGCCGAAGACCTGAAAAAAGAGGTAATAAAGATTTCGGGAAACGACCCCGTTTTGTCCATCCGCACCGCGGAAGAAACGGTAACGAGAGGTAGTTTCGATGCGCTTGTCGTTGCCCCCTGCACGGGAAACACTCTCGCAAAGATCGCAAACGGAATAACCGATACAACGGTAACCATGTGCGTTAAGGCGCAGCTCCGTTGCCGCCGACCCGTCATCATCGCGCTTGCCACAAACGACGGACTCGGCGCGAACCTTTTCAACATCGCGCTGACGCTCGAAAAGAAAAATATCTATTTCGTTCCTTTCGGACAGGATGCTCCGAACGAAAAGCCCAGCTCGCTTATATGCGATTTTTCACTGATAGACCTTACTCTCGTGCAAGCACTTAACGGAATTCAGCTTCAACCGATACTTTTAAAATGAAAAAACGGGTAAACTCAATTATGGGTTTACCCGTTTTGATTATTACGTATTTACAAAAAATCACAGCTTAAGCGCGTGCTTTGCCATATCAACCCGACCGTCGGCCAAAAAGGTTATCCCCTCGTTTTCCAAAAGCTCGCGTTGCTTATTCTCGCCGCCGAAGGCAAACGCAGGCGACAAACGCCCGTCCTTCATGACAACACGATGGCAGGGTATCTCGCCGGGGCGCGGATTCGTGTGCAAGGCATAACCCACAACGCGGCTAAGACGCGGATTTCCAACCCTGCAAGCTATATATCCATAGGACGCAACCCTGCCTTTCGGAATAAGACGAACCTCTTCATAAATTTGTTCAAACGTGTTCATTTTTATCACCCTCTTTATTATATCCCAATCTACATATTTTTACAAGATATTTGTTTTTTAGCACTTTAAAACACCGCCTGCCAAAATATTTGCCCCTTTTTGGCTTTATTTTTTTGCAAAACCTATTGACAAAGTGAAAAAACGGGGTATAATAAACATGTAATTAGCAGACAGCACACGAGAGTGCTAAAACAAAATTCAACGAAAGCGAGCGATATATGGAACTTAACGAACGCAAAAAAGCGATACTCAAATCGGTAGTCGATGCATATATCGCGACAGGCGAGCCGGTCGGCTCGAAATATCTCACCGCAAACGCCGATTTCAACGTTTCGAGCGCTACGATAAGAAATGAAATGAGCGACCTCGAAGACATGGGATATCTCGAACAGCCTCATACGTCGGCAGGAAGAGTTCCCACCGCGAAGGGATACCGCACCTACGTTGAAAATCTCATGGGCAGATATTATCTCGCGATGGAAGAGGTTGAGGTTCTTGACGAGGTTATCGAAAACAAGCTTCAAGAGATATCAACCCTCATGGAAGAAGCCAGCCACGCGATCGGCGAGGTAACCAACTACACCTCGTTCGCGTTTATCGGCGGAAGCGGAGAAGAAGCCGACAGATACGAAACGGTTCTTATCGGCGAGCACGATTTTCTCCTCGTTATGATCTGCAAGGACGGTTCGGTCCGTTCAAGGCAGGTTAAAACGCAGGAAAAGATAGATGTTTCTGTTATGGAAACCGCAAAAAACGCGCTCAACAAGTGCTTCACGAATATCACTCCCGAGCAGGTTAATCTTAACACCGTCTTGGAATTCGAAAACGCGATGGGCGAGCACAAATCGTTTGCAACCATGCTTCTTCGTGTAGTAAACGAAATGTTCAACTCCTTCGACAGCGAAAAGGTTCACATCGACGGAGTTACAAAGCTCCTCTCTCACCCCGAATTTTTCAACGTCGCGAAGGTACAAAGCGTGCTTTCCATGATCGAGGAGCGCAAGCGTTTTTCGGAGCTGATGAAAAAGGCGGTCCCCGGCCAGACGAGCATCATCTTCGGTGAGGAAGCCGAAGGCATCGCGCCGCCCGGCACGGGATTTGTGTTCCATCCGATCAGTGTCGGCGGAAAGGTGGTCGGCGCGGTCGGTGTTATCGGACCGAAGCGAATGGATTATAAAAAGGTTATCGCCTCCCTCGATTATTTCGCCGAAGGGCTGACAGGGCAGGTCGATAAAGAGCTCGGCTTTAATTCCGGATTTTTAATAGGAGAAGGCAACGATGGAAAATGAGAAGATGAATAACGAAACCGAAGAAACGGTTGAAGAAGTAAAAGAAACCGAAAAAGAAGAAAAAAAGGCAAAAAAAGAAGAAAAGACTTCGAAAAAAGCCGAAAAAGAGATCGAATCGCTTAAAAGCCAGCTTGCCGAAAGCAACGATAAATATTTAAGGCTCGCGGCGGAATATGATAACTACCGCAAGCGCACGGCGAAGGAAAAGTCCGATGCCTATTCCGAAGCATATGCCGATGCGGTAAAGGCGATTCTCCCTCTCGCAGACAGTCTTGACAAAGCGCTTGAATTTTCGCCCGATGACGACGGAATCAAAGCGCTGTCGAAGCAGCTTGCCGATTCGCTTTCAATAATCGGCGTGGTTGCTCTCGAATCCGACGGAAAGGAATTCGACCCCAATTTTCACAACGCTATCATGCACGAGGAAAACGAAGAGCTGGGTGAAAACGTCGTTTCCCAAACCTTCCAAAAGGGCTATATGCTCGGCGAAAAGGTTATCCGTCCCGCAATGGTAAAGGTTGCAAACTGATTCCCGTAAAAAACGGGTTAAAATAATAAATAATTACATTTTTATAAAGGATGGTATTTAATTATGGCAAAGATTATCGGTATTGACCTTGGTACGACCAACTCCTGTGTTGCCGTTTACGAAGGCGGCGAACCCGCAGTTATTCCCAACGCCGAAGGAAACAGAACTACCCCCTCCGTCGTTGCATTTTCTAAAACCGGCGAAAGAATGGTCGGTCAGGTCGCAAAAAGACAGGCTATCACCAACCCCGACAGAACCGTTATTTCGATAAAGCGCGAAATGGGTTCTTCGTTCAAGGTGGGTATTGACGGAAAGAACTATACCCCTCAGGAAATCAGCGCGATGATCCTCCAAAAGCTTAAAGGCGATGCCGAAGCATATCTCGGCACCACCGTTTCGCAGGCGGTTATCACCGTTCCCGCTTATTTCTCCGATGCTCAGCGTCAGGCAACCAAGGACGCAGGCAAGATCGCAGGTCTTGAGGTTCTTCGTATTATCAACGAACCCACCGCGGCCGCGCTTGCTTACGGTCTTGATAAAGACATCGACCAAAAGGTTATGATCTACGACCTCGGCGGCGGCACGTTTGACGTTTCTATTCTCGAAATCAGCGAAGGTGTCTTCGAGGTTCTCGCTACCGCGGGCGATACAAAGCTCGGCGGCGACGACTTTGACGAAAAGGTCATGAACTGGATCGCGGAAACCTTCAGATCCGAATCCGGTATTGATCTCCGCAACGACAAAATGGCTATGCAGCGCCTTAAGGAAGCCGCAGAAAAGGCAAAGATCGAGCTTTCGGGCATGATGAGCACCAATATCAACCTTCCGTTCATCACCGCGGACAGCACAGGTCCCAAGCACTTCGATGCAACTCTCACACGCGCTAAATTCGACGAACTCACCCGTGACCTCGTCGACAGAACCATGACACCCGTTAAGCAGGCTCTCCGCGATGCAGGTCTCCAGCCCTCTCAGGTCGACAAGGTTCTTCTTGTCGGCGGCAGTACCAGAATCCCCGCGGTTTACGACGCAGTCAAGAGCTTCATCGGCAAAGAGCCCTTCAAGGGAATCAACCCCGACGAATGTGTTGCTATCGGCGCGGCTATTCAGGGCGGCGTTCTCGGCGGAGACGTTAAGGACCTTCTCCTTCTCGACGTAACTCCCCTTTCGCTCGGTATCGAGACGTTGGGCGGTGTGTTCACCAAGATCATCGACAGAAACACCACTATTCCCGTTCAGAAGAGCCAGATCTTCTCTACCGCATCCGACGGTCAGCCCTCTGTTGAAATTCACGTTCTTCAGGGCGAAAGAGATATGGCGGCAAACAACACCACTCTCGGCAGATTTTCGCTCGACGGAATCGCTCCCGCTCCCAGAGGTGTTCCTCAGATCGAGGTTTCGTTCGATATCGATGCAAACGGTATCGTTAACGTAAAAGCGACCGATAAGGGCACGGGCAAGGAACAGCACATCACCATTCAGTCCTCCTCCAACATGAGCAAGGATGCTATCGATGCCGCTATCCGCGATGCCGAAATGCACGCCGAGGAGGATAAAAAGCGCAAGGAAGCCGTTGAAGTTAAGAACATGGCAGAAAGCCTTATCTTCCAATGCGAAAAGACCATCAACGAAGCCGGCGACAAGCTCTCCGACGCAGATAAGCAGCCCGTTAAGGACGCTATCGAAAAGCTCCGTTCCAGCGTTGCTTCGGACAACACCGATGCGATCAAGGCGGACACGGATGCGCTTCAAAAGGCTATCTACGACGTAAGCTCCAAGCTTTATCAGCAGGCAGATCCCAACGGTGCGCAGGGCTTTGACCCCAATGCAAACGGCGGATTCAACGCCGAAAACGGCAACAACGGCAACGATTATTACGATGCCGATTTCACCGACAAGAGCTCTAACTAAGCTAATCGAACAACGGAAAGAGAGGAAGCCTTCCTCTCTTTTCGTGGGTATATTAAGAGGTAACCACCAATGGCAGAAAAAAGAGATTGCTATGAGATCTTAGGCATAAGCAAATCCGCCACGGACGATGAAATAAAAAAAGCATATCGCAAAATGGCAAAGCAATATCACCCCGATGCAAATCCCGGCGATAAAACAGCCGAGAATAAATTCAAAGAGGTGAACGAGGCCTATTCGATCCTTTCCGATCCCAACAAAAAAGCCAACTATGACCGTTTCGGCTATGCAGGTGTCGACCCTTCTGCGGGCGGAGGCGGATTTGGCGGAGGGTTTTCGGGCGGATTTTCCGAGGGAAGCTTCGACATGGGCGATATTTTCGACATGTTCGGCGGGATTTTCGGCGGCGGTTCACGCTCGAGCCGTGCGAACGCGCCCATGCAGGGTGACGATGTCGGCTTGAGGCTCACCGTCGAATTCAACGAAGCGCTTTTCGGATGTAAAAAGGACGTTTCTTTCACGCGCGTTGAAAAATGCCACGAATGCGGCGGAAGCGGTGCGGCAAAGGGAAGCTCTCCTCAAACCTGCCGTAAATGCAGCGGCAGAGGCACGATAAACGTCCAAAAGCGCACCCCGTTCGGAATGATGCAAAGCACGGTTCAATGTGACGAATGCGGCGGCAAGGGCAAAACCATACCCAACCCCTGCAAGGAATGTAAAGGAAACGGAACTTTAAGAAAGAGCAAAACGCTCGAAGTGAACATACCCGCCGGCATCGACAACGGTCAAAGAATCGCGCTTCACGGCCAAGGCAATTGCGGCATCAACGGCGGTCCGAACGGCGATCTTATTATTCAGGTCATCGTCAAGAGCCACGAATTCTTCAAGCGCGACGGATTTAATCTGCGGCTTGAGCTTCCGATCACCTTTGCCGATGCGGCACTCGGCGCGAAGATAACCATACCCACCCCCGACGGCGAGGGCGAGCTTGCCATCCCCGAGGGAACGCAAAGCGGAACGACATTCTCCGTGCGCGGAAAGGGTGTCCCGAAGCTCAACGGAAAGGGCAGAGGCGATCTTCTTGTTACTGTCGTTATCGAAACGCCGAAGGGGCTTTCGAGAAAGCAAAAGGAGCTCCTTTCCGAATTCAGCAGGAGCATGAACGACAAAAACCATGCAAAACGAAAGAGCTTCTTCGACAAATTTAAATGATAAGAAAAATCTCCCAAACGGCTTCGTTGGGAGATTTTTTTATAAAAACCTCAAGCAAAAGCAATTGATTTTCAGCAAAAGTAAAGAACTTTCTTCTTTATAATATAATTATGTCAATATTCTTGATTTTTCATATTATTTGTGGTATATTATTAAATTGATAAAGAATCGATAACTATACCCTCACGAAGGGTTTGGGGAGGCTTAATATGAAAAAACGGCTTATTGCAATCGACGGGCTTGACGCATCGGGCAAGATGACACAAACCGAAATGCTTAAAGATCTGCTCGAAGAAAAGGGCATTCCCTACCGTTATCTTTCCTTCCCCACCTACGATGCCGATTTTTCCGCCCACGTCAATATGTATTTACAGGGCAGGTTCGGCGACGATCCCGAAGCCGTAAACCCTTTTGCGGCAAGCAGCTTTTTCGGTGCAGACAGATATTGTTCTTTTATGCTCGATTGGAAAAAGGATTACGATAACGGAGCGATCATTCTCGCAAACCGTTACACCTCCGCCAACGCGGTCCATCAGCTTTCGAAGCTCGACGAGAGCGAGTTCGATTCTTTCCTCGATTGGCTTATGGATTACGAATATAAAAAGCTCGGAATCCCTTCGCCCGACGCAGTGGTTTATCTTTGTGTTCCGCCCGAGGTTTCTCAAAAGATGATCCAACACCGCTGTGACGAAACAGGAGCGCAAAAGGATATCCACGAAAACAACAAAAAGCATCTTGAAAACAGCTATAAAGCGGCTCTCTATTCGGCAGAAAAGCTCGGCTGGATCAAGATCGATTGCGCCGAAAACGAAAAAATGCGTTCCCGCGAGGATATCCAAAAGGAGATTGTTGAAAATCTCAAAGGAATAATTCCGGAGCTTGCATGATGAGTTATCCGCAAGAAGCGAAGGATCTGTTTCTCGATTGCTTCGATTCCGATGAAAACGAAGCCGAGATAATTCTATCGTTCGCCCATGCTTTCGGAGAGATATCCCTGTCTTATCTCGAAAACGAGCCCGCAAACATGATCTGCCGCACTGAGATCGGTTGCGGAGGTTTCACGGCGGATTATATCTTCGCCTGCTGTACCGAACCGAAATTCCGAAACAAAGGAATTTTCAGCAGAAGGCTTATCGATGCCGTCGGAGATAAAACCGCGTTTTTGATCCCCGAAAGGAAAGAGCTTTTCTCGTTTTATCAAAAGCTCGGGTTCGAGCCGATCATTCATCTCGAAGCCGAATTTTTCGGCATCGGCTGTGCAAAGGACGTCAACGACGTCTCCTGCCTTTACGATAAATATGCCGAATCGGAAACCTTTCCCCGAAAAAGCAAGCCCTTGTTCGAAGCAACGCTCAAAGCGTTCCTCGCTTACGGAGGAAGGATAAAGGAAAAAGACGGTGTTTTTATGCTTGTGAGGGACAACGTCGTGACCGAATTTTTCGGAAAAAGCAAAAGCCTTGCGATCGACGCGGTCGAAAATTGCCTCGACGGATGTTTTACGGTCTTGATGCCCGCATCGTTCGAAGAACAGCTTAAAAGCAAAGGCGTTAAATATGAAAAAAAGAGCATTGCGATGGCAAAAAACATCGATCCGTCACAGATGCCTCAAATATATCTCAATAATCTTTTCAACTGAAAGGAAGAAAAAATGGCTACCGTTTATATGCTCCTCGCCGAGGGGTTTGAAGAAACCGAGGCGATCGTTCCCGCCGACCTGCTTAAACGTGCAGGCGCAAACGTCGTTCTCGTTGCAACCGAAGGCGATCTTCACGTGAAGAGCGCTCATGATTTCATCATCACTGCCGACATACTTCTTGACGATATCCGCCGCGAAGAAATGTCCTGCCTCGTCCTTCCGGGCGGCGCGAAGGGGACCGAATCGCTCGGCGAGAATTCTCAGGTTTTATCGCTCATCGAATATGCCGCAAATCGCGGTGTTTACATCGGCGCTATCTGTGCCGCTCCTTCTATCCTAGGCAAAATGCGTCTTCTCGACGGCAGAAACGCCGCCGTTTATCCCGGGTTCGACGAAGCTATGCAATATGCGAACATAACCGGCAAGAAGGTCGAACACGACGATATTTTCATCACTGCCGAGGGCATGGGTGTATCGCACGAATTCGGCTTTAAGCTTATCGAAGTGATGTTCGGCGCACAGGATGCCGAAGAAATCCGCAATTTGGTCAGGTTCTGATAATTAACAAAAACCAAGCAAGGAGGTGTTATGATGACCGACGCATGGAAAGAAAAATTTAAAAGCTCTCTCATCACGACACCCTTGCTCGTGATATTCGTCATAACCGCAATGCAGCTGTCCAAGTTCGCGCTGACGCGCCTCGACAGCGATACTAACGTGTTCGTCGCCGTGGGCATTATACAGCTTATTGTCCTTGCAATGCCTTGCGTGATCTATTATCTGCTTAAAGGCAGAAAGCTTTCCGAGCCGATCCTTGTCGTTTCGAAAAACGGACCTCAGCTTTTGTTTATCATCTTCTCCGCAATGCTTTTCATAAGCGGAATGCTGCTTATTAAGTTTTTCTATTTTGTCAATTACGGAGGAGTGGCTTCGCTCGTTAATTTCTACAAGGATTTTTCGGGCACGACCGAGGGCGCGGGTCATCTTGAGATTATCCTTTCGCTGATAATAATCCCCGCTGTTTGCGAAGAATTTTTCTTCAGAGGAATTATTTTCAACGAATACCGTAAATACGGAACGGCAAACGCTGTTATCGTCTCCGCGATTTGCTTCGCAATGCTGCATTTTTCATTTGAAAACATGCTTGTTTATCTTTTCACGGGGCTTTTGCTCGGCTTTGTCACGGCTATGACAAAATCTATAATCCCCTCGATACTTTTGCACCTTTTGAGCAACACCCTGAGCATTTACGCAAGCGACGAATTCCTGCGTGTTACCGTTGTTAAAAACGGCTCGTATTTTATTGGGTTCGTTCTTGTTATCCTTACGGGAGCTTCGCTTCTTCTGGTTCTTTCGCGCGTGGAAAGCATTTGCCACTCCTTCGCCGAAAAGCCGCCGATAGAATCGCTTCCGCCCAAAAGCTCCGAATATTGGGTAAAGGTGTTTTTCTCGCCATCGTTTATTATACTTGTAATTGCATTTGTATGCTTTACGCTTTTTGGATAAATTAAGGAGGAATCGTTATGGCAGATAACAACGAAAAAAGCCGCGCAGACGACCTTTTTGAAATGTTAAGTGAATTTAATGACGATAATAAGGCTTCGGGCGATAAAACCGAGGGCTTTGCGGAATCGTCGCAAGAGATCAACGGATCTGCTTTGAACAACTCCGAAAACGACGCTTATTTCAACGAGCTTGTGGATATTCTTGCCAAAGAGCCCGAGCCCGAGGAGTCCGAGCACGAAAGCCCTTGCGGCTTTGATTGCGAGGACGAAATACCCGATTCGATCTTTTCCCACCTTAGCGACGAAGGTTCTGACAGAGCCATACCCGCCTCGGGCGAAAACGAATCGCACTTCACCGACGATCTTTCCCAAGGCGAAGAAGAGCCTTTACCGGTTCAGGAGCCCGAGCAAGCGGAAGAAGACGAGAACGATTCGAAATCGGCAAAAACCAAGCGTATCATTTCGAAAATCGGTATGGTTCCCAAGGCGTTGATCTACGTTGCCGCCGTTGTTTTGATCTCGCTGTTTCTTGCTTTTAACATCATCATTATCGGCAACGACGTTTTTGCGCTTGTCAGCGAATCGGGCGAGGTTACGATTACTATCCCCGAAAATGCCGATGATAAGACCGTTTCGAAGCTGCTTAAAGAAAACGGTATTGTCGATTATGCCTTTGTTTATGAATTCTATATGAAATATCACGGCGACGGTGAACAAACCGAATATATCGCCGGAAAACACAAGCTTAACCTTAGCTATAACTATTCTCAGATAATCACCGCCCTCACGACCAACGTCAAGGAAAGAAAGGTTGAGCGTATCACTATTCCCGAAGGGCTTACAATAGACGAGATCATCGATTTGCTTGTCGAGAAGGGCATCGGCACGAGAGAAGGATACGTCGAAGCGATAAACGAATATCCCTACAAATGGGAATTCGTCCAGCAGCTTGATGAAATGGGTTATTCCGAAAACAGAAAATACCGTTTGGAGGGCTATCTCTACCCCGACACCTACGAATTTTACACAGATACGAGCGAGGTTAAGGTTGTTAATAAAATGCTCGCCGCATTTAACGAGAAATTCTGGAAAGACTTCACAGCCAAAAACGGCGACGGCGAATCTTATCAGGAATTAGCGCTTGAAGAATACGGCATGACGTTTGACGACGTTATCGTTCTTGCGTCCATGGTGCAAAGCGAAGGAAAAAAGGTGGATGACTTCTATTATATTTCCTACGTTTTCCACAACAGGCTTTCCCATTCGAGCAAATTTCCCTATCTCCAAAGCGACGCAACGCTTCAATATGCGCTCGACGAGCGTATTCAGGATTCGGGCGAGCTTCGAAACGAGCTCGAAACCAATGAAAATCCCTACAACAGCTATAAACACAAGGGGCTTCCTCCCGGCGCGATAAGCAATCCCGGAACAGATGCCTTGTTTGCGGCTCTGTTCCCCTCTAAGCCCGAAAAGATCGATGCTTATTATTTCGTTTCCAACGACGCAGGCAAGACCTATTATGCCGCCTCTGAAAGCGGTCATGAAAAAAACAAAAAGCAGGTAGAAAAAGACAACGCCGCTATCGAGGAAGGAACTTATGAGGGTTAACGAAATGAAAAAGCCCGAGCTTCTTTCCCCTGCGGGAAATCTCGAAAAGCTCAAATATGCCGTAAATTACGGTGCAGACGCCGTTTATTGCGCACTCGACCGCTTCGGCATGCGCGCAAGCGCAGGAAACCTTTCGCAGAGCGATCTTAAAGCCGCGCTTGATTATGCTCACGATCGAAACGCAAAGGTCTACGTTACGCTTAACACAATGCCGCGCGATTTCGAGCTTGACGAGCTGAAAAAATACGTGCGTTTGTTAAAACAAACGACTCCCGATGCGCTCATCGTAAGCGATCCCGGCGTTCTCGATATCGTTCGCGATATAATTCCCGAAGCCGAGATCCATCTTTCGACGCAGGCAACGACGGTAAATTCGGCCGCTATAAAATTCTGGGCAAAGCAGGGGATAAAACGAGTTGTTCTCGCAAGAGAGCTTTCGCTCGAAGATATAAAGCTTATAAGAAGCAATATCCCCGAAGAGATAGAGCTTGAATGCTTCGTTCACGGAGCGATGTGCGTTTCTTATTCGGGCAGATGCCTGCTTTCAAATTACTTTATGAACCGCAATGCAAACAGCGGTCAATGCGCGCAGCCTTGCAGGTGGAAATATTATCTGCGCGAGGAAAAACGCTCCGAAAACCTTTATGCCGAGCAGGATGAAAACGGCACTTACGTATTCTCCTCACGCGATATGAGAATGATCGAGCATATAAAGGACCTTGTTGAGGCAGGCATCGATTCCTTTAAAATCGAAGGAAGAATGAAGAGCGCCTATTATACCGCCGCGATCACGAACGCCTATCGAATTGCTATCGACGATTATTTTCTCGGCAAGGAATACGACGAGCGTTGCACGCGCGAAACCGAAAGCGTCAGCCACCGCGAATACGGCACGGGATATTTCTATTCCCAACCCGAAACCGATGCCAACGTGGTTTTCCAAAACGAATATATCGCCGACCGCCCTTTTCTTGCAACCGTCACGGATTATTCCCCCGAAAAGGGATTGGCCAAATGCTTCCAACGCAACAAAATGTGTTCGGGAGAAAAAGCCAACGTTCTTTCCCCGGGTTCGTTCGGAAAGGATTTTATCATCGGAAAAATGTATGATATCGAAATGAATCCGATCGACGCAACGCCTCATGCGGGAATGGAATTTTTCCTTGAGATCGATTCCGTAAAAAGCGGAGATATCATCAGAGGCGCATAAATTTTTGAACCGAGTGAAAAACATGAGATCATTAAAAGAATTAGCAACCGAAAAAGTAACGGTCATTTCCGGCCCTTACGGTTCGGGAAAAACAAACGTTGCCGTAAATCTGGCTATGGATATCGCAAAAAGCGGCGAAAAATGCAGGATTGCCGATCTTGATATCGTCAACCCCTATTTCCGAAGTGCAGACAATGCATCGATGCTCGAAAGCATGGGCGTTCAAACGATGATACCTGCGTTTGCCAACACAAATGTCGATATACCCGCGCTTCCGCCCAACTATCAGCTTCTTTTCACGGGCGACGGAAAATCGATCGCCGATGTCGGCGGAGATGCCGACGGAGCCGCCGTGCTGGGGCTTTCTCACGACGATTACGTCGAGGCGGGATATAAGATGTATTTCGTCTATAACCGCTATCGCTACGTCACGAGCGATCCCGAAGGCGCGATGGAGGTCCTCGAGGGGATAAAACGCGCATCGGGCTTGGAATTTCACGGCATTATCAACAACAGCAATCTCGGTGTCGAAACCAACGAGGAACACATAAAAAATGCGATTCCCTATGCCGAAAAGTTCTCCGAAATGACAGGCTTGCCGTTGCTTATGACAACCGCGCCCGATTGGCTGGAGATTGAAAATACCGTGAAGATAACCGATATAACAAAGAAATTATTTTGATTTAAAATTTATTAAAATACAGAGGAAAGACCTATGAACAAAGTAACTTTCAAAACAGAACTTTGTAAAGGCTGCGGTCTTTGCGTTACGGCTTGCCCGAGAAAAATCGTTTTTCTCGACAAGAGCGTTTTAAACGCAAAGGGATATCATCCCGCAACCGTTACGGAGCTTGACAAATGCATTGCCTGCGCCATGTGTGCAACAATGTGTCCCGACGTTGTTATAACTGTGGAAAGAGGTGATAAATAATGGGCGAAAAACTTTTGATGAAGGGCAACGAGGTTATTGCCGAGGCCGCCATCCGTGCCGGCTGTAAGCTTTTCTTCGGTTATCCTATCACTCCCCAGACAGAGCTTGCCGAATATATGGCTAAGCAGATGCCCAAGCGCGGCGGCTTGAGCCTCCAAGCAGAAAGCGAGGTTGCCGCTATAAACATGGTCCTCGGCGCGGCAAGCACGGGCGCAAGAGTTATAACAAGCTCGTCCTCCCCCGGAATTTCGCTCAAATGCGAAGGTATCTCCTACATAATCGGCTCCGACCTTCCCTGCGTTATCGTTAACGTTCAGCGCGGCGGTCCCGGCTTGGGCGGTATTCAGCCCGCACAGAGCGACTATAATCAGGCAACCAAGGCTCTCGGCCACGGCGACGGTCATGCTATCGTCCTTGCGCCCAACTCGGTTCAGGAAATCGCAACTCTCGTCGGCGAAGCCTTCGACCTTGCCGATATCTACCGTATGCCTTGTATGATCCTTGCCGACGGTGCTCTCGGTCAGATGATGGAGCCTGTCGATTTCGAAGCGAAGCCCTCCCGCGAGATCCCCGAAAAGGATTGGGCTTGCTGCGGACACGGCGGAAAGCGCGTTCACAATATTGTCAACTCACTCTATATCGAGCCCGAAGAGCTTGAAAGAATCGTTCTCGAACGCTTTGAAAGATATAAGAAGCTCGAAGAGAACGAGGTTAAATACGAAGAATATCTCACCGAAGATGCAGATATCGTCCTCGTTGCATACGGCATCACCGCAAGAATTGCCAAAACCGCCGTTCGCAACGCACGCAAAAAGGGCATCAAGGCAGGTCTTTTCCGTCCTATCACCCTTTACCCCTTCCCCAAGAAGGAGCTCAACGCGCTTGCGGATAAAGCCGATTGCTTCCTTTCGGTAGAAATGAACATGGGCCAGATGGTCAATGATATCAAGATCGCAATCGACTGCAAAAAGCAGGTATATCACTACGGAAGAACGGGCGGCATGATTCCCTCTCCCGAAGAAATCCTTGCAAAAATCGAAGAAATCTCGGGAGGAAATGCATAATGATCGTTTTTGAAAAACCTCACGCTTTAACCGATACTCCTTTCCACTATTGCCCCGGCTGTACACACGGCATTATTCACCGCCTTGTTGCCGAAGCGATCGACGAATTGGGTGTTGAAGAGAAGACCGTCGGCATCGCGCCCGTCGGCTGCTCCGTTTTCGCATATAACTATTTCAACTGTGACATGATCGAAGCTCCTCACGGCAGAGCTCCTGCCGTTGCAACCGGCGTTAAAAGAGCAAACCCCGATCTCACCGTATTCACCTATCAGGGCGACGGCGACCTTGCCGCTATCGGCACCGCGGAAACGGTTCACGTCGGTGCAAGAGGCGAGAATATCACCATTATTTTCGTCAACAACGCAATTTACGGTATGACGGGCGGTCAGATGGCTCCCACAACGCTTCTCGGTCAGGTTTCGACGACCTCTCCCTACGGCAGAATTAAGGAAATTCAGGGCAACCCCATTCGCGTTTGCGAAATGGTAAGCACGCTCGACGGTGTTGCTTATGCCGAACGTGTTGCCGTTGACTGTGTTCAGAACGTAAGAAACGCAAAGAAAGCCATCAAAAAGGGCTTTGAAATGCAGATGAACAAGAAGGGACTTTCTATCATCGAGGTTCTTTCCACCTGCCCGACCAACTGGGGCCTTTCTCCCGAAAAATCGCTCGAATGGCTCAGAGAGAACATGATGGCTCATTATCCGTTGGGCGTTTATAAGGACATCACGAAGGAGGAAACGAAATGAGTGCTATTCTTTTGGCAGGCTTCGGCGGTCAGGGTATCCTTTTCGCAGGAAAACAGCTCGTTCTCGCCGGAATGAAAAACGATAAGCAGGTAAGCTGGCTTCCCTCCTACGGTCCCGAAATGCGCGGCGGCACTTGCAACTGCTCGGTAAATATCGACGACGAGCCTATCGGTTCTCCGCTTGTTACAACCCCCGATATTCTCATTGCAATGAACAAGCCCTCGCTTTTGAAATTCGAAGGCAGAGTTGCCGTTGGCGGAACTATCGTTATCGACAGCTCGCTTATTGACGTTGAAACCTCGAGAACCGACGTTAACGCGCTTTACATACCCGCCACCCAAATGGCAAACGAAGCGGGATTCCCCAAGCTCGCCAACGTTATTATTCTCGGTTATCTTATTAAAAAGACCGGTCTTTTCGATACCGATTACTTTATGGAATGCATCAAAGCCTCGGCGCCCAAGGCAAAGCCCGAATTGGGCGAACTCAACGC
>JAZSQK010000027.1:0-1523 GCA_045537915.1 Acutalibacteraceae bacterium
ATAAACAAAAAAAACTGGAAAAAGGCCCAGGCATTGTTCAGTGATTTTTTCAATAAAGATTTTTGCGATAGGGAATGCGATTGCTAAAAAATTTTGCCATATATGTTCGTTATTCTACGAACTACAAACAAAAAGAGGATAAAATGAAAAACATAAAAATACTCATGAGTCAGTGTGGTTGCAACATTGCTTTCGCCGAATCTGTTGAAAAAATCGTTAAGGAATCGGGCCTAGAAGCTTCAGTTTCCCGCATTGACGATGTTGTCCAAATGCTTCCGTACAATGTCATGACTTTACCCGCGCTTGTTGTCGATGAACGGCTTGTGTCCACAGGTAAAATTAGCGAAGATAAAATAAAAGAACTTATCAAAGGTGAAATATGAAGATACTCTTTCTTTGTACAGGCAACAGGTGCCGTAGTCAAATGGCCGAAGGATTTCTCAAGGCTCTGGATTCGTCGTTGACCGTATGTTCTGCAGGAACGTTTCCGGCAAAGAACGTGCATCCGACTGCAATCGAAGTGATGAAGGAGCGAGGGGTTGACATTTCCCTTAATAAGCCCAAAAATGTGTCGCAGTACCTTGATACATCGTGGGACTACGTTGTCACCGTCTGCGACAAGGCGAAAGAAAGCTGTCCGATTTTTTTTGGGGCCGTCAAGAACAGAATTCATCTTGGCTTTGATGATCCTGACGCGTTCAGAGGGACTGAAACCGAAATTCTGCAGGAATTTCGTCGTGTAAGGGATGAAATAGACACGGCAGTAAGGACTTTCTATGATACAATCATTCGCCGATAATCTTGTTTACAACATCATTGGATTGGATGGCTCGTCTCCTTTGGGCTCGACGATAAATTTCTTCGTTTACGACAGCCTCAAAATTATCCTGATATTGCTTTTTATTAGTTTCCTGATGGGGCTGCTGAATACATTTTTCCCGATTGAGGCGATTCGCAATTTTTTGTCGTCGCATCGTTTGTACGGAGTCCAATATTTCCTCGCCGCAATCTTCGGAGCGATTACCCCTTTCTGCTCATGTTCCAGTATTCCCCTGTTCATCGGTTTTGTCAGGGGCGGCATCCCCCTTGGCGTCACGTTCAGTTTTCTTATAACATCGCCACTTGTAAACGAGGTCGCTGTTGCCATGCTTGCGGGAACATTCGGACTGAAAGTGACTGTGATTTATGTAGGTTCCGGCGTGTTTCTTGGAACATTTTTAGGAATGTTCCTTGAACGATTCAAGCTGGAAAGATTTCTAAGCGATTGGGTGAAAAATTTGCAGCGGACAAACGAATCTGTCAGTAACGATGCAAAGCCATGTAGCCTTAAGCAAAGGGGTGTTCAAGTACTGCAGAAAATACCCCAAGTAGCAAGGGATGCCCTTGGTGTAACGCGTTCGGTTTTGCCCTATGTGCTTGCTGGCATTGCAATCGGCGCATTAATGCACGGTTATGTTCCTTCGGGATTTTTTGAAGAATACCTGTCAAAAGACAAATGGTTTGCCGTTCCCCTGGCGGTAATT
>JAZSQK010000058.1:0-10823 GCA_045537915.1 Acutalibacteraceae bacterium
CTGTAACCACAGAGGCTTGCACACAGTACTACGAAGATGGAAGAAAAATCAACGATGATATTCAGGCACAGATCATGGAATACATCGAGAAGATGGAAGAAATCACCGGCAAAAAGTTCGGCGATAAGGAGAATCCCCTCCTCGTTTCCGTTCGTTCGGGCGCACGCGCTTCCATGCCCGGTATGATGGATACCATTCTTAACCTCGGTCTTAACGAGGATGTTGTTGAAACCATGGCTGCAAAGAGCGGCAATCCCCGTTGGGCATACGACTGCTACCGTCGTTTCATCCAGATGTACTCTGACGTTGTTATGGAAGTTGGTAAGAAATACTTCGAAGAGCTCATCGACAAGATGAAGGAAGAAAAGGGCGTTACTCAGGACGTTGACCTCACCGCTGACGACCTTAAGACCCTTGCAGAGCAGTTCAAGGCTGAATACAAGTCCAAGATCGGTAAGGACTTCCCCACCGATCCTAAGGAGCAGCTCATGGGAGCTGTTGAGGCTGTTTTCAGAAGCTGGGATAACCCCCGTGCAAACGTTTACCGTCGTGACAACGATATTCCTTATTCCTGGGGTACCGCTGTTAACGTACAGATGATGGCTTTCGGTAACATGGGTGACAACTGCGGTACAGGTGTTGCCTTTACCCGTGACCCTGCTACAGGTGAGCCCGGCCTTATGGGTGAGTTCCTCACAAATGCACAGGGCGAGGACGTTGTTGCAGGTGTTCGTACTCCTATGCCTATTGCAGAGATGGCAGAGAAGTTCCCCGCTGCTTTCGAAGAATTCAAGAAGGTTTGCGCTATTCTTGAAGACCATTACAGAGATATGCAGGATATGGAGTTCACCGTTGAAGACGGAAAGCTCTATATGCTTCAGACCAGAAATGGTAAGAGAACCGCTAAGGCTGCTCTCAAGATTGCTTGTGACCTCGTTGATGAGGGCATGATCGACAAGAAGCAGGCTGTTGCTATGATCGACCCCAGAAACCTCGATACACTTCTCCATCCTCAGTTTGACCAGAAGGCTCTCAAGGCCGCTACTCCCGCAGGTAAGGGCCTCGGCGCTTCTCCCGGAGCCGCTTGCGGTAAGGTTGTATTTACTGCTGAAGATGCAGAAATCTGGAACAACCGTGGCGAGAAGGTTATCCTTGTTCGTCCTGAGACCTCCCCCGAGGACATTACCGGTATGAAGGCTTCTCAGGGTATCCTTACCGTTCGTGGCGGTATGACCTCTCACGCAGCTGTTGTTGCTCGTGGTATGGGTACCTGCTGCGTATCCGGTTGCGGCGACATCATTATGGATGAAGAGAATAAGAAGTTCACTCTTGCAGGCAAGACCTATAACGAGGGCGACTATATCTCCATCGACGGTTCTACAGGTAATATCTATGACGGAATCATCCCCACCGTTGACGCTGAAATCGCTGGCGAGTTCGGCAGAATCATGGAGTGGGCTGATGAGTTCAGAACCCTTAAGGTTCGTACAAACGCTGACACACCCGCAGACGCTAAGAAGGCTCGTGAGCTCGGCGCAGAGGGTATCGGTCTTTGCCGTACAGAGCACATGTTCTTCGAGGCTGAAAGAATCGCTGCTTTCCGTGAGATGATCTGTGCAGATACAGTTGAAGAGCGTGAGGCTGCTCTCGAGAAGATTCTTCCCTATCAGCAGGGCGACTTTGAGAAGCTTTATGAGGCTCTTGAAGGAAATCCGGTTTGCATCCGCTTCCTCGATCCTCCGCTTCATGAGTTTGTTCCTACCGAAGAGGCTGACATTAAGGCTCTCGCTGACGCACAGGGCAAGACTGTTGCTGATATCAAGAACATCATTTCTTCTCTCCACGAGTTTAACCCCATGATGGGTCACAGAGGATGCCGTCTTGCAGTTACCTATCCTGAAATTGCAAAGATGCAGACCGCCGCTGTTATCCGTGCCGCTATCAACGTTTCCAAGGCTCACCCCGATTGGAACCTTGTTCCCGAGATTATGATTCCTCTTACCGGTGAGGTTAAGGAGCTTAAGTATGTTAAGGATGTAGTTGTTGCTACTGCTGATGCTGAGATCGCTGCCGCTGGCGTAGAGCTCAAGTACGAAGTTGGTACAATGATGGAAATCCCGAGAGCTTGCCTTACCGCTGATGAGGTTGCTACTGAGGCTGAGTTCTTCTGCTTCGGTACTAACGACCTTACCCAGATGACCTTCGGCTTCAGCCGTGACGACGCAGGTAAGTTCCTCTCTGCATACTATGACAGAAAGATTTACGAGAACGATCCCTTCGCTAAGCTCGACCAGAACGGTGTTGGTAAGCTCATGGATATGGCTGTTACCCTCGGTAAGAAGGCTCGTCCTTCTATCCACTGCGGTATCTGCGGTGAGCACGGCGGAGACCCCGTATCTGTTGAGTTCTGCCACAAGATCGGCCTCGACTATGTATCCTGCTCTCCCTTCCGTGTTCCGATTGCACGCCTCGCTGCAGCACAGGCTGCTATCAAGGAATCTAAGTGATTAGATCTATAAATCAAAGCTATCCGCCCGAATTTTTCGGGCGGATTTTTTGTTGACATCTGCCGAGTATATTATTACAATAAAATTACAATCTAATAAATTGTTCATGTTTGGTAATTTATTGCTTGAAATATGAAAGGGGTTTTATTATGGCTAATTCTGCCGGTACATCGAAAATATTTGTTAACGGTGGCGCACCGTTATCGGGAAACAAAATGGGAAGGATAACCGTGGACGGAAAATCACTTTCCTTGCTTTATACCGATGCCCCCATTGAAATTACATTGCCTGCCGGCAGACATCATGTTGTCGTCGAAGGCGGTGTTGCCGGAGATGCACGCATAGACCGTTACATTGAGCTGGATGCTTCGGATGTCTGGACGATAGATATGCCGGGCGCAGGCGATGCAGATGTTATCAGACATCAAATAATCGATTTTTCCGAATACAGAAGCGCACTTTCTATGTCAGGGTTTAGTGTAACCAGAAAGTATTTCTAACCCCCTTTTGTGTGCCGCAACACGTGCTGTAATTAAGAATAAGCAAATCTAAATATTTGACGGAGAAATATTATGACAATGAAATTATTTCTTGGAGCAATAACTAAATTTTTATTAGGTGTTGCTTTAGTCGGGTTATTGATATTCTTACCTGCCGGCACTTTTTCTTATTTTAACGGTTGGTTATTTATGGGGATTTTATTTACACCAATGTTCTTTACGGGAATTGTAATGATGTTTAAAAATCCCGACCTATTAAAGAGCCGATTAGCTGTGAAAGAAGAAGCCCGTGAACAAAGTCTTGTTGTGAAATTGAGTGGTCTTATGTTTTTGACGGGTTTTATTATTGCGGGACTTGGTGTGCGGTTTCAGTGGTATATGTTGCCAAGAGGTATTGCAATCGGTGCGGCTGTGGTGTTTCTTGTTGCATATATACTTTACGCTGAGGTGCTGAGAGAAAATACATATCTTAGCCGTACGATTGAGGTGCAAGAAAATCAAAAAGTAATCGATACGGGGCTATATGGTATTGTCAGACACCCAATGTATAGCGTAACTTTGCTTTTATTTTTGTCAATGCCGATTGTATTAGGTTCTGTATATTCTTTTTTGATTTTTCTCGCATATCCGTTTGTTATAGTCAAACGAATTAAGCATGAAGAAAAATTCCTCGAAAAAGAACTTGATGGCTATCGTGAGTATAAAGAAAAGGTCAAATATCGCTTAATACCGTTTATTTGGTAATATCTTTTCATTTTTTGTATTCTGCGCCACTGACTGCAATTAAAAACAATAAACAATCTATCTCCACCATAGTTTACGGTGGGGATTTTTGTCGGATTTTATTGACACAAATACTTTATGTATGTTATACTTTAAACAGACCAGTTCACAAAAAATTCATATTTACTGGTCAAAAGAAAGGGGTTATATTATGGAAAACACTGTAAAAAATGCACCTATCTGTCAGCTTAAGACAAACAAAGGACTGATAAAAACCATTTTACTGTCACTTATTACTTTCGGCATCTATCCGTTGGTTGTTATGTCTGCTGTTTCTAATGACATAAACATTGTTGCTTCAAGATACGATGGAAAGAAAACTATGCATTTCTGTCTTCTTACCTTCATTGTTGCGCCTATTACATTCGGTATTGCCGCAATTGTTTGGTATCACAGAATTTCCAACCGCATAGGCGCTGAGCTTAAAAGACGCAACATAGCATATCACTTCAGCGCAGCTGATTTCTGGCTCTGGAACGTTCTCGGCAGTCTTATTGCTATCGGACCTCTGGTATATTTACATAAGCTCTTCAAAGCAGTTAACAAAATGAACGAGGATTACAACGTAAACGGCTAATTTCTACCTTTAAAACCGCCCGATAAAACGGGCGGTTTTTTCTGCCTGTTGCAACCTTTTTTAAAAAATGGTATACTTGTAACCGAGGTGAAGTAAATGATATACACTACCAATACAAAAAAAGCGCTTAAGCTCTGTTTTGAGGCACACAAGGACCAAAAGGACAAAAGCGGACTTCCCTATATTTTTCATCCCTTTCATTTGGCAGAACAGATGGAAACCGAAGAAACTACCGTCGTCGCTCTGCTTCACGATGTCATTGAGGATACAGACTATACAATAGAGGATTTAACTGAAATGGGCTTTGACAAGGCAATAACAGACGCCCTGTCGCTTCTTACCCACGACAACAAAACCGATTATATGGACTATGTTGCCAAGATTAAGGAAAATCCTATCGCAAAGGCTGTAAAGCTTGCAGATCTAAATCATAATTCTGACCTGTCACGTCTGGATGTTGTTGATGAAAAGGCTCTCGACAGACGGGAAAAATACCAAAAAGCTATCAGGCTTTTGGAAGAATAAGGCATTATAAAACGAGCGTCCCCTCGCTAAAACGAGGGGACTTTTTTAGTCTTCGCTCTCTTGCTCGAGAACGTTTGTCAGCACGTGGCGGTAAAGCCCTGTGTACTCTTTTTGCGCTCTTTGGAGCACTTCCTTTGATATTTTCCCTTCTTCAAGGGCCTTGCGAAGTTTTTTCGCCTTTTTTTCGAGTCTTGAAAACTCACGATTGATTCCCCCTAATGCCTGTGCGGCAGTGGGGTCTGAATAATAACCCATTCTATTACCTCCTATATTCTGTTGTTCAGGAAGGCAATAAAAAAAGCCTATCCTGCAAAATGGGTAGAATTCTCCTATGGAAAATTCTATCCTTTGCAAAAATAAGCTGAAACTTTTGTGTGCTTATGATATCACATGTATTTTACTTTGTCAAGTTTTTTAAAAAATCCCACTGTCAAATTGACAGTGGGATTATATGTATCTATTAATATACTCCGAGCAGAGCTAACAGGCCAGTAAGGGCAACGCCGCAGGCAGAGAGTATGAACAGTTGCGCAAACATGCGGTTTCTCTCTTTTACCGTGACGCTTTCGTCCGAGCTGTAGGCTGCGAGCATAAGTGCGCCGCAGGTTGAGAGGGGGCTTAAGGCCGCCATATTAGCGCCGATTGAAATACAGTTAACAAGCTCTACAGCATTTACTCCCGCAACCGCCTGTACCATATCGGGAACGGTGGGGATAAGGGTGGGCATTACAACACCCGATGCCGAAGAAACCCAAGACATTACGCCGCTGAGTATTCCCATTATGGGCGCCGCTGTTTTTGCGGTTGAAAGGCTCCTAAGACCTGTAGATAACAAATCTATTCCGCCAAGCTCGGTTACAAGTGAAATAAGAATTCCAACACCTGTAATCAGCACAAGGGTACCCCAAGGGGTCTTTTTAAGGGCGGTGCCTTCATCTGCAACCTTGAAAAGTACAAGTATAACTGCAACGACAAAGGAAACAAGTCCTACATTGATTCCGGTTACCGCAGAAACAACCGCAACTACTAAAATGCCGATAAGGGTTGCTATCTGCTGTACAGAAAATGCAGGGATAGGCTCTGCTACCGTCTGCTGTTCGGTAAAGCTTGTGTCCCTCTTTACCCTGTGCCATTTGAATACGAAGAAATAAAGAACTACTGCATATATAAGGCAGGTCAGTGCCATTTTCCAGGGCATAGATGATCCTACACCGGTAATATCGTTGGCTTCGGCTATGTTTACAGCAACGATTCCCGAGGGTGTGATGGTTGAAAGTCCTCCCGCAAAGGCGCCGAGCATGCCGAAGGGCACCAGGCGTATAGCGGGGGTTTTCATCTCCTTTGCCAGTGAAATAACAATTCCGCTAATAAGTGCGGTTACCGAAATAAGTCCGGGACCGATTGCCGATATAATAGCGGGAACAAAAAACATTACTATCGGCAGAATTTTTGTATTACCCTTGCAAGCCGCAAAGGTTTTCTTTGAAAGAAGCTCAAGGGTTTTGTTCTCCTGTGCAAGACTGAACAGGAACATAACACCCAAAAGCGTTAAAAACAAAGAACTGTTAAATGATGAAATTAAAAACTTATTGGGTATGCCCGTGCACAAGGCAAGTATGAGTGAAAATGCTATTGCAACAAGACCGCTGTTAACCTTAAAAATAAAGGCTATGGCAAGCGCAACGCACAACACAACGAGTGATATGATATCCATATGATTTACCTCCGTAAATTTCATTACTAAAAAATCATTATACTTATCAAAATAACTATTGAAAAATATATGATTTTGTATATATAATATATTATACAATGTATATTTGTCACAAGGAGGAGAAAAATGGAGCTTTTGCAGTTGCGTTACTTTCTGACCGTTGCCCGTATGCTTAACATATCCCGTGCCGCCGAATATCATATGATTCCGCAGCCCGCAATGTCACAGACCATTTCAAGACTCGAAAAAGAGCTTGGAAAGCCCCTTTTTAACCGTCATAAAAACAAATTATCTTTGACTCAGGAGGGACAGGAATTCCTACGCAGTGTGTCTGCCTCCATATCAGAGCTTGATTTGGCGGTACAGGAAATAAACAATGACAGCGGTTTATTACAGGGAGAGCTGACCCTGCTTGTGCGCCATCACAGAGAAACCATGGTTGACTGCATAGTTGCCTTCAGAAAGAAATATCCGAATGTCAGCTTTAGAGTTTTTAACACAATTAACCGAAACGAATCTTTAGACTATGATATGTGCATCTCTTCCACCCCGCCGAGTGATGAATACTCTAGCGGAAAATGTCTGATTACCGAAAAGCTGCAGCTTATGGTTGCAACCACCCACCCGATAGCTAAAAGGAAACAAATCCGTTTTGAAGATCTTAAAGAAGAGGAATTTGCTCTTCTTGATAAGAGTAACAGTCTATGGGATCACACCATATACCTTTGTCGGCAGTCGGGCTTCGAGCCTAAAATTTCAATGATGTGCGGAGATTTGCACTGTATGATAAAATATGTTGCTTCGGGAATGGCTGTAACCCTCGGTCCCCAGGTTTCCTGGCGAGGTCTTAAAAACGACTCGGTAACCTTTGTGCCTACAGTGCCTGAAGAAATCCGTTCAACATATGTTTTCTGGAACGAGAGAAAAATAAGCTCCCGACTCCACCAGACCTTTCTTGATTTTCTTGTCGACTATTTCGGTACACTTTTTTGAAGAAAAATTTGTATCTAACTGACTTTTTGCAAATCCACGCTTGATTTTTAACCTGTTATATAATATAAATAGAGTGTAATTTATAATCTGACATATGTCAGTACCCTCCTATATGAAAGGAACCTTATTATGAAAGCAATAGTAAACGGTAAATTAGTTTTTCCCGACAGAATATGTGACGGCGTTATTCTTATGGAAAACGGAAGGATAATCGCAAGCGGCGAGAACGTATGCGTTCCCGAATCTTCTGAAATCATTGATGCGAAGGGACTTTATGTCGGCCCCGGTCTTTTCGACCAGCACCTTCACGGCTACAGCTCCTGCGGCGACCGTATTGACGTTATCAATGATACAAAAAAGGTTGCCGAGCTCCACCTAAAGCACGGAACGACCACCATTACCCCCTCGACAGCCTACTCCTGCACAAAGGAGGACTTTTTAAAAATAGTAAACCAGTGCGTAGAACTGGCAGAGGACAGAAATTCAACCGTTGCGGGAATTCACTTTGAAGGTCCCTTCATCAACGCCTCAAAGGGCGCAAACTCTCATCTTGCATGGGAATATTCTGACGAGGCCTGTGAAATGATTTTTGAGGCTGCCAAGGGACATGTCCTTCATTGCACTTATGCTCCCGAGATGCCCTGGGCACAAAGAGTTGAAGATTATCTGATTAAGTACGGGGTTATTGCCGATATAGGCCACACCTCTTCCGACGCTGAGAACATCTTCCGTGCTGTTAAAAAGGGTGCAAAGATTGTAACCCATCTGTTTGACGCTATGGGTAATTCGCTCGGCGCTGCCGCTGCAAACAGAACCGGTGATCCTCAGAACTGCGTTTCTGATATAGTTCTCTCTATCCCCGATCTTTATTATGAGCTTATCTGTGACTCGAGGGCCATTCACGTAACCGAGGTTTCACAACGTATGACACTCCGTTGCGCAGGAGAGGACCATGTAATTGTTCTTTCCGACTGTACCGGCAGAGCCGCCGTACTTAACCGCTCGGATTATCCGCCCGAGGATCCAAGAAGCGCCGAAGACCTCAATTTTAATATGAAAGGACAGCTTTCGGGAAGCAGTCTTACCACCGCAATGAGCGTCAAAAACTTTAAGAAATCAACCGGTTGTGATATTAGAGTTGCTTTCAAGTGCGGCTCGACAAACTCGGCGAAGGCTCTCGGCCTTTACGATACTCTCGGCTCTATTGATGCAGGTAAGGATGCAAACATCATCTTTGTTGATGAAGATTTCTCTGTAAAAGAGGTTTATTTCCTCGGCGAGAAGGTCAAAGACATAAGACAATAAATAATTTAAACGACCGCCTGTCAGGGCGGTCGTTATTCTATCACTCCGCAGGCTATCTTCTCTCCCGCATTCCCCGATGGTTGTGTCATAAAGTCATCAGGCATGGCGTGAATTATAACCGTTTTTTCTATAATTTCATCTACCGTAAACCTGTCGGTCAAAAAGCTCATAACCGCCCTTCCCTTTGCCGTAAAAAACGGAGGCATATCTCCCGCATGAAAAGGGTGTTTACAGTTGTTCGGGTTGTAGTGTCCGCCTGTATCAGAAAACGGGTCGCTTTCATTTCCCGTACAGCTTTTGCCGCCGTGAATATGAAAGGCTAAAACAGGGCTGTTGCAGTTTCCCTCACCTCTTGGGAGTCCGAAAATCTGCGCCTTTACCAATACACCATCATTGGTTGTAAAGAACCGAATCCTCCCCCTTATGTGAGGATATTTGTCGCTGCCCCGGATAGTCGCCGAGGCCCTGAATCTTTTTTGCATATTTCACACTCCAATCCATACATTATATGTTGTGTGTAGGTTGTGATTGAAATATTTTTATCGGTATGTTAAAATGTATTTGAAAAACATTAAGGGAGTGATTCTGTGGCTGTAAGGCTTAATGAAAACAAGGAAGTTGTAAAGCATATCAAAGAGGGGCTCAAGGCAAAGGGCGGATACTGTCCCTGCAGACTTGAAAAAACCGAGGATAATAAATGCATCTGCAAGGAATTCCGACAGCAGATAGCCGACCCCGATTATGAGGGCTACTGCCACTGTATGCTCTATTATAAATCTAAAGATTGAGGTGCTATTATGTCTGTAATCAATATAACAAGCGAGAATTTTGAAAACGAGGTAAAAAACTCGGACAAGCCTGTGCTTCTTGACTTTTTTGCCGTCTGGTGCGGCCCCTGTAAAATGGTTTCGCCCATCGTCGACGAAATTGCCGAGGAAAATCCCGATATCAAGGTCGGCAAGGTTGACGTCGACAACGAGCTCCGCTTGGCTCAACTTTTCTCAGTTTCAAGCATCCCTACCCTTGCCGTTATAAAGGAAGGTACGTTGGAAAATATTGCGGTCGGCTTCCGCTCAAAAGAGGAAATCCTCGCTATGCTTGGAAAATAAATTGGCTTATATGTAAAAAGACTGACAAGCTCGTCAGTCTTTTTCTAATTTCTGTCGTGAGGTTTGAAGATGAGGGACATTATATATCCGAAAACGACGGCGGCGCATATTCCCGCCGAGGTTGCAGTCAGTCCACCCATAAATATTCCCATAAAGCCAAACTCGTCTACCGCCTTTTTTACCCCCTGTGCAAGTGAATGACCGAAGCCTGTCAGAGGAACGGTTGCCCCCGCCCCCGCAAAATCAACAAGAGGTTTGTAAAGCCCCAACGACGAAAGAACTACCCCTGCAACAACAAAGCTCACAAGTATTCTTGCAGGTGTTAGTTTTGTATAGTCAATCAGTATCTGTCCGACAAGACAGATGCCTCCGCCGATAACAAAGGCCTTAATACAGTTTACCAGAATATCCATTAAATCACCATTTACATTGTTTGCAGTTTTTGTCTTAATATACAGGTCTTTTTTCCTTGACAAAACAGCTTTCAAAATGTATAATAACTTTTGCGATATTTAATATGCGGATATGGCGGAATTGGCAGACGCGCTAGATTCAGGTACTAACGCGCGGAAGGCTCTTTAAGACCTCTGCTGTTTTCTCCAAAGAACCGCATAAAATCAAGGGGTTTCACGATTTTTGACCTTGATTCCTGTTTGTTCAAAAATCTCAAAAAAACACTTATTTCTAACGGATTTCTAACAAACCGTTTCGGTTCTAAGATTTTCGAAAGAATTTAAGTCATATATGCGGGTATGGCGGAATTGGCAGACGCGTTAGATTCAGGTTCTAATGGTCGCAAGGCTGTGCAGG
>JAZSQK010000057.1:0-2151 GCA_045537915.1 Acutalibacteraceae bacterium
CAGATAAAACTCCTTGACTTGCGAGGCGGCACGACCGATACAATAACACATCAGCATGTTGAATTTCAGCCCACTCTTGCAGCTGATTTTCAAAAGGCGTGACACATCGAGTGTCTTAAAAAATGTAACCATCGGATTGGGTGCCTGCATCCACATCTCAAAGGCGTATGCACGTGTTGTCTCTTGGGGATTTATCTCTCGCATAGCTGTAATTTTTTTTTGATAAAGGGTCGCAAAGATAGTAATTTCTTTGCAATGTCCGCTAAAAGCGGGGTTGTATTTGTATAAAAGGTTATGATTTTTGAGTCTGAGATTTTGGGGAATTTTTTGTGCGATTTATGGGCGAGAATAACGCGGAAATCTTTGTACAAAACGAGTACACGCAATGTTTACTTCTCTATATTGTAAATATTGTAATTAACATATAATCAATATGATACAATGTATTGTGCGAGATATTGTTAGATTGCGAACCACCAGCCAAAATCGTATATTAAGGTTGTCGTTCCCGCTGTTCATAAATTCGGTCTCAAAAAGTGGATAGAGAAAAGTTATCACACCGAGCCAACTTGTATCAATTAGCAAATATTGTTATCGAACTTATGGTCAATGTTATAGGCTTGTACGAAGGTTAATCTTTTAATACTCAAGCGACTATGCAAAAGCAAACAGAGAATAAATGACATTTCGGAAGAGTGATTTTTTTGTGCAGTTTAGAGCGTTTTATATCAAAGAGTTTACAAGACAGAAAAAAGTTACAAACAAATTATTCAAATCAGTACGGTGTGTAGTAATCGCCAAGCGAGGCGGAGGCGTGCGGTCGGCGAGATGGAATTCGGTTGGTTGTGTGATGATGTGGTGGTATATATAGAAGGATATATTTTTGTTTTTTGATATACTGAGGAAATAGGCCTCCTATATATGTTCTTCCCTTTAATCCCATCTTATCCCAGCATCTCTTTGTTTTCTAAAAACAGATCAGACGCCGCAGGCGGATGCCCCCAATCCTTTTGTTTCTTTTTTGAATATCTTTTTTCTTTGCTTCAAAGAAAAAAGTATTAGTGTATGTATTACTGTCTTATACTATATTCTTATACTCATTGTACATTTCAGCAAATCGATGTACAAGCAATTTGCTCAAAATGACACATCTTTTGCTCATATCGGCAAATTCTCAGGATCCTCCTTCCCCGGCCCTTTCAAACCTTTTCTCAAAACACCATCTACTCTTAAAGTGATAATCGATTATAAACTCGGTTGGGCATAACACCAGCCACAAAAACAAAAGGTATGAAAAAACTATTTTATGAGACAAAGGAATTCCTTAAAGAGAAGGTAGAGAAAATTGAGAGCGAAATTCTTGGCCTCACAGACGATGGTGCAGCTTGCTGCGTATCCGATGATAAGGGCGCGTATCTTGTAAAACTTATTGAGGAGCGCAAGGATGCCTTGGATGCGTTGTTCCATGCGACACCCAATGAGGTTATGCGTATGGATAAACTTAACGACCAGCTAAAAGCTATCACACGCCAAATGCACGAGCGTGTGGCAATTGTAAATGAGGATGCGTCAAAAATTTTCGTTGATGGCAACTTCGAGGTTGAGGGGCGCCTCAACTACAATCCCAATGCTGCCGGTGCCATTCTACAGATGGAGAACGACGAGTTTTTTGGCTCTGATTTTGCCAAGATTCACCAGGTTATCGATATGCTGTTTGATCAGGGATATCTCCCCATCAAATGCGCCGATTACGTAAGAGCGTCAGACCTTGTTAACAACTTTGACGATGGTAAATGGGAGACTGCCTACGAGGATTGGCAACCACAGGCGGATAAGTTCAAGTACATCAACATCTGCTTCGCCATCCATAGCCTCAACGCATACCATCCATATTCACTTCCAGATATCCTGCGAATGAATAATTTCGATATCACGGTGACTATCAAAAAGGTTATGACGATGTAAACGAGTGAATTAGTTCCGTGATGAGTTGTGAATGAATGTCAGCAAACCGCACGGTTGGGGCACTATATCGCCTCGACCGTGCGTGTGCGGAATTACAACTCAATTGACCTATTGTCGTAGAGGTATAAAATATGACTCTCCGAGAATATTTTGCCAAAGCTGCTTGGTGAGTCGGTGTGTATTGGG
>JAZSQK010000031.1:0-7926 GCA_045537915.1 Acutalibacteraceae bacterium
TTATGGGAAGCGAAAGCAACACTGCACCAATTAATATTGCAATTAAAAAGCTCAACAATATAATATGTGTTGTGGATACCCGAAGCCGTTGTTTTTTCATATTATCCTAACGCTACCATGCTGAAAACGAGTGCGAACAACGCAACGGTTTCGCAAAGACCGACAACAGTGATGTACTGTGAAAAGCCTTTTCCTGTTTCAGCTAAAGCATCTGCACCTGCCGCACCGGCTTTACCCTGAAAAACAGCCGAGAAAGCCATGGCGACACCGGATGCGATTCCAAGACCGAGCAAAAAGGCAGGATCGGCAGAAGAACCCTTCATCTGTTGCATCAAAAGGAATCCGTAAATAGTCTGTGTAAGAGGCGCACCTGCGAAAACAGTAAGAATAAAGGGTGCTGCCTTATTGCTCATATAACACTTTTCCCAAGCACCAATTGAAGCCTGACCCGCAATACCGATGCCGATTGCCGAGCCGATTGCAGCAATACCCATTGCCAATGCTGTTCCTAATAATCCTAAATTCATAATGATTCTCCTTTAATCAATTTGTTCTTTAAATGGTTTAAATTTATGCCCACTCCACGACATGTCTAAATGCGAGGAGAACTCTAAGGTGTTAAGTCTGATTCCGTGAACGATAACAGACAGAATATTTAAAATCATATTCAGTCCGTGTCCAAACACCAACAGAATGATGGCAAGTATCATAAACATAAAATTGCCAAGTAACGGCCCTGCGAGCTCATTAACGGTAGCAGAGATTGCGGCACCTGCAAGGCCGACAGCCCAAAGTCGTATATAGGAAACGATATCCGAAAACACATTTACCACACCAAGCAAAACCGATACAATGTTGGTAAGACTTGAAAGTATGGATTTAATAATGCTTCCTTCATAATTTGAGAATACGAAGCTCAGGACAAAGCCTATTCCTATCAGTGCAATAGCCACTGTTCCTATGGGAATACCTCCGATAACCAGCCCAAAGCTGAACACCTCGGCATTTACAACCAGACTCAGCACCAAATAGTAGATACCTAAAAGCTGTAATATCGAACCGATATCACCCAGCATTTTGATGGAGCCTTTATTTCTCAAAGCACCTTTTATATGTGCAACTGTAAGCTGTATCAGCGCCAATGAGAAACAGAGTATCTGCAGATTTTGAGCCGTAGTCAGCCCTGCTGCGCCATTAGTCCAGAACGGATACCATATCTTATCGGCATACACGTTTGAAATTACCGGTATGGATAAGCTCTTTAACCACTCGGGTAACTGCTCTGGAGAGAGTCCGAACCAAGTGCAAGTAAGCGTTCCCCACAAAACAGTTGATAGACCGAACAGTCCCACAAGTAAAAACATGGGCGAAATCTGCTTTTTGGTGATAAGCGATTTTATAATCGGGATTGCCGCAACAGCACAGATGAATAATCCGTATCCTCCGTCGCCGAAAATAATTCCAAAGAATATGAGTATAAACGCCAAAAACCAACCCGAAATGTCATACTCAAAATAACCGGGAACGGTGCCCAAAAAGTCGGTCAGAGGATAAATAAGACTTACAAACTTGTTGTTTTTAAGTTTGGTGGGAACGTTATCCTCAACCGAAGGCTCTTCCACGAGAAGTCCCCAAGAATTGCTTTGGGCGGTTTGCTTGAGCCTATCAAGGTTTTCAGCTTCAATATAGCCCGTGAAATATGAAACGGAAAATGGCGACTCGCTTTCGGGTGATAAATTTTCATCTGCTATGCCTGTAGCGCAGGTTTCAAATTCAATTTCCTTTTCGGTAGCCCCAACGGCTCTCTTAATGCTCTCAACATAACAAGCATTGGAGGCGATCGTTTCGTCGATTTCGTCTATACGAGTGCTAAGTTTTGAAAGCCGTTTCTTCATCTCGCCTGTAGAAAGCTGTGGTAATGCCAAACGGTATGTGTTCAGTGCTGTAACAGCTTCATCAACTTCTTCCTTATTGGATTTGAGCAGCATAAATCTGACAGTCGATTTTGTTACATCAATTCGAACGGTTTTAATACTTTCGTCAAGCAGTTCATATTCAGCTTTAGGCATCTCGTAAAAGGATATATCATAACCTTTTGCTTCCAAATCGCTTATACTTGTCGGATCAAAGTCCCCCCAGCTTTTCAAGCGGTCAAGCTCGGAGCTGAGCGCAATTCGCTCTGCCCCGCACTGTTTTTTCTCCGCATCGAGAGCTTGAATTCTCGTTGCAACGGACAAGGCTTCTGCTGCGTCCACATCTTTTGGCTCTACATTTTTCTTCTTGCCAATCGTAAAGATCACACTTTCAAGCAAAGCAATTTGTTCTCGGAGCGAGGCGAGTCGTTCACCTGAACCTTCGGCTATTTCAATGTGGACAATTCCTAATTTGCGAAGTTTTTTCAGTGTTTCGTCCTTTTTATTTTCTCTGATAATAAGAGATACTTTTTTCATAGGCACTATCATAATGAATAAACCTCCTTTTCGGAAGCCACAGCATTACGAAGGGCTATCTTGCGTTTTGATATTTTTGAACGCACTACGGCACTAACCTGTTGGTCTGCCATATAAATTGATATTTTTTTGATATTTTCCTCGGTTTCGGGGATTTTAACCTTTTCAAACAGGTTGACTCTTTGAGAGGTTGCAAGCAATTCAATCTCTAATAATCTGACCTGTTCATCTAACACTTCCGCCTCTAAATCAAGGGACATTGCCTTCTCCATATGGTTTGCGGCAATATCCACCCAAAGAGGTGTTTCATAAAAGTCATAATCTCCTCGTGAGAAATCCGCGCCCTCAAACGTAGGAATATCAACGCCCGCAATATTTCCCTTTCCTTTACGAATATTGCTGACAGTTATAATTCCCTTTGGAAATGCATCCATTTCACTGAATACTGCAATCCATTCCCTAAACCTAAATTCAAGGTCTTCTCTTTCTTTTCTCACAGCTTTCGCCTTGGTTTCAATTGTGCGGATCTCCGATTGGAGTTGTTGCTTTTTCAGTGTCAGAGTAGGCAAATATCTGCGGTACATTTTAAGTGCGTCCTTTTGTACCTTCAACTCGTTTTTAGTTAGTTTGATTTTTGCCAAAACAACAGACCTCCTTAACCCTTAGGCCAAAATTCATCAGTAAGGTCTGATTTAATTCCGGTTTCTTGCTTTTCGAAGCAATCCGCCAAAATCTCCCATCCTAAATCAAGTGCATCTTCAAGTGGAAGATTAACGGACAACGACATTAGTTTGCTTTCAAAAAGTTCACCGTATTTGAGCAATTTTTCATCCCAACGGCTCATTGAAAAGCCCATATTTTTCTTTTCGAGCGTTTCCTTATATGAAGAATATAAACGGATCATCGCATCCATAAGCGCTCGATGGTCTTTTCGTGTTTTACCGTTTACGTTCTGTTTTAGTCTGGAAAGAGAACCGAACGGCTCTATGCGACCGCCTTTAAGGTAATACTGACCTTCGGTAATGTATCCAGTATTGTCGGGGACGGGATGAGTAACGTCATCGCCGGGCATTGTAGTAACCGCCAAGACGGTAACTGACCCTGAATCAGCAAAGTCAACCGCCTTTTCGTAACGGGATGCAAGCTGAGAATACAGGTCACCGGGATATCCACGGTTGGAAGGAACCTGTTCCTGCGTAATGGCAATTTCCTTCATGGCATCAGCAAAGTTGGTCATATCGGTAAGGAGCACCAATACGTCTTTATTCTGAAGTGCAAATTGCTCTGCTACCGCCAACACCATATCGGGAATCATCATACATTCAACGGTAGGATCGGAAGCAGTATGAATAAACATAACGGTTTTGCTGAGAGCTCCGCCCTTGGAAAGCGCATCCTTAAAATATAGAAAATCATCATATTTAAGACCCATACCGCCAAGAACGATTACATCGGCTTCTGCTTGCATTGCAATTCGGGCAAGAAGTTGATTGTACGGCTCACCCGAAATGGAAAAAATGGGCAGTTTCTGAGAAACAACCAAGGTGTTGAACATATCAATCATAGGAATATTGGTTCTCATCATTCGGTTGGCAAGAATACGTTTCGTGGGATTAACAGAGGGACCGCCGATAGATTTCATATTATCGTTAAGTGCAGGGCCTTTATCTCTCGGCTCACCAGAGCCATTGAATATACGACCCAATAAATCTTCACTGAAAGACACTCGCATTTCGTGACCGAGAAAACGCACCTCATCTCCTGTAGAAACGCCCTGACCGCCGGCAAAAACCTGCAGAGAAACAATATCTCCCTCGATTTTATTAACCTGAGCCAAGGACTTACCGAAGCGTGTGTTGATCTGTGCCAATTCCTTATACTTAACATCATTTGCTCGGACAGTGATAACATTACCGGTAATGGATTCTATTCGATTATATACTTTATTCACTCTCATTCACCGTCCTTTAATAATTTTTCGGCAGGTGCGGCTAATTTGCCGTCACCCTTGCGATACAATTCATCGATCTCAGCTTCTGCTTTTTTAAACGATTCGCTCTCAAACTCGGTGTAATTCCAGTCGATGAATTTCTGGCGCATACGGTTAAAGAAGCCTCGCGCATCATCTTTATTTTGAAGAGCATAATTACTACCTAAAATATGCACGAGTTTATCGGTAACATAGCGTTGACGCTGTTTCCCGCAGTTTGCCTCAACCAAATCAAAGGAGTTCTGCTGCAGATAAACAGCATCGAGCATTTCAGATTTTAAATAGGTAATGTAATCAGAAAGAGTAGTACCTTCTTCACCGACAACCTTCATCATTGAGCCGATCTCGTCACCGTGATGAAGAATGTCTTTACAAAATTCCAATTTTTCACCGTCAATAACGCTGTTATATTTTGACCAAGAGATAAGCGGATCAATGGCAGGATATTTTCTTGCATCCGAACGTTCACGGGAAAGACCGTGGAATGCACCTACAACCTTTAAAGTCGCCTGTGTTACGGGTTCCTCAAAGTTGCCGCCTGCAGGGGATACAGTGCCGCCAATGGTAACGGAACCGGTACTGCCATCGGGGAGACGAACACAACCTGCTCTTTCGTAAAATGCCGCAATATAGGATTCCAAGTATGCAGGGAAAGCCTCTTCACCGGGAATTTCTTCAAGTCTGCCCGACATTTCACGCATCGCCTGTGCCCAGCGAGATGTTGAGTCTGCCAACATAAGAACATCAAGTCCCATTTGGCGATAGTACTCAGCAAGAGTTACCGCAGTATAAACCGAAGCTTCACGGGAGGCAACGGGCATAGAGGAAGTATTACATATAATAATGGTTCTCTCCATAAGTGAACGACCAGTTTTAGGGTCGGTCAGTTCGGGGAACTCTGTAAGTGTTTCAACAACTTCGCCTGCACGTTCTCCGCAGGCGGCTATAATAACGATATCTACATCCGCATATTTTGATGTGGTATGCTGTAGTACCGTTTTACCTGCGCCGAACGGTCCGGGAGTGCAATAGGTTCCACCTTTTGCTACAGGGAAGAAAGAGTCGATAAGTCGCACCTTGGTTTCCATTGTTTCGGCAGGTGCCAATCTCTCACTATAACATTTTACCGCACGTTTAACAGGCCACTTAAACGACATAGATACGGGTATTTCACGACCACGCTCATCGGTTAAAACTGCAATCGTTTCCTTAACGGTATATTCGCCATTTTCAGCAATGGATTTTACCGTATAGTTTCCAAGAAGATAAAAGGGAACAAAAATTTTATGTGTAAACGGGCCTTCGGGCACGGTTCCGATGTATTCGCCCGCACGAACAATGTTGCCAACCTTCGCAGTCGGTGTAAACTCCCATTTCTTTTGGGTATTAAGTCCGTCTGCGTAAATCCCTCTTTCCAAAAACCAGCCTGCCTGCGGAGCTAAAACAGGAAGTGGATTTTGCAGTCCGTCATATATCTGACCGAGCAATCCGGGGCCAAGATCTGCTGAGAGCATATCTCCCGTAAATTCAACCGTATCCCCACACTGAATACCATCGGTCATTTCATAAACCTGTACTTGAGCAATGTTGCCTTTTATACGGATAACCTCGCTTTTAAGGGAGGTATCGCCCACAAAAACATAGCATATTTCGTTCATAGAAACGTTGCCGTCAAACTCTACCGACACCAAGTTTCCGTTTATGCTTACTACCTTTCCTTTATTTTCGGTCATTGTTTTGCCTCCAACCTATCTCCATTTAAAATGGAGTCGTATATATTTTTGTATGCTTTTTCTCCGCTGTTTGTGTCAAACTGCCTTATGCGAAGAAGCAATTTTAATTTTAGTCCGTAATAGAAAATATAATCCTCAGAAAAACTATCCATAGGTCTTAACGTTTCTAAGATTTCCAAGCGGTAACTGTTTAGATATTTTTCTGCTTCCATTGGATTTTCGATTTCTATTGCTGCACTCGCTGCCTTGATATACTCCACTGGAAAAATTCTATTCTCTGTATCGAATGGCTTCTTCATTTTCTCTGCCCGAACTTTGCCAAGAGCGAACCGAAGGTTTCGCTCGCTTTCGTTCCAGGCATCAATCAATGCAGAGCCGGAGTTCTCGCTGTTTTTGGGAGGTGATAGGGTAAGCTTACTCAGCATTTCCTGCGCCCTTTTTCCTAAAAAACGGTTGCAAAGCTCTGCAAATCGTTCTTCGGTAATCGGAAGGGGAGTATTTTCACTTATCCCATCCAAAGACGGCAACTGCGATATTAAATAATATTCAGCCATAGTTATTACTTCGCCTCTTTCAAAAGCTCGGTAACCTTAGGGCTAAGATAATTTGAAAGCATATCCACAACCGCCTCTGCCGAGTAATCGTAATATGCGCTACCGTTATTTACAGCAATGCGGAAACCACCGTCAAAATTATCATTCGCCTTCAAAGTGATACCTTTTAACATTTTTTCTTTAAGAACTGCCAGCAAGGTTTCTTCCAACTTATTAAGGTCTTTAGTATTCAAAATCACTGCGATATCTTCTGCATCAGGCTTATTTGCCCAGCTTTCAATAATGCTGATAATCAGCCCTGCGAATGCATCCGATGAATATACGGCAGTAACGTTTTCGCCAACGATAGCTTTAAGCTCTCTTGTTACACTTTCTCTGAAAGAAATCAGCAGATTGCGACCCGCCTGACGAATCGCATCCTCACTTGATTTCGTCATTCGCTGGGTTTCAGTTCTTGCAAGGCTCAAGATTTTATCTGCCTGTGCCTGTGCATCAGCAATAATCTTTTCGGCATCTGACTTTGCCGCTTCGACTATAGCCTTGGCTTCCGCCTCAGCAGCCTCCGCACCGTCCTTCTTGATCTGATCAATAAGCTCCTGAAGTTGAACTTCCATGATTCTATCTCCTTTTTGTATTTAGTTAAATTTACTGCTAAAAAACAAAACGGATCCAGCTCCCTCTGCAGACAGCTAGATCCATTAATGTTAAAATAATTATTCAATTTTAAATATTTTAACATATTTATCGTTTTTCGTCAATAGTTTTAATGACAATATTTTAGAACAGTGTAAAGTGTATTTTTTTTGAGTTGTAATTCTTGAATTATATTGTATAATATAATCAGAAGCATTGGAGGTGTAGCAATTGAGAATACAATTTATTGGAGCGACTCACGAAGTTACAGGAAGTTGTACTCTTTTGGAAATCAACAATAGATACTTTTTGGTTGATTGCGGAATGGAGCAAGGTAAGGATATTTTCCAAAATATCAGCTTGCCGATTGCCGCAAATCAAATTGATTCCGTTTTCTTGACACACGCACATATTGACCATTCCGGCATGTTGCCAAAGTTATATAAGGATGGCTTTAAAGGAAAAATCTATGCAACCGATGTAACCTGCGATTTATGTGACATTATGTTGCGTGATTCCGCACACATTCAGGAAACGGAAGCAAAATGGCGTTCCAGAAAAGCAGA
>JAZSQK010000051.1:0-11580 GCA_045537915.1 Acutalibacteraceae bacterium
GGATGTCAAGACCTGGTAAGGTTCTTCGCGTTGCTTCGAATTAAACCACATAATCCACTGCTTGTGCGGGCCCCCGTCAATTCCTTTGAGTTTCAACCTTGCGGTCGTACTCCCCAGGTGGATTGCTTATTGCGTTAACTGCGGCACGGAAGGGGTCAGACCCCCCACACCTAGCAATCATCGTTTACAGTGTGGACTACCAGGGTATCTAATCCTGTTTGCTCCCCACACTTTCGAGCCTCAGCGTCAGTTAGAGCCCAGTAAGCCGCCTTCGCCACTGGTGTTCCTCCGAATCTCTACGCATTTCACCGCTACACTCGGAATTCCGCTTACCTCTACTCCACTCAAGAAGAACAGTTTCAACTGCAGTCTATGGGTTAAGCCCATAGTTTTCACAGCTGACTTGCTCTCCCGCCTGCGCTCCCTTTACACCCAGTAAATCCGGACAACGCTTGCCACCTACGTATTACCGCGGCTGCTGGCACGTAGTTAGCCGTGGCTTCCTCCTCAGCTACCGTCATTTGTTTCGTCACTGAGGACAGAGGTTTACAACCCGAAGGCCGTCTTCCCTCACGCGGCGTTGCTGCATCAGGCTTTCGCCCATTGTGCAATATTCCCCACTGCTGCCTCCCGTAGGAGTCTGGGCCGTGTCTCAGTCCCAATGTGGCCGTTCAACCTCTCAGTCCGGCTACCAATCGTCGGCTTGGTGAGCCATTACCTCACCAACTACCTAATTGGACGCGAGCTCATCTTTCAGCGGATTGCTCCTTTGGTGTTCCTGTGATGCCACAAAAACACGTTATGCGGTATTAGCACTCTTTTCAGAGTGTTATCCCCCTCTGAAAGGCAGATTGCTCACGCGTTACTCACCCGTCCGCCACTAAGAACATTACAAACTTGAACCGAAATTCTCGTTCGTAACGTCTCCGTTCGACTTGCATGTGTTAGGCACGCCGCCAGCGTTCGTCCTGAGCCAGGATCAAACTCTCTAAAAAATTGTATTAAATCACTCTTTCGAGTGTTTCAATCTTCTAAAGCTTAATCGCTCATTCGATACACTTGCGTATCTGTCTTTTTCCTTTAACTTCTTTCGAAGTCCGGATTTCTGCACTGTTGTGCTCAAAAAAATCTCAAGGGTTTTTCTTTAATCGTTGTTTAATTTTCAAGGTTCGTTTGCACCCTCGCGAGCTCCCGCTCTCTTGAGTGCTTGCATATCATATCAAATTCATTCCAGTTTGTCAACACTTTTTTTCAAGTTTTTTTAAATTTTTTATTTCATTGCTCAACGCTGCCGGGTGTGTCGGTAGAAGTCGAAAAAAGAAAACCCTTGTAGGTACAAGGGTTTTCAGTATTTTTATCCGGTATAACACACTTATTAAAGCTTTGTTACATTGCTTTCTTCGAGTAAATACTCGTAATAATGCTCGAGATTATAGCTATACACCTTCATATCCGGATAAAGCTCCTTTAAAGGAATTAAAACAAAGTCACGCTCAAACATTCTTGGGTGCGGCAAGGTAAGCTCTGCCGTTGTGCTTTCGCTACCCTCGTAAAGAAGCAAGTCTAAATCTATTACTCTCGGTCCGTTTTTAATTTCACGGATTCTGCCGATTCCTGCTTCAATACCAAGGCACACGCCCAAAAGAGTGTTTGGTGAAAGTGCTGTTTCAACCTCAATAACCGTGTTATAAAAATTTTCCTGATTTGCGTACCCCCACGGTGACGTTTCGTAAATCGAAGCTCTTCTTAACACCTTTACGGATGGAATGTGGTTAAGCATTTCAACCGACATATCAATATATGCCTTTCTGTTTCCGATATTACTCCCGATACCGATTAATGCTTTTCTCATTTTTATTATCCCCTTGTTTTTGTTATTTCTACCCCTACGTAGTTAAAGATGGCATTTATTGGCGCCTGAGGTTTTTTAAGCAAAACCGTAACTGACTCAATTTTTTCGTAGCCTTCAAGAAGCGCTGCCGCTACCCTCTCTGCCGCGTGCTCAATCAAGTCGTTCTTTTCACTTAAAAACACTGATTTTACGGTATCTATCATTTCTGCGTAATTCACAGTGTCATTAAGGGCATCACTCAGACGCGCATTTGTCAAATCAAGCTCTGCCGTAATATCCATTACAAACATCTGCCCGTTTTCCTTTTCAAAATCTGCAACGCCGTGGTACCCCTTCAGCTCAAGGTCCTTGATGTAGATTTTATCCAGCCTAAAAACCACCCTTCTTAATGCATTCACAAACAGCCAGGGCGTCGCAACACGCCTCGACATTGTGTGTTCTTATAACATCTGCACCTAAAAATGCAGCAATGCTCTGTGCTGAGATTGTACCGTATAATCTTTCGTTTACGTCTTTGTTTACAGCTTGTCCGATAACTCTTTTATTAGAAACCCCTACAAGAAGCGGCTTGAACTCAGAAAATTCATTTGTGCTTTTTAAAAGAGTTAAATCATCCTCCCGTGTTTTGCCAAAGCCAATGCCGTAATCAAAGCATAATTGATTTTCATTCACACCAAAATTAAGTGCCTGTAGCTTCATAGAATTAAAAAACTCTAAAACGGCGGCAACAACGCCGTTATTATACTCGGTAACCTGCGAGGAGCTTTTGTTACCCGTGTGCATAAAAATCCAGCTTGCGCCGTATTGCTTTACAAGTAATGCCATATCATTTGAAAAGCATCCGCTTTCATCATTAATGATTACTACCCCCTGCTCCAAGGCAAAACGAGCAACCTCAAAACGGAATGTATCTACAGAAACCGGTATTTTCACACTCTCCATAACAGAGGGCAGAACGTTCTTAAGACGCTCCAACTCCTCTTCAAGAGAAACAACTGCATTACCCGGCGCGGTAGAGCATCCGCCTATATCTAAAATATCGGCACCTTCTGCTTCTATTTGCTTTGCACGCTTTATAGCACCATCAACAGAAAAGCTTTTGCCGGAATCAAAAAAAGAATTTGGTGTTACGTTCAATATACCCATTACAAGCGGGCGTTTTTTGGAAACTATACTATTATATATAGAAAACATTATCTTCCACCATTGAGAAGCGACATAATTTCCGCACGTGTTTTAGCGTCGCTTCTGACATAGCCTCTTAATGCAGAGGTTTCTGTTTTTGCACCTGCTGCACGGACACCGCGCATTGTCATGCAAAGATGCTCTGCCTCAACTATTACTGCGACACTTTTTGCGTTTAATTGATTATACAAAAAGTCTGCTATTTCTGCAGTAAGTCTTTCCTGCACCTGCAAGCGTCTTGCATAAGTATTCACAATTCTTGCAAGCTTTGAAATGCCGATAATTTTACCGTTATTAGGAATATATGCAATATGAGCCTTACCTACAAACGGCAAAAGATGATGCTCGCACATTGAGTAAAGCGGAATATCTCTTACAATAACAAGCTCGTCATTACCGGGCTCGTTGAAAATTTTTAAATGCTTTTCAGGGTTTTCCTGTATACCGCTGAAAATTTCCTCGTACATATTAGCAACTCTTTTTGGAGTCTCCTTTAAGCCCTCCCGGTCCGGATCCTCACCTATTGCCTCTAAAATATCTCTTATGGCTCTTTCTATTTTTTCCTTATCCATAAAACTACTTCTTTCTATACCATTTATATATAATGTAAAAATTATTGACCAAAATAGAGACTGATTGTGTAAAGTTCTTCGTTCATACTGTAATAAACCTGAGCACTTTCACCGCTTGGTAAAACGCCTGTTATCTGATAACTTCTGTAAACTACGCCCTTGTTCAAAAACTCGTCTATTGCCCAGGAAAGTGTTTCCGGAGAATCAAACATAATTTCCGCTGAGTTGTAGCCGCGGAATTTTGCTTTTAAAATAATTGTTTCGAGTGAATCCTTGAGTGCCTCGGTTGTTGTTTTTGCAAGGAAGGCGCCCTCTTTTTTGAAATAGTTGCTTTCAGTATCTGTACAAAGCGGAATTGATTGCTTAATGTTTGCGTGGCTTGTGAGTATTTGCGCTGTTGTTATGTTAAAATACTCGTGCTTTAAAACGTTGTTTGCGCCCTTGGGGTCATCCCAGGTTACGTCTGTAAAATAGCCTTTACCGTCTATAACAACAAAATTCCACATATGACCTACGTAGGTAAGACCGTCCTCAGTTGCTTCGCCGGTTACAATTCTGTTGTCGATATTCAATTGGCTTAAAATATACTGAAAAGCTCGTGAATAACCCTCGCAGGAGGCATAGCCCTCTACAAGGCAGCCATACATATTATTTATGTTGGGATTTGCAACCTCACTGTTATAGCTACAATGATTTATAATGTAATCGTGAACAAAAAGCTCCTGCTCATACTGTGTAGGGTACGCCTGTGCCTGCTGTGCAACTGTCATTGCTATATTTTTAGCATTAGCAAGCTTCATTGAGTATTCTTCATAGGTCATGGTATACTCAGGCACAAAATAAACCTTTTGACCCTCGCGCTGTAAGGTAACCTTAAGCCCCAAGCAGAATAAATCGGGATTATCTAATGAGATAGCCTGAAAAATATTTAAAAGGTCACCGTCCTCAAGCGGCGGTACTTCTATTTTTTCCGGCATATTATAAATGCTTTGCATTACTACGTTATATATATTTCTTTCATTTTGATTAAGCTCACCGTAGCAATAACGGTAATAGCCTGTATTTTCGCCCGACTGAATTTCTACGTAATTAAAATCAGCAGGCTTTAAAACGTTCGAAAGAACTGTTAAAAGACTGGCGGTAACGGCAACGGCGGTTACAACCACCACACCTATAATTACCGCTAATTTTATTTTCTTGTTTTTCATGTGAATCTCCTTTTAGCTCACTCTAAAGCGTACAAATCTCCGCCCGTAACGGTTGCGGCTACGTATACTCTTAATTTTTCCTTGCTTGAGGTTGGAATGATAGAACCTGTTTTATCTTTTACGTTAATAAAATCTACTATTGTAATATCTGTTTCGCAATAGTTTATGATTTTTGTAAAAATAGCATCTGCATTTTCATTGTTTTCGTGGGTATAAAAGGCTGAAAATGCCGCTACTATTATATCGGCATTTTTTTCCGATGCCTTTAAGCCTGAGTAGGTTGTTGAAACGTATTTCATATATTTAAAGGCTTTTTCGGGGGTAAGTGTATTTTTGCCGCGCTTCAATTCAAGGAACATATCCTCAGTATCGTAAGCAACCTCCTCCTCTAAAAATACCTCTACGTTACCAAACACGTTAAACACAGATTTATAAGCATTTTCAGTAAGTATTACGTAACGGTCAATTTCTGTAAAAAGAACCTTTTCCGCTTCTGAAATAAAATATTCCCTTGTTTGCTTTACAAGTGCAGTTGCTAAGGTATGCTGACCGTCTGAAAGCATTTTGTTTGCATCCACCGGCACAACTCGTATAGTTTTCTCAAAAAGGTCTACCGAAATAAGATTTATAAATCTTACGGTTGCCTTGTCCTCCGAGGTTACCGCAAGTAAAAATACTGCACTCCCCTCGTAGGTGGCTGCTTCTGTTATTTCCTCGTTGGAGGATTTGGTTTCTGCAGGAAGGTCACTTTCAAAAATATTATTAAAATCGTACTCTAAAGAACGCCACAGCAAAAAGGTTGATACTGAACCAAGCATAATGCAAAAACACAAGAATAGTACTACAAGCGTTCTTTTCCTTCTGGAATCGAACTTATTTTTACGCCCTAAATCGAGCCCATAACGAGCCATTTTTCACTCTCCCAAATTACTACATAAATATACAGAATATATTATATTACGTTTTTAGTTAAAATACAAGTTTTATTTACAAAAAATAAAACTCTACCATTCAAGCCAACTTTGGTTAAGAATGATAGAGTTAATTTATTTTTATGCCTTTACCGTATTGCTTGCTTTAAAGGTGCTCTTAAAGCTGCCGTTCAAGGCTTTTACGGTGTATCTGTATTTAACACCCTTCATTATGTCGGTATCGGACAATTCAAGAGAAGAGCTTGTTGCGATTCTTGACCAGGATGTCCACTTACCTCCAACGTATTCTGAACGATAAACCGCATAGCTATCTGCACCTACTGCCTCAGTCCAATTTACGGTAACGCTGCTTCCCGTGCTTGTTGCAGCAACTGCAGGCTGAGAAAGATACATTAAACCGCTTACTGTTACGTAGCTGCTTCTGTAGCTTCCGTTAACAGCTCTAACTGTGTAGCGGTAGGTTTTTCCGCTTTTAACGTTTGCATCCACACAAGCAAAAAACGTATTTGAGCAGGTACCGAGATTTTTCCAGGCAGTCCACTTACCGTCTACGTACTCTGCTCTATAAACGGTATATTTTTTAGCCCCCTCAACCTTACTCCAGGTAACCTTTATACCTGAACCGGTATTCGCAAGTGAAACTGAAGGCTGAGTTAAATAAATTGATTTTACACCTGTTTTGTTGTAGGTGCTTGCTTTAGTATTATACCTTGCTTTTACTGTGTATCTGTATTGTGTTCCGCTTTTTACGCTTCGGTCAACCCAGCTTGTTTTGCCTGCTCCTGCGGTGCCGCGGTTAGACCAACCACTCCACTTTTGTGTTTTGGTGTTATAGGTTGAGGAATAAACTGTGTACCCTGTTGCATTTGCTGCCTTTGACCAACTGACCTTAATACCGTTTGCCGCATTTGCTGCGCTTACTGTAGGTGTAACGTTATACCTTAAGCCTACCGTTGCGGTATAGCCGCTTCTTATTAAACCGTTTACCGCTCTGACAGTATAGCTGTAAAGTGTGCCGAGAACTACGTCAGTATCTGTAAAAGTTGTATCTGTATAGTTTGTTTTAATAGCCTTCCACGCTGAATATTTTTTAGTTACATCGTTATACACTCTTTTGTAAATGGTGTATGACTCAGCATTTTCAACTGCAGTCCAAGTTACGTTTATGCCCTCTGTTGAGGTGCTTGTTTTAACCGCCGGTTTTTCCAAGGTAGGAACAACCTCGTATTTATAGGAGAACTCATTGAGATCACCCGTGAAGCCATAACGGTCCATAGATGCAATTGCATAATAGCAGGTTTGACCGTTTATTACTTTTTTATCAATATACATTGTGTTTGAAGGAGCCTGAACAGCAACCTGCTGATACTCGTCACCGACGAGCTTATAAACAACGTAACCTTCTACGCCGCTTACCTGCTCCCACGAGAATTTAACTCCATTTTTCTCGGTAGTTATTTCCTTGAGTGCGGGTGGTGCAAAGCGTTCCTTTTTAGGAATTTCTTCTGTGTACGTGTCACCGCACATTAAGCAAGTAAAGGTTTTTACACCTGCTTCTGTATACGTTGGGTTTTTTGTTATTGTACCTGCATCATAGCTATGACCGAGTGCGGGCACCGGTTTAGAATAACTCTCACCGCATAAAGCGCAAACGAAAGCCTCCTCGCCCGGCGCTGTGCAGGTAGGTTTTACGGTTACTGTGCCTGACTCACTGCTGTGGCCGAGTGCGGAAACCTGCTCTGTGTATGTATCACCACACTCGCAGGTAAAGGTTTCAACACCCTCCGCTGTACAAGTAGGAGCTGTTGTTATTTGACTTGTGTAAACGTGAACGTGAGGTATAAACACCTCGAACTCGAAGCCGTGTTCCATAGCATAAGCCAGAGCTGCAGAGCCCTCTACAGCGCAAATTATGAAACCGTCAATTTTTACCGTTGTTTCTTCCCAAGAGCTGTATTTATAGCCTAAAGCATCTTTACCGATATTTGTAACGCTTTCGGAAATTGTTACCTTAGTAAGAGAGGTACAATTAAAAAATGCCTGATTACCTATTCTTGTTATGCTATCAGGAATAGTTACGGCTGTAAGAGACGCACAATCGTAAAAAGCATTGGATGCGATTCTTGTTACAGGTAAATCGTTGTAGCTGCTTGGAATAACAAGCTCGCCTGATGCACTCTTATTGCAGGCTTTAACCTGATACATTGTCCCTTCCTCGTTAATTTCAAAGGTCAGGTCCTCAACACCTGCTGCATTTGCATTTACAGGAGCAGAAATACAAATCCCCGCTACAAACGCAAATACGAGAATAAAACTTAAAAGTTTTCTCATTTTCAAGCCTCCATAGTACTTAAATACTACTATAAAAAATAATACACCTTTAATTTACTATAAATTTAGCAAATAGTCAATATTTAGCCTAAAATATGTTCCGTACCAAATTCTACAACAGCTTCACCATTTAAGCCGTCGCTTTCAAAAACAATAATCTCGTTTTTACCCTCTTTTAAAATTGAGCGTGGTACGTAAAGCGTTTTTTGCGGTCCAACTGCCCAATAACGTCCAATGTTAAAGCCGTTTATAATAACAAAGCCCTTTGTGAAATTTTCAAGCTTTAAGAAGGTATCGCAGCATTTATCAACGTTAAAGCTGCCCTTATAAAAACCGGAGTTTTCATTAAACTTGTTATTTGTAAACTGAAGCTTTTCAAGATTATTCATAGGAAGCGGATATACGTTCCAGTTAAAATGAATCCTGTCATCTATTAAACACCTGCCGGCAATACCTTTTTTGCGCATCATTTTAGGACCGAAATTTGCCCTGCCCATATTCTCACAGAGAATGGTAAGAGTATCACCTGCATTTGCAGAAAACGTAGTTTTTAAGCTTTCGTTTATATAAAGAATATCTATAAGCTTATCATTTACGTATACTTGCGCCCTGTCACCAAGACTCTCAAGGAATAATTCAACGTTTTCGTATGCTCTGTTAAGCGTTGTTTCATAAGCAATAAAGCCATAGCCGATACCGTAGCTTTCCATACACTTAGGCACGTTTGAAAAAATCGGACTTGAAAGTTTCTTGTAGCTTTCAAAAAATCCTACGCTTTCAGTAAGCTTACATTTGCCGTAAGCACGTCTCTCGCGGTTTTCGGGTATTTTGGGTAATTCGTAATCGACGTATTTTTTTATAACCTCACGCACAGCCATATATTTTGGGGTAACATCACCGTTTTCGGAAAGAAGCGCATCGTAATCGTAGCTGGTAACGTCGGGCGTAAAGGTTTCATAATGATTTGCACCCGAAGTAAATCCGAAATTGGTGCCGCCTATAAACATATACATATTAAGACTGCCTATTGAAAGCATATCGTCAACAACCTTGGCGTAATCCTCAGCTGAGGTTGTATGATGCTCCTTTTCGCCCCAGGAATCAAACCAGCCGTTCCACATTTCCATGCACATTTTTATTGAGTTCGGGTACAGCTCGTTATGCGCTTTAAAATTTTCCTCTACCCTGCTGCCGAAATTCACGGTAGCAAGGCACCCCTCAATAGTACCGTCTAATAAATCTGACTTTGAGGTACCGTCTGACGTAAAGAGCGGCACGTCTATACCGCGGTTGATGAAGCCGTTTTTCAGATAGGTAAGGTATTCCTTATCGTCACCGTAGTAGCCGTACTCATTTTCGCATTGCACCATAATTACAGGTCCGCCGTTTGTAAAAAGATATGGTTTTATTTCTTTACAAAGTCTGTCTAAATATTTATCGAAATGAGTTATATACGCCTCATTCATACAACGAATTTCAATATTTTCGTCTGACTGAATCCACCAAGGCAAGCCACCGAACTCCCATTCAGCGCAAATATACGGCCCCGGTCTTACTATAACCATTAAGCCCAGGCTGCCTGCCGTTTCAATAAATTTACCTATATCTAAAATACCGCTGAAATCATACTCTCCCTGCACCTTTTCGTGCATATTCCACGCGCAATAGGTTTCAACACAGTTACAGCCCAAGGCCTTTAGCTTAAGAAAAATATCCTGCCAGGTATCAGGCATATTTCTGAAATAATGTACTGCGCCCGAAATAATTTTAATGGGCTTACCATCCTTTAAAAACTCTTTTTGAGTTACTTCAAAATTCATAATCTTTCAGCCTTTCGTATTCTTCCTTAGTTATTTCTATAACCTTACCGTGCTTGAAGCCGTAAGGAAAGATAAACAAATCATCTGCCCTTTTAAAATTGCAGCTTCCTGCAGACTCCGAAATAAACGGCACGTAGCCCATTTTTTCTTTTTCGCAACCGAAAAAGTCGAGCAACAAGCACCACTTACCATCAGGTAAAATAAAGGTAGTAGCACCCTCGTAGGAGCCGGGCTTTTTAAGAGTTGCTTCATCGCTTTCCATATATGCATAGAAGTCAGCATCCTGCTCAAACGGTCCGTACAAATTGCCTGAGGTACAATGCATATTAGAGCTTGGGTTGTTTGAATTTTTATAAAATAAATGGTATACATCTCGTATTTTTGTTATATGACTATCTAAAATCTCGTTTTTTTGTTCAAAATACAGTTTAGGTTCTGTAAACGTTTCAAAGTCCTTCGTGGTGCAACAATAAATTTTCATATGCGAAAATTCATCCTCTTTTACAGTTGACCCCCAATGAATTAAATATTCATCATTTATTTCATCGTAAAAAATCTCAGGTGCCCACAGACAACCAAAATCATCACGACCAAAATAAATCAGTTTTTCCTCACTAAAATTCACTAAATCATCTGTTTTCCACATTCGTAACTTTTTACTGCCTGAGCTATTGACGTTTTTCCAGTCAATATTGTAGTTTTCGTCATACCTGTTAGCAATACAAAGGTCGGTTGTGAGGATTACAAAGCTATTATCTTTTAGTCGTATAATTTCGACATCACGACAACCGCATTCACCGAGATGCGCTGTAAGCACGGGATTTCCATCATTAATCTGCTCCCAGCAATAGCCGTCACCGCTTACTGCAAAATAAACCTGCTCGCCATCCGGCGTAAGCTTTTCTTTAAAGTGAACAAATAAATACGGCATATAATCACCACCTTAGAAAATTTTAACATAACCCGAAGAAAAAATAAAGAGAAAAAACGGTAAAAGTTTAATTGACAATATAAAGAAGAGTTGTTAAAATACGTTTGGTGAGAATATGACTACTGAAAATAAAAATATCGACTCTTTCACAATTAAAAGCGAGCATCACGATGACCCGCCACAAAAGGTAAGGCATTCGGGCAGAGCAATTATAATTAAGGATGGTAAAATTCTACTTTCACACGAGCTTAACACTAATATTTATATGAGTCCGGGTGGCGGTCTTGAAGAAAACGAGCTGCTTAAGGACTGCTGCAAGCGTGAGGTAGAGGAAGAAACCGCCTTTATTGTAATGCCGGGTGAGGAATTTGTAACCTCATATGAATATTGCTTTGAAACACTTTTTATAAGCCACTATTTCCCCTGTGAAATTTTAGGCACGGGAAAAAGTGCTTTAACACCAACCGAAATAGAGCATGGAATAACTGCCGAGTGGGTTGATGTTGAAGAAGCATTAAAAATCTTCGGTAAATACGAGGAAATGCGCGAGGACTGGCGCTCCCTTTACTTAAGAGAATTTACTGTTTTAAACAAATTTTTAAAAAACTAAAAAAAGACTGTTAGTGTGAATGAACTGCCCCAAATTGTGCGGACAGCACAAAAAACACCCCCTATGGTGTTGAATATTAAATTTTAAGCGACATACTGACTTCGTTTTTCCAGCGGAGTCAGCTTTGTTTTTAGTTGAA
>JAZSQK010000060.1:0-19225 GCA_045537915.1 Acutalibacteraceae bacterium
AAAAAACACTTATTTCTAACGGATTTCTAACAAACCGTTTCGGTTCTAAGATTTTCGAAAGAATTTAAGTCATATATGCGGGTATGGCGGAATTGGCAGACGCGTTAGATTCAGGTTCTAATGGTCGCAAGGCTGTGCAGGTTCAAGTCCTGTTACCCGCACCATCATCTCTCAAACCCAGTGTTTATGCGGGTTTGAGAGATTTTCTTTGTCCGAAAACCTCTTGAAATTTAAGTGATTTTAGTATCAAAATTAAGGCGAAATCACCCCAAAATCCGTTAGAAATCTGTTAGAAGTCAAATATTTGTTTTTATATATTTTAGAAAATTGCAAACCAAACAAAAATATGGTAAAATATTGATGATAAATCTGAACATTGAGGTGAACTAATGAAAAAACCTGATCGTCTTGTAGGATATCTAAAATTGAATGATTCTGATTGTGCTTTTGAATTTAATGATGACGATTTCACTTTATCCTTATATCCTCCAACACAAAAAGAGTGTGATATTCGTAGCATTTTTGAAGGCATAAATGGATTTAGTCATAAAAAACATAAGTGGATTGAACATTTAAAACTGTCAGGCACTACTTCCTCTGGCAGTAATATTATATTTAGTGTGCAGGATAGTCCTTCAAATTATAATGGTTTTAAAGTATACGATGTAAATTGGTATTTTTGTTATTATGATTCAATGGAAGCCAATAGTATTGATGGTTTCCGTATTAAAGGACCTGAGGTAGATCTTTTTTACCCTCCACAAAGAGCTTTAGAAACTAAAGTTAATTTTTCTGAAGAGAATCACAAAATAAAAAGCTTACAAGTATCCTCAAATGATAATAACGATAGTAGCAATTGTGGGAAATATCGATTAATTAAGGGTATTGATGCAACCATAGAACTATCAGCATATGCAACTATTCATACAGATACCGCTGTCAATCCAATAGATGCAAATAGTATGATGACAACCTGTTTTTCAAAACCAGTGGATGTTGATACACTTATAGTTGCTTATTATAATGCAATCCGTTTTTTTGAATACGTTACATATAGAAATAATATAAATATTGAGTCAATAGATATATTTTTTTATAATCAAGACGGTCTACGCCAGTACGATGGCATACTTGTCTTTCAAAATAAAAACGACATTGAGATACATAAGAATGTAAAAAAACGTATTATATGCTATGATACCCTATTAAAGAAAACAGCTAAAATCTTTGCCTTGATAAATAAAAATAAGATTGGATTTGGTCATATATGTAAATCCATTGATGACACTCGACATTATTCTGTAAGCAGAACTATTATGATTCTAACGGAGTTTGAGCGTGAATACCGTAACATTTACGGCACAGACTCTAATAGATCAGAAGAGTATGTTGATGTAAAAAACAATATAGTGGATTTAATAAATGACTGTTTACAGGGGCAACATGGGAAACGTAGACAATATGCCAAACAATTAAGCCGTTATGTCAATGACCGTGATAATAGTTTCGAAACTAATGTAAAATATGCTTTAAATGATTGTGCAGATATTATGGATATATTCGTTAAACGAAAATACAAAGGAAATTATAAAACGGCAGTAGATGGCATTGCTAATAGAATTGGTGAATTGCGCAACGGAATTGCACACAGCCGTTTGGACCTAAAATTCAAACCTATTTCTTTGGCGGATATTAAGATCATAGAAGAATTAACATACGCGATTCGCCTTAAAAAAATAGGCGTTAAAAACCGCGAATGCCAAAAAGCCATTAATGCATTATTTGGCGAGCAATTTGCATTATAAATTTAGTATGCATTTTTATGTATAAGGACGGGATTTACCCGTCCTTTGTCTTTTCTTCAAGGCTCAAGTTCTCTGCAATCTTGTTAGCAGACTTGACCTTGGCTCCATACTCCAAATGGCTATAAATATTTGCCGTTGTGCTGAAATCCGAATGACCTAACCAGTCTTGAATTTCTTTTAATGATACACCGTTGGCAAGCAGTAGCGAAGCGCAAGAATGTCGCAAATCGTGATACCGAATATGCTTTAAGTTGTTTCTCTTGAGCACAGTTTGTAAATGCTGCGACAAATAATCCGGTCTTAAAAGATTGCCCATATCGTCCACACATACATAATCAAGGAATTCCTTGTTGTATGCGTTGCGACATTTCCTTCTGTTGCTTTCTTGTTGCTTTTTCGTTTTCAGCAATAATTTTTCAACATCAGGTATTAGGGGTAACGTTCTAAGGCTCGTCTTGTTTTTTGTAGTATCTTTACGAACAATTACATCCTTGCCGTCAACAGATATTCGGCACACTGTATGCTTAATGCATAAGGTTTTCTGCTCAAAATCAATCGCACTCCATTTTAGTCCTAAAGCCTCACTTCTTCGAAGCCCATAGAACGCAGAGAGTATAACGGGAACTTCAAGCAAATCACCCTTTACTGCTTCAAAAAGCTCCTGAAGCTCATCACGGTTATAATGCTCTGCAATGAACTTTTGTCGCTTAGGCGTTTCGATTTTTACTGCGGGGTTTACCAATATGTAATCCATCTTAACAGCATAATCGAGCGCCTTGCGAATGACTGCATGATGCTTTGCAACCGAGTTCCATTTCGTACCCTTAGAAAGCATTGTGTTGTAGTACTCTTGAATATCCACTGTCTTTATCTTTTGAAGTGTAATATTCTTTTCATCAAAATAAGGGTTAATTCTCTTTTCGATGAAATACTGATAGCTGCCATAAGTGGTAATCAAAACGGTGGGTTTAATCATCGTAAGCCAGTTTGACATAAACTGTGAAAACGGCATATCGGGTTTTTGAGTTTCTTCACGTTCAAGTGTCATCTCCAACTCGTCAATACGTTCTTTCAAAAGTTCCTGAGCCTTACGCTTGTTACCCTTGGCTGTAAGCCCTGTGCTTTGCCACTTTTGCTTTCGCTTACCGTCTTTATCGGTGTAACTGATAACGGTATGCAAATAGCCACCTTTTTCCTGTACGGATCCTTTTACCATTTTTCTTTCCTTTCACACACTTTAACAATTCGAACTTCTCCTTCATAAAGCCGCATGAAATAGATTTACGGCTATTTTAAAGCATGTATGCCGCCTGAAAAGAGGCGGTGCAGTTTATGCAGATACTTCTTGTGAAGCATTTAATACATAAGCTACAATCGAACGCTTAGTGATTAAAAATCCTTTAGCGTTATGTTCGAGCTTATCGAGTTTGCCTTGCTTTAAGAGTTTATAAATTTGTTTTCTGCCGGTATTAAGCATTATGGATGCTTCCTTTACCGAAACAATATCTTTATACTCGGTAAACATAGTCTGATAAGCCTCGTTATAACTGGAAAAGCAAAGGGACATTAAACTACGCTCCTTTCCTTGTCCTATGATTTCCCAACACAGTATGCGGCGTGTGCGAGAGCCACATACTGCGACGGAAAACCTGCTTTTTCAGTTGTTATCTTTCAATGCGAGTACGATTCGCAAGATATTCGTCTAATTTTTGTCTCTTGATCAACCGCTTTGCGCCAATCCATAACACAAAGTCGCAATCCACTGCATTACAAAGATTACGCATCGTGTTTTTGCCAATGCCGGAATAAGCGGCGGCTTCATCGAGTGTTAAATTACTCTTCTGCCAAATGGGAACGCTAATATCTTTCATGGACACTTTACCTCCTTGTTTTATTTGCCTCCATTTCTGCCGGAGGTAGGCATAGAAACTCTAAACATAAAAATTCTCCTTGCAGGCGGTGACGGATGCCACCGCCGTTTACTTATTTCCTTTGGTTGTCCCTATATATCAATCCTACGCCCCGTAGAGTTATGTAGGGTTACATAACGACAGTAAAGAGTTATATGAAAATTTAAACAATTTGTGAAGATTTATTATCCAAATATTCCACTTGCCAAAACAGTTTCCAACGCTTTAATTGCGGTGTCGTATTCCACAGGTTCAAAGAGTAAGGTGGAAGTTATGCTATCATAATCTTCTTTATAAACCTTTTTATCAATTATCCCCTGTAGTAACTTTACAATATCCACGCCATCCTGTGCCGAAAGACAAGCAGGATGGGTTTTACGCTCGGTGGCAACCTCAACCGCCAATGCTTTTAACTCATCATTCAAAGCAACTACATTAAGTAGCTTGTATATGTCATAGATATGCCTTGAATGCTCGGTAACCTTATCAGCTAAATAATAATCACCCAAAGCAAAGAGTTTGTCAATTAAGGTGCGTTCCGCCGTCTGTACGTTCAGTTCAAATGGCTCAAGTCCATACTCAGATACAAGGTCATCATAGCCGTTATTGTGAAGATAATCATATATAAAACTGGATGCCGTCATTTTATTGGACGGGTAAGCACGAAGATATACGGAAGTCTCAATAATTAAATTTTCTTTCAAATACTCCGTACCGAAAACAGAGGGGTAATCCACAATATATTTGTTATAAGATCTGCGACTGCGAATATCATCGGCATTAGTTAAAGTAAAGCCAAAGGAATCAATTACCGAAACAATACTTCTCTTTAAATTCCTACGTTGCCCTTCTGTTGGATTGCTCTCGGTATCAATATTAAGGTCGATATCCTCGGAAAAGCGGTCAATCAGCTTGTAGCACTTGGATAACGATGTGCCGCCTTTAAATATAATATCGGGCAGTTCTTTAACGATAGATTTTAAGAAAAGGGTTACATAGTAATCCTTTTCAATGATAGCTGCTTTAATGCCTGTATCTTCAGAAGTTCTAAGGATAATTTGCTTAAATAATTCGTTATTATTGTGCAACACTGTAAATCAACTCACTTTCAACTAAGGTTCGGATTGCTTTGTCCGGGAATAAGGGTGCATACTGTAAAATATCTTTTCTCGTGATACAGTTATCGGAAATATATTTTTCAATAAGCGGCTTTTTATCTTCATCTACAAATTTAGACGGGATGGTGTTCATCATTTCAAGGAAGCTAAGTACAGCAGCATTACGTGCATTAACGGTAGTCCTTGCTCTGCGCAGAAGCACTCTTTGTTTTCCTACTATTGCATCACGAACGTTTGAGGGCTCGTTATTGGTATAAATCTCAATAACATTAGGGCATTGCGTAGTCAGGCGCAGCTGATTTAAAAAAGTAACACCCGAATAAAAACCAACCGTGTCTTTACCGTCGTTTATATATTTTTTTGTAATAACCTTGTTTGGATCTAGAATACTGGAACCGAAAATAGTTTGAGTAGGGATATAGTATAATCCACGCTCGTAGCGAATGATTTTTCTATCCTCACAAAGCTTGTTTAGTTCTTTATAAAGCCAAGGCTTTGAGTATTCGCCGTAATTGATTTCGGTAGTATAAAACGGTTCATCCGTACCGAATGTACTTAAAAGATACTCGTATAAATTCATCGAGTTGCACCTTCCTTTCTGTATATATTATGCTCTTTCGCAAGGTTATTATACTACAACTGATTTGATTTGTCAACTTTAATATAATTTAGTTTATAAATTCAGCCCTTATCGATTGTTAGACAAGGGCTGAATGCTTATGATTTATTTTTGTCTTGTATTTTAATACCGATCATTTAACAAATGTTTTTTACTTGTTGTTTGTCAAATCTCCATTACCACTTACAGGAATTGCTTTACCGAGATAGGTTGGTTCGGGCTTAAAAACACACATCAGCCAATCCTTGCAACGAGGTAAGACCTCACGAGCATCTCTCATAGACTGTCCGCCATATGTATTCAAGTCTGACGAAACACCATAAGACTCAACTCCGAGCTGTTCGGCAATATATAACGCACGGTACAGATGATATCCTTGCGTTACGATTATTACCTTATCAGCCTCAAATATTTCCTTGGTGCGATATACAGTTTCATAGGTGGAGAAACCTGCGTGATCCATAAACACATCCTCGGATGGCACTCCGTTGTCAGTAGCACAATTTCATAATTGATTGGGCATCTTGATTGATTTTTGAGTGTTAAAATAGGGTTGATGTACTGTTTTATGACTGCTAAAAACCAGTGTTTATGCGGTTTTCTGGTTAAGTCCTATAAGAACACCCGCACCAAAAAATCCAAGAACTTTATGTTCTTGGATTTTTTAATGTTTACTGTCGTTTTTTCTCTTTTTAAATATAAAGCTTCTGAAGAGTATAAGGTTCATTACAATAAAGAATGCTGTCAGAAGTATTAGTGTTAAAAGCGGTTTTTGGGGAGCCAGGGTTGCAAGAAGCATAAGGGGAAATCCAAATACGATTGCAGGGAAATTCTGGTATACCATATTGTCGGCGGCGGGGGTTTTGAATTCTCCGTCGAGCTCTCTTAAGAGAATAATTCCCGTACTTGCTGTGCCTGTCAGCATTCCGTACATCATTAAAAACTGCTCCTCGCAGTACTCTCCAAACAAGGTTTTTGCCACCAGATAATTGTACAGATATGTTATGACCAGACCTACTACGCCGAGAATCAGGATTATGCCCCAGTATTTCTCGAGAATTCCAAGTCTGATTGCCGCAATTCCCGCAACCACCATAACATCAAAAAATAAGTTACTGGTTCTGGTCATAAGAAAATCGTTGATATATTCCTTTTTTATAACCTTCTTTTTCTTAAGGAAATTCATAACAAGCTTTACAAGGGTTGCTGTCAGAACGCCAAGCAAAAAGTTAAAGCCGTATATTACCGACTTCATTCCCGGAAGCATCTTGCCAAGCAGGTGCATAAGCAAAAAGGCAAGGAAATATGCGACTGCTACAAGGGCTATCTGCACGGTCATTTTGTCCATACTGCCCTGCATCGGTATCTCGTTTTCGGTCTCTATCTGCCCGTTATCGAACTTTCCGTCCTCACCTGCGCCTATTATTATCCTTCTTTTCTTTTTGAGAATATTCAGATGAATAACGCCACCGATACTTGCGCTCAAAAAGCCGAGCGCCGCTATAGTAAGGCCAAAGCTTTTTCCGCCGACAAAGTCGTATTCGGTTTCATAAATATTGCCGTAGTTAAGCGCCTGTCCTGTTCCCTGACCATAACCAAAGGGCAACAGAACACCTGCCGCAGAAAAGAAATCCTTTATTATAAGTGCCGTTACCATAGTAATTCCAAAGCCTACAACCGCCTGAAGCAGATAGGTTGAAACGGTTGTGACGCCTGTATTGAAAATTTCGACCGTTCGCTTTTTGGTCAGCTTTTCATTTTTAGTTTTAAAAGAGGATGCTATAAACCCGAGTGCCAAGGTGTGATATGTAATTATCTCAAGCACTTCATATCCGTTGCCTCCGAAAAATTCGGTTTCGAAGAGTATATCCCCCGAAATAAGATCATATATTCCCGCAAAGACTAAAAGCAGTCCGCCTCCGAGCACAGAGGTTGGTATCAGGGACGCCTTTAAAAAGCCAATCGACTTTTTAAGCGCATTGGCAGCAAGCAGGCTTAACAGAAGCACTGCAAGTACATTTATAAATCCCCAAACGCTAGAGTCCCAAAAATTCGCCAACTAAATCACCCTTTTTTATATTTCTGTATCGATTAAACAGGTTTACATACTTGACTGCATTAAACCGTTTGTTGCCCTTTACCTGATAAATTCTTTTGTTGTGATAGATATTCAGCTTGTTTCTGCCCAACACCGTGACCGCAGAGGCTTCATCAAAGGAGAAAACAAACTCATTCTGTTTGCCCTCATCGACAACTATTCTGTCTCCGTAAAGGCAAAGGTCGGCATCCTCACGAAGAGCAACCTTCTTTTTATAGACGATAACCTCGCTGATTTTTGCCTTATCGCAAAAGATGGGCTTATGTATATATTCTGTCACATCAAGGGAGTTTACAAAATCCTTCTGGTATTCATACCAGTCGTTGACAAACTCAAAGGGGAAATCAAAGCCTATTCCCTTTAGTCTTTTATCACACCCGTACTGCGCCCCTTTACCGCAGGTTTTGCAAATGACGGTGTCGGCATTGCTCTCAAAGCTTGAAAGTCCGCAATATTTGCAGACATAAATAAGTCTTTCAAGATACTCTGCCCGTCTTTTATGATGAAACTCGCCGTCTGCTACCGCTTCGTTTACATAGAGTCCATTTTCGATGCGAGAAAAAAGCTGGTCATCGGTCATCTTTTCATACTCCTCGGGTTCAATGACCTCGGCGGCGTACGCCCTCATTTTTCCCTTTCTTATAACATCGCTCCACCTGGGCTGAACTCCGTAGCCGCCTTCTATTCTATAAAGGACTACCGGCAACCTCAGTTTTCTTGCAAGAGGGGCGATGGTCGGGCTCATATACTCGGTCTTACCGCTATAGGTTCGGTTTCCCTCGGGGGCTATCGCTATGGTTCCTCCCTCTCGGGCTACAGTAAGGCATTTTTTAACTGCGCTGACATCGGTAGTCTGTTTTTTAATCGGAATGGGAGCAACAAGATATCTTATCAGCGAGGAAACCCAACCGTTTGAGAAGATGTCCTCAGTAGCAAGATAGTAAATCGGTTTCTTAAACGACATTCCGACAAAAAACTGGTCAAACACGGTCTGATGATTTAAAAGTATAAGATACTGTCGGAGGTTTTTCTCCTTGAATTTTTCGACCCTTACACCATACTTTAGCCTTGCATAAGGGTAAAGAACCAGATAAGCAATATTTCTGATAAGCCTGTGTCTTGGCTTTATCCAACTCTTTTTTGCTATGATAAACACCTCCGATTTCGACCATTTTCTACTTATTCTATCATTTTTCTGCCTCTTTTTCAACAAAAAACAATAAATGCTGTAAAAATCGGCTTTTTATATCATTATAATACTATTATCAGTCAAAAAGAACCTGTAGATTACTACAGGTTCTTTTCTTCTTTTTTCAGCTTTTTGAAGAGATTTATATAGAGGGTAAAGGATATTATAAGCGTAAGCGCATCGGCGATAAGCTGCGTCCAGATGATACCGTAAAGACCGAAAATACCGTTCATTATAAATAGCAAGGGGATGTTTATAAGCCCCTGACGGCAGGAGGCAAGAAGCAGGGACTGTGAGCCCTTTCCCATTGCCTGAAAGGTATAATTCATCTGAACATTTGTGACCATAAGAGGTGTTGCCAGACAGGCTATTCTGAGGAAGGTCTGTCCGAGCGCCAAGGTTTCGGACTCCTCTATAAATATTTTTACTATCGAGCCCGAAAAAACCTGGAACACGATAACACATACCGCCGCAAAGCAAACTCCCCAAAGACGAGCGCAGTTAGTAACCGCCTTCATCCGCTTATAATCCTTTGAAGCATAGTTATAGGCGACAAGCGGCAACATTCCCTGACAAAGTCCCATTCCGATATTCATAGGCAGCATATCTATCTTTTTGACTATTCCCATAGCCGCCATAGGTATGTCTCCGTGACTTGAAACAAGGTTGTTGATGGTGCTGTTGGAAAGACAGGCGAGCATGGTGTTTATTGCCGAGGGCAGACCCACCGACAGTATCTCGGGCGCATATTTTATACCCGACAAAGCCTGTTTTATTGACACCGACATGGTGGTTGTTTTTGACAGTCTTAAATATACGCTGAAGAGATAGATAAACACACAAAGGTTGGAGAGCATCGTCGCTATTGAGGCTCCTGCAACCTCCTGACCCTCGGGCAGTATGTAAAACATAAAAAGAGGGTCGAGGATAATGTTTAGTATTCCACCGGCTCCAAGGCCAAGACTTGCCTGTTTTGCATAACCTTCGCTTCGAAGCAGCTGCGCCAGGGTTACGGCAAGTGTGGTCGGTATTCCGCCAACGACCACTACCCAGAAGGCATAATCCGCCGCATAGCCTATCGTGTTATCACTGGCTCCGATAAGCCGAAGCAACGGCTCGTTGAATATGTAGGTTGCCGCCGAATAGATAACCGAAATTATTACCGCTCCCCAAAAGCTGAAGGCGCTGACCTTTTTTGCTTCGCCCTCCTTTTTAGCTCCTAAAAGACGGGATATGAGGCTTCCGCCGCCGACACCGAAAAGGTTGGCAAGTCCACTGGTAAGGAAAAGTAAAACAAAGGAAATTGTCGCCGCCGCAACCTTAAAAGGATCGTTTGTCCTGCCGATAAAAAAGGTGTCGGCAAGATTATAAATCATTGTTATAAGCTGACTTATTATGGTTGGAACGGCAAGGGTCGCAAGGGCTTTTGGAACAGGCATTCTTTCAAAAAGCTCTCTTTTATCCCCTGCCTGTTTGCCTTTTTTCATATCTTTTTGGACATCTTCTTTCTGTATTCACTCGGCGAACAGTTGTGCTTTGCCGAAAAGACCTTTGAGAAATAATTCTGGTCGGAAAATCCGCACTCGTCGGCAATCTCCTTAAGAGATTTTCTGCTTTTTATAAGGCGGTCCTCAGCCTCACTGAGTCTTATATCAATAAGGGTTTTGATTATGGTCGAGTTGTATTCCTTCTTGAAGGTTTTTATAATAAGCGACTGACTGCAGTTAAAGCGTTTGCTAAGCCCCTCAAGCGTAATTCTGGAGGCATAATTCTGGCTGATATATTCTTTTATAAGGTGAGCAAGGCTTCCGTTTCCGGTTGACAGTCGGTTGGTTTCGGTAACATACTCTGCTATTACGGTCATAATCGATATGTAGGGCTCAATAAGGTCTTCGGGCACCTCTTTTACCTTTGCAACGATACTTTCTGCCGTAATGTTGTTTCGTGTTGCATTTAAAACAGCATCAAAGAGTTGTTTGCCGTGTTCCTTGAGCCCCGGGCTTACCTGTCCCATCATAAGATATCCCGAAAGTATACCGTATTGGTATATTGGTGCTACCGCCTCATAGAGTCCGTGATGGCAACGGTATACGCAAACCTCTCCCGTTTGCTTGACCTTTTCAAAAACCTCAGCGTCGGTTCCAAGGCACTGTTTTCTGACCTTCGGATCGGTCTGTACTGCGGCGCAAAAGGGCGAAAGCTCCTCGGGATAAGCGTATATTTCGTGGAACTCAACATCGTGTATTGAAACTCTGAAACCCGAAATCATATGAAAATTTTTAAGAATATTCACTATTTCAAGCTGATTTTTCATATCATTACCCTCCTTTTATGGTAATAATATCATATTTTTCTAATCTTTGCACTATTTTTTATTGAAAAAATTAAAAAATTTTTTTATTATAGGATAAAGCCTTAAAAATGAACGGAGAAAAAATATGAGAATCATAAATATTGATAAAACTCTTTACGCTCTTTCTAACTTTAAAACAGAGGGCACCGTCGTTGGTTGCGCTCCCTACGGAAACGGCCACATAAACGATACCTTTCTTATAAATGCCAAGACCGACGACGGCTCGGACAAACGCTACATACTTCAGTCGATAAATACAAATGTCTTTACTAAGCCTGAACAGGTAATGCACAATATCCAAAAGGTTACCTCATTCCTCGGCGACAAAACCGACAATCCCAGAAGCGTAATGTCCCTTGTATACACAAAAAATGACCAGCCTTTTTATGCCGACAGTGAGGGCAGATATTGGAGACTTTACGATTTTATTGAGGATTCACTCTGCCTTGACCTTCCCGAAACCAAGGAGGATTTTTATGAATCGGCGGTTGCCTTCGGTCAGTTTCAGAATCTGCTCAACTCCTTTCCTGTTGATGAGCTTTATGAAACCATACCCAATTTCCACAACACCCCTTGGCGTTATGAAAACTTTTTAAAGGCGGTAGAAGCCGATGTTTGCGGCAGAGCCGACTCGGTCAAAGAAGAAATCGAGTTTGTGAAGGCAAGAGAAGACTTTTATTCGGTTCTCATAAATGCTAACAAGCAGGGCAAACTTCCCCACCGTGTTACCCACAACGACACAAAGATAAACAATGTTATGCTTGATAAGGATACCCGTACTGCGCTTTGTGTTATCGACCTTGATACCATAATGCCCGGCTTCTCGGTAAACGATTTCGGTGATTCTATCCGCTTCGGAGCGTCAACCGCCGCCGAGGATGAAAAGGATCTCGAAAAGGTCTGGATGGACATTGAGCTTTTCGATACCTATGCCAAGGGCTTTTTAAAGGGCTGCGGTGGACTCCTTACGGCAGATGAGATTGAACTTCTCCCCGAGGGCGCAAAGATGATGACCATTGAGTGCGGTATGAGATTTCTGACTGACTATCTTGAGGGCGACACCTATTTTAAAACAAAATATCCCGAGCACAATCTTGACCGTTGCAGAACCCAGTTCAAGCTGGTAGCCGATATGGAAGACAAATGGGACAAGATGAAGACAATAGTTAAAAAATACATTTAAAATGCCAAAACCGTGTAACAAAAGTTACACGGTTTTTCTTTATCCCTTATTTATACCGCCCTCTCGACTATTGCCGCCATAACGGTTATATCGTCCTCGTGGTTGTCGCTTCTCCTCCGTTTTGCGCACCTGGCAAGATGCTCGGCAAGGGCCTGTGCGCTTCCCTCTTTCCAGGACTCTATCTCGGCGCAGATCCACTCTGTGCCCTCACTGGTCGCTCCGTCCGACATCATAACCACCGCATCGCCAGGTTTTAGCTTTACGGTTGCTCTGTCAAACCCGACATCACGAAGTATTCCTGCGGGAAGGGAGGTCGACTGCGCCCTTCCGCTCTTTCCGCTTCTGCGTATGACGGTCGGCGCCGCACCCGCTTTAAGAAGGTCAACCCTTCCGCTGAAGAGGTCTATACAGGAAACATCGAGGGTTGCAAGTGACTCGTCGGTTGATTTAAAGAGCATTGCCGAGTTGACCATACTGAGTGAGCAGTCATAGCCGAACCCTGCCTTTAAAAGCCGTGACATAAGCCCCGATGCCATAGCGCCGTCAACAGCCGCTCTGCCACCCGCACCCATTCCGTCGCTGAGTATCATAAACATTCTGCCCTTACCGTCGTTGAAATAGTTATATGAATCTCCGCAGATTCCCGAGGGAGAGCAGGAATGCTGTGCCACACCGATATCGGCGGTGATTATCGCCTTTTCGGTGAGGGTTATATAAACATTCTTGTCGGTTTCATTGACCGAGGGAGGCTCAAAATCCCGGTCGCAACAGGCCTCGACTGTGCGCAATATCTGCATACGGTTGTATCTTATCTTTTCGGTCGGCTTTACTATAATTTCAACCGTCATTCTGCCGTATTTGTCAAGCCGACAGCCACATTCCTCTGCCCTGATATCTATATTCTTAAGGGCGGCGGCTATTTTTCCTGCCGTAAGGTCATCAAAGGTTTCGTCACGGTTAAGCTCGGATGCAAGATCACAAAGCATATTTGAAATGCCTTGGAATTGGTCGGAAACAACATTTCTCACATCAGCAAGGCGGCTTTCTGCCGCAACCCTTGAAGCATAATCCGAGTAATGTCTGAATACCGCCTGTCCCATCTTTGCTCCCCGAATACAGCGGCTTTTGAACTCATCGTGGGCCGCCTCCTCGGGCGTCTCGCAGTCCTCCTTTACCGCCTTTATCATATCGAGAATTGCCGATACTGTATCGTTTTTCCTCTGCTCCCAACAGTGAACATTAAGGGTACAGCCTCGACAGGCGTCATTTTCTATATGGGCTATGACCGTATCAAAATCGGGTGTATTTATACGGCTTAGCTCCTTCGCAACATTTTCGACCGTCTGGGAGACATCGCCAAGCGCCCCCGCCGCATATTTAAGCCGCATTGTAACCGATTTCTTCATTCCGTTTTCCGAGAGGGTCTTTACGGGCGGAGAAAATATTCTTCCTACCTTTACCGCCGCCGTTCTCGGTACAAAAAGGGATACCGCCGAGCCGAAGGTGGCCTCTATGACAAACCGCACCGCCGTTGCCGCATCTCCTCCCAGAGCAGAGGCAGCCGCCGTAGCGATAATATATATGATTATCTGAATATACTTTCCCCTCGAGGCAAAAACTCCCGCCATAAGTCCCCCAAAGGCAAAGGGCGAAAAGGGATCCGGACTATTGGCCGCCATTGATGAACAAATTCCCGCCGTTATACCCCCTATTGCACCCGCATTTGTCTGCCCGTATCTTGAGGCCATAAGCACAAAGGCAACCGAGAGAATTCTTCCCACCGATATTCCTCCCGGCGCTACACCCATCAGCCCCATAAAAACTATGTTCACCGATATAAGCGCACAAGCAAGTTCCTCCGGGCGAAGTCCGACCATCTTGTGTGTGGAAAGCTTGAAGGTTCTTGTTATAAAATAGGTTCCTGCCATCGAGAGCACGCCCTCGCAGACAGAATTCACCATACCAACAAGATTTTGGCTGGTTACTACAAGCCCCGTCGCTGCCGTTACGGCAAGACAGAGTACCGAGCACCAGACAGGGCGGGAAGCATATTTTGTTATTGCAGAAAGCAGCGCCTTTATCGCAACCAGAGCGAAAAGGGCGGCAAGATATCTGAAGCCTGAGGTCAGTGACATCGGCAAAAGATAACCCACAAAACATCCGAAGGTCGACATAGCAAGGTATTCTGCAGGAACTGCCGCAATAAAGCTCAGTCCAAAGGGCTTCATTCCCCCGAATACCGATACACTCGAGGAAATGAAAGCCGCAAGGGCAACTAAGCCCTGCCGCCCGACCTCTATCGCCAATTCTTTGAGTCCTATCTCGTTTAACCCTGTCCGTTTTTTGATGCTTTCCTTCATTATTTACACATCTCCGTAAAAGTATATTCCCCCTATACCTATTATCCGGTAACCTACATTATATTCCGTTTCCTTTAAAATATATGTCTGTTCAGGCTGTCGATTAAATGCTGTTTTTTAAATATTTGCAGATTTATTGTATGAACCTCCGTCAAAAAAACAAAATCTTGCAAGATTCGGTATAATATGCTAAAATGTTCTTGCAACACCAACTGAATAATTTGTTTCTAACACAGAAAAACACCTTGGTAAAAGGTGTTTCCTTTAATTCTGTGTTGGAAGCGGTTGGTGTTACAACTATACCGAGGAAAAACACTTTTTCGGCGTGTGACTTCGGTCATGCGCTTTTTTGTTTTCAGGGGTGGAATTTACTAATGAAAGCTGACACAAATCAGTTGTATTTTCTGTGCTTTTCCTGTTTTGTGCTATTGTTATTTTCTTTTCCTTATGCTATACTATCTTTGGATATATAGTCGATGCATTCTAATGCCTTGACACCTTTTTAAACAAGGAGATGTTAATTATGAAAAGATTTCTTGCTCTTGTTCTCGCTTTGGCGGTTATGCTAACCCTATCCGCTTGCGGAAAAGATAAGATCGACGATTCTTCCTCTGAACTTACAGGTTCTTCCTCTGAGGCTGTAGATTCTTCGGTAACAGGAACTTCTTCAGAAGCCGCAACCTCAACAGAGGGGACATCCTCTACGACAAGCTCAAAGCCGACGTCGACCTCTTCTAAGGTTTCTTCAACAAGCAACCCATCAAGTACGCCGACTTCAAGCGTCACAAGCTCTACTACAACCCCCTCCACACCTCAGGAGAACTACATTGAGCCGAGTGACAATGTTACCTTCCCTGCAGGTGCAAAGGCTATTTTTGCCGGAGACTCATTTTGCTATGGCGCCTATGACTCTCCTGTTGGCTACGGCTGGGCTGGAAGAATGAAGGATCAGTATGGTCTTGATTCTAAAAATGTCGGCGCTAATGGTCGCACATTAGCTACAAATACAGGGCGTTCAACCATTGCCGCCGAATTTAACAATGTTAACCTTTCCGATTATGATTACATAATTCTCCACGGCGGAGTAAATGATATCTGGATGGACCATCTGAATCAGGCTGATATTCCTCTCGGAAGCATAACTCCTGTAGGAACCACCTCCTTCAACACAGATACCGTTGCAGGCGCTCTTGAGGCTTTATTTGCAAAGGTTAAGGCTGAAGCCCCCAATGCAAAGGTTGGTTTTATAATTACCTTTAACATAAGTTCTTCCATTGGAAATATGGCTCCCTTTGTAAGCCTTGCAAAAGAGATCTGCAACAAATGGGATGTTCCCTATCTCGACCTCTATTACCATCCCACCTTCAGTGCAGAGCTTAACGCTAACAGAAGAACCTACCTCAACGGCGGCGATCCCCACCCCGTTAAAGCTTGCTATGACAGCCTTGTCAGATATATCGCAGCCTGGATGGGTCAGCTGTAAATACAATATACAAATACTAAACCCGACACATAACCGTGTCGGGTTTTTAGCTTTTTTGAGCCTATTGTAAAAATTTAGGGAGCGTGTTATTATTTTTGTAACCTAAATTATCATGAATTTCGTTATATATACAAAAGGGGGCGAGTTTTGGCGTGTTTATTATGATAGTATCTTCAATACAGGATTTGAGCGAACAGGAAAAATTTGAAAAAATATATTATAAATACAGAAATCTGCTTTTCAGCTTTGCGCTCTCAATTGTATCAAACGAGCAGGATGCCGAAGATGTTCTGCAGAATGCCCTTATAAAGATTTCGCAAAATATGAATTGCATTGGGAATATAGACAGTAAGCAGACCGTTTCTTTTCTTATTGTTATCACAAAAAATACTGCTTACGATTTTATCCGCAAGAAAAAAAGATTAAACGAAACCCCTCTTGACGACGTTGATATAAAACAAGATTCAGACCTTATAATAGAAAAGACCGTAGCAAAGCTCGAGTATGAAAAAATTGTCGGAGCAATAAAGCGTATACCCACGCCCTATTATGAGGTTTTGTATTTTCATTATGTATATGATTACTCTGCGCAGAGAATTGCTAAAATTACCGACAGAAAACTGCCGACAGTAAAAATGCAGCTTGTTCGGGGCAAAAAACTTCTTTGCAAAGAGCTTGAGGAGGTGCTGTATGACTGAAGCAAGAAAACTTTTGAAAAAAGCTTTTATTGATTCACAGGCAGATTTTCGTATTGTACCAAGATACTGCTTTTCAGACAGGTTTGAAAAAGAGTTTTCCGATATTTTAAAAGGCCGAAAAAGCACTGTACGATTTTTAAAAACCGCAGGAAAACGGGTCGCCGCAATAATATTGGCCGTCCTGATTGCCGCAACGGGAGCCTTTTGCAGCGTTTCTGCCCTTCGTGAACCTATCGTCGCAGCAATAGAAGAGTTTTATATAAACGCCAAAGAGCTTCTAAGCGGAACAAAGGCTGATAAAATCTCAGTCCTGTTTGACGAAGATGTCCACTGTATAATCGATACAAGTCATATAAGCGAATCAAACAAGAAATATGTAATAAGCGATAGCGAAAAGGTTGAGGGGTTCGTAAAGCTTCTTGCAGAAACAAGCTGGGGTGTTGCTAAAAATCCTGAGGAATTAACCCTATCCTCATATCGTTCCTTTGATTTTCAAAACTCGAAGGGAGAAAGTCTTGTTACTCTTCATTTATGCAATAATCAATGGGGCAACTACGCATTTGTTGCTCTGACAACCAAGGATACAACAAACTACTACACCATTGAGGATAGAATTTACACAGAAATTATGGCTTTTTCAAACCGAAAATTCTATCTGCATAACTCAAAGCTTGACCTGCCGACAAAAGAGTTTTGTGTCGCTAGGTTCAACGAGGTCAGCTCACAGCTTGATGAAGAAAGTCTAAACGAAATCGGCGAGCTGCTTCGTGAAACCCACTACGAGATGGAAAAATTCCTTATGCAGAACGTTTCGGTGCTAAAGGAATACGACAGTATATATTGGGATTATGTTTTAAGCGGAGAAGCATTTATTGACCCAATAAGTCAGTCTGAAAAACAGTTCTTTGTCAATGATGTTGTAGTGTGCAACCTTTCAAGACTTTGCAAACTGCTCCTTGATGAGAACTCCCTGAATGCAGTCAACAAGGCTCTTGAATTATGGGAAAACGGTCTTTTAAACCACGACCTTGAGGGTCTGTTTGCCGCACACGAATATATCCACGATTACGACTACTTTCTATATAACTACCCGACAAACTATGTCTACGACGAGGATGCCGATTATCAGGGCACAGACGACTATTTCGGGCATGTGAAATAGCAATTGTAAAAAGAAAAACACACAGATTTCTCTGTGTGTTTTCTTTGTGTTGGCGCCGTTCTATTTTCCCGGGCAGCTGCCCGCCAAGTATCTTCGACGCTGATGAGCTTAACTTCCGTGTTCGGGATGGGAACGGGTGGACCCTCACCGCAATCAGCACCAACTTATTAAGATGTAAATCACACCCTAAAAACTGAACAAAGTGAATGTTGGAAAACGTTAGAGGAACGAAAAAGGTCAAGCCCTCGGTCTATTAGTACAACCTAGCTGAATGTATCACTACACTTACACATGTTGCCTATCAACCCGGTAGTCTACCGGGGACCTTACTAGCTTATGCTATGGGATATCTTATCTTGAGGCCGGTTTCACGCTTAGATGCTTTCAGCGTTTATCCGATCCGCACGTAGCTGCCCAGCTATGCCCTTGGCAGAACAACTGGTGCACCAGAGGTGCGTCCATCCCGGTCCTCTCGTACTAGGGACAGATCCTCTCAAATATCCTACGCCCACGACAGATAGGGACCGAACTGTCTCACGACGTTCTGAACCCAGCTCGCGTACCACTTTAATCGGCGAACAGCCGAACCCTTGGGACCGAATACAGCCCCAGGATGTGATGAGCCGACATCGAGGTGCCAAACCTCCCCGTCGCTGTGGACGCTTGGGGGAGATCAGCCTGTTATCCCCAGGGTAGCTTTTATCCGTTAAGCGACGGCATTTCCACTCACATACCGCCGGATCACTAACTCCTACTTTCGTACCTGCTCGACTTGTTGGTCTCGCAGTCAAGTTGGCTTACGCGTTTACACTCTATGCACGATTTCCGACCGTGCTGAGCCAACCTTTGAGCGCCTCCGTTACATTTTGGGAGGCGACCGCCCCAGTCATACTGCCCACTTGACAGTGTCCCCCGCCCGCATAACGGGCGCAGGTTAGAATTCCAATATTCCAAGGGTGGTATCCCAACAGTGGCTTACCTACAGCTGGCGCTGTAGGGTCATCGCCTCCCACCTATCCTGTACATGAAATATCAAAAATCAATATCAAGCTACAGTAAAGCTCCATGGGGTCTTTCCGTCTAGTTGCGGGTAACTGGCATCTTCACCAGTACTACAATTTCGCCGGGCGGGCTGTCGAGACAGTGCCCAAATCGTTACGCCATTCGTGCGGGTCAGAACTTACCTGACAAGGAATTTCGCTACCTTAGGACCGTTATAGTTACGGCCGCCGTTTACTGGGGCTTCA
>JAZSQK010000016.1:0-13290 GCA_045537915.1 Acutalibacteraceae bacterium
GTTGTTCGCACTCGTTTTCAGCATGGTAGCGTTAGGATAATATGAAAAAACAACGGCTTCGGGTATCCACAACACATATTATATTGTTGAGCTTTTTAATTGCAATATTAATTGGTGCAGTGTTGCTTTCGCTTCCCATAAGTTCAGCCGATGGAAAACCGACTTCTTTTTTAGATGCGCTTTTCACCGCAACGACCTCCACCTGTGTTACGGGTCTGGTAGTTACACCGACCGTTTCCTCTTGGAGTGTTTTCGGACAAATCATTATTCTGATATTGATTCAGATCGGCGGTCTTGGTGTTATCACCATTATGTCAGGATTGATGATACTGCTACACAAGAAAATGGGTATCGGTGATAGACTACTCTTGCAAGACGCATTTAATCTGAATTCACTTTCGGGGCTTGTTCGGTTCGTAAAAAAGGTTGTAGGCGGAACACTCATAATAGAAGGTATCGGTGCTCTGCTTTATATGACGGTTTTTATACCTGAGTTCGGTGCAAAAGGAATATGGATATCGGTCTTCACTTCCGTTTCTGCCTTTTGTAATGCAGGAATTGATATTATTGCCGAAAACAGCCTTTGTAATTATGCACTTAACCCCATTATCAATATTGTTACGTGCTCTTTGATTATCTTGGGCGGTATCGGCTATATTGTTTGGTGGGATGTGCTCAGGGTTTTAAAACTTGCCCGAACTAAGAAAGTAAAATTTTTCAGAGGCCTTACCCTGCACAGTAAAATCGCCATTACAGCAACCTTAATTCTGATTTTTGTGGGTGCAGCTTTCATTTTTGCGTTTGAGTATAACAATCCACAAACAATGAAAGATTATACGTTACTTCAAAAAATCGAAGTGTCCTTGTTTCAGTCGGTTACAACGAGAACCGCAGGCTTTGCCACAGTGCCGCAGGAAAGCCTCACTAATGCAAGCGCTATCGTATGTTTGCTTTTGATGTTTATCGGCGGCTCACCCGTTGGCACATCCGGAGGAATCAAAACCGTTACCTTTGCCGTTATTATTGTGTCAGCGATTGCCTCTATTCGCAACAAAGAGGATGCCGAGGTATTTGGCAGACGGCTCACAAAACAGGCTGTCAGCAAAGCGGTTGCCGTTACCTGTATGTCCTTTATAATTATGTTTGCTTCAACGGTTTTGCTTTCTGCCGTAACAGATGCAAATGCACTCGATATTGTTTATGAAACGGTTAGTGCTACCGCAACCGTAGGTCTTACAAGAAATCTTACGGTATCCCTCGATAGCATCGGTAAACTCATTATTATCATAACAATGTACCTTGGCAGAGTTGGCCCGATTTCACTCGCCGTTGCATTTAAGCGAAGTAAGAATAATCAGAATATTGTAAGAAACCCCATCGAAGAAATAAGTGTGGGATAAGAAGGGATAAATTATATGAGTATCAATAAAACCTATGCAGTATTAGGTCTCGGCAGATACGGAAAAGCCGTTGCGGAAGAACTTGTAAACAATGGTGCAGAAGTTCTGGCTGTTGACATCGATCAAAATAATGTTAATAATGCAATTGAAACCATACCCGTTTGCAAATGCGCCGATATTACTGAGCCGGAGACGATTAAAAGGCTCGGTATTTCCAATATCGATGTTGTTATCGTTGCTATGGCAAGTGATCTTGAAGCAAGCGTTTTGGCGGTAACGCTCTGCAAGGAAGCCGGTGTTCCCACCGTTATTGTGAAATGCGGCAACGAAACGCACCAAAAGATTTTAAGTCGTGTGGGTGCCGACAGAGTGATTTTCCCCGAAAAAGAATCAGGAACAAGACTTGCTAAAAATCTGCTTACATCGGGCTTTTCCGAAATGATAGAGCTTTCCGATGAAGTGTCTATGGTAGAAATAGACGTAAGAGATGAGTGGGTTGGTAAAACGCTGATAGAACTTAGCCTTCGCAAAAAATATTCTGTTAACGTTATTGCAATACGAAACGGTGATAAGATCAGTACAACGGTTGATCCGGCGCTCCCGCTTGAAAAAGGAATGCAGCTTATCGTTATTGCTAAAACCCTAAAGTTGCAGAAACTGAAATAATGCGGTGAATGTATGAAAGAACATAAGAAAAAACTGATTGCACCGATTATCGTAACCGCTATTATGGTTTTGTATTACATTGCTTATTTTGGCTTTTTGATAGCACTGATAGATGGCATTTGGAAATGGCTTTTGGGAATTATTCCCCTTGCTTTTACGGCTGTTATGCTCAAAGTTTGCATAGAAAGAATAAATGAAATAAAGAAAGGTGAAGAAGATGATCTTAGTAAATACTGATTACATCAGCGGCAAAGAACTCGAAATGTTAGGTCTTGTAAAAGGAAGCACCATTCAGTCAAAGCACATAGGAAAGGATATTTCCCAAAGCTTTAAGACCTTGGTTGGAGGCGAACTTAAATCCTATAACGAGATGATGAACGAAGCACGTGCTCTTGCCACCAAAAGAATGGTCGCAGAAGCCGAAAAACTCGGTGCGGATGCGATTGTTAATATTCGCTATGCATCCTCTGCTGTTATGCAGGGCGCAGCCGAAGTTATCGCATATGGTACAGCGGTTAAATTTACAAAATAATTTTATGGTGCCGCATTTACGTGGTGCTTTTACATCAATAGAGAAAAGACGATAGTCGTTGGATTATAAAAAACGATATAATGTTCACAAAAAGTTTACAAACTGCAAAAGCGGTATTTTTCGTTCTATAACAACCTATAACGTTTAATAAACGCAAATAATCGCATTTTTCGTGATTTGACAAATAGGTTTTAATACTGTATAATAAGCATGAGCTTTAAAATAATGAAGGAGTTATTCAAATAATACATTAAACCAGAAAGGTTAAGTGTATTGGTGTGCTCTTTCGTTAAGCTTACGATAAAGCAAAGAAAGACACTTATCTTTCGTGATAGGTGTCTTTCTTTGTTTTATGGTGTTTTTGATTCCTCTAAACGAGGTTCAAATATATTCCCGTCGTTACGCTCGAAAATTGGCATATGACGGAGTTATGAAGGAGTGTTTTGAATTTTTGTATTTGACATGGGAAGTTAGTTGCGCCAAAGGTTTGGTGCCGAGTACAGCAGTCTGAGTTCTGCGACAGACTGTGAATCACTAGCAGAACCCCCTTGAAGTCGGGTTAGGCTTCATCAGTCGATGCTCTAAGGCTAATTAGCCGTATAACCGAAGAAGTGGAAATACGGAATTAAAGAGCTATCACGGTTCTGGCAGCGGACAGGGTGATATATGAAAGATAGGCGAAACATTTTTAATCGACCTATTACGTTGCCCAGGTTTATGATTTCCCGCAATAAATCAGAATCCACTTTCACGCGGTGGTCCGAAACAGGATAGTAGGAAATGCCGTGATATACAAAGCCCTTCACAAAGGTGATGTGAATTACAGGCTGACGGTATTGGGTTTGTCAACCTATAGTGTGGATACGACGACAAACTGGTCATAACATTTAATTATAAGGAAGCAAGCAAAACCGTCGCTCTAAAAGAGGTAAACGGTTCGATTATAGAATGCTCAGGTGCACCAAAAATCCCGTTCTCGAAAGAGGGCGGGATTTTTACTTCTTACCTATTACCTTTTCACTCTTACCTCAACCAAAATCCTACGGGATTTTTTGGGAGTAATAAGTAAGAAGTAATAGGTAATAAGTTCGGTGTGGCTTCGCCACGAATTATAAAAATGCTCCGCATTGATTTATTGCCGCTTTTATGCTATAATAATTAAAAGGTGGTGACTATATGGCGTTTAAAACCAACCCATATTTAGAACAATTAGGAAAGAAGCACCCGAAATTATTTTTTGTAATAAGCTTAGTTGTTTCGGTATTAGTTTTACTTTTTGGTTTGTGGTATTTATTTGAGTACAAAGAAGATATAAATGAAGATAAAACAGTTCCCATTATAATTATCGTTTTGGGATTATTAGGTTTAATTTCCTCATTACTTTTGAAAATATTTAAAAAATAAAAAAATCCTTGGTTTTCGACCAATTCTTTTTCGGACACGAGAGACAAAAAATCCTGCACGATAGTGTGGGGTTTTTACTTATTATCTCATACTTCTTCACTCTTACCTTTAATCACTTTTTTATTGACATGCTTTTTTTGCAGTAGTATAATTTTAGTATTCTAAAATGGAAAGAAGTCTTTTAAATGGAACAAAAAAGAATTTTAACAATTCAAGACATTTCTTGTGTAGGACAGTGCTCGCTTACTGTTGCTCTGCCGATTATTTCGGCAACGGGTGTTGAGGCGGCTATTCTCCCCTCTGCTGTGCTTTCAACCCATACCGCAGGCTTTACCGGTTTTACCTTTCACGACCTTACCGATGATATGCCTTCTATCAGAGAGCATTGGGAAAAGGAAAACATAAAGTTTGATGCGGTTTATACGGGTTATCTCGGAAGTATAAAGCAAATTGGCTATGTTGAAGATATTATGAAGAGCTGCAACAAGGACGGTGCGCCTCGCATAGTCGACCCTGCGATGGGAGACAACGGCTCTCTCTATTCTATTTTCGATATGGAATATGCAAAGGCTATGGCAGGGCTTTGCGCTAAGGCAGATATTATTCTGCCAAATATTACCGAGGCCTGTTTTATGACCGATACCGAATATAAGACAGAATATGATGAGGAGTACATTCTCTCTCTTCTTAAAAAGCTTTCTGATTTAGGTTGCAAGACGATTGTGCTGACAGGTGTCGGATATCGTGAGGGTATGACCGGTGTTGTCGTTTTTGAGAACGGCGAATATAAATACTATGAGCACAAGAGAATCTCTAAGGGCTGTCACGGAACGGGAGATGTTTACGCTTCTACCTTTACGGGCGCACTGATGAGGGGCTTTACCCCCTTTGATGCAGCAAGAATCGCCGCCGACTATACAGTAATGTGTATTGAGAATACTCAGGACGATCCTGACCACTGGTACGGTGTAAAATTTGAGTCTTGTCTTGGCGAACTTATAAATATGCTTGAAAAATAAAGCGAACGGCTATCAGATAATACTGATAGCCGTTATTTTAATTTCTGGGATTATGTCTGTAGGGCTCGGTGGTTTCATCAATGACCTTAAAGGTGTAACCGTTTTTAAGACAGTATTCGATAAATCCAGGCACCGCATCAACCGTAGCCTTCTGGATATCATGCATAAGGACTATAGACCTGTCCTTACCGGAAATCTGCGATATAAGGGTATTTATTATATCAGAGGGTTCTTTTAGTGTTGAATCGTTAGCATCAACATTCCAGTCAAAGTAGGTATAACCCATATCTGTCATCTGCTTTGAAAGGGTGGTCATTATGCCCTTGCAATGCTTACTGCTGACCGTATTCCCTGTTCCGCCGGGGAAGCGGAAAATTCTTGTAGGCTTTCCTGTATAGCTTTCTATTATGGAATTCATACCGTTAAAGTCATTCATATAGGAATCTACGCTTGAATAGATATCCCAACGGTGTGTAAGGGTATGAAGAGCTACAGTATGTCCATCATTGTTTATTCTTGTCAGAAGATGCTGATATTTTGTGAACTGGTTGGTAACAAAAAAGGTAGCTTTCACCTTATAGTCTGCAAGTGTATTGAGCAGACGCTCGGTATACTGTCCGGGACCGTCATCAAAGGTCATATAAATAACCTTGCCGTTAGGGGTAACGGTATCATATTTAGAGTCGTAGCCTCCGCCATAAACTATAACCCTCCTGGTTACGGTAGACGAATTACCCGCATCATCAGTAGCGGTGTAGCTGACAATATATGTGCCTGTTTTGCTCATATCAACAGTATTTAAGACCTTAACATTTGCCTCAATATTCTTATCCAGATTATCGGTGACGGTGTAACCGAACTCCTTGTAGGCTGTATCGACCGCCATAAATACGGTGCTGTTGCCTTTAAGGTTGATTTTCGGGCCTTCGGTATCGATATATACTATATGAATCTCGGTCTGAACTGAGTTGCCCGAAGAATCGGATACCTTATAATAGCAGATATCGTCTTTGATTTCTTTGGTTATTTTTGAGGTAATGTCACCGTCATAATTATCCTTTGCAACTGCACCCACGGTCACCTTATCGGCAGAATCAAGCCTTTGACCGCCCGAAACCTCAAAAAAGTTTTCATCTGTTTCGATGGTAGGCGCTACGGTGTCGACGACATTAACGGTTCGTGTTACATCTTGTGATTTAAAAAGATATCCTGCTTTGTATTTTTGCTGATACTCCCCTATTTTGTTGGTGTCAGGACTGTCCGACAGGCTGACAGGCAGTTTTACCTTTGCTCCGAAAAGCAGAGGCATACGAAGCTGCGCCGAGGCACCGTCATCGACATATTCTGAAAAGACCTCAACCGAACAGACCTCGTCGCCGTTCAGGGTAAGCTCTATTTCGGATGTAGCCGCCACAGCCGCCGTTAAGGCTATCAAAACAGTAGCTACGACACTACACCAAATAACAATCTTTTTCCTTCTTCTTCTCATCTTATAATTTTAACCCATTAAACCTTCTATAAGTATTTTTATTCCTAAAATAATAAGTATTGTGCCCCCTGCAAATTCAGCTCTTTTCTTGTATTTAGTGCCAAAAACATTTCCGATTTTGACACCTGCCGCCGAAATGGCAAAGGTTATAACTCCAATAAGCAGTACCGCAACCCAGATATTAACATTAAGAAACGCAAGTGAAACACCAACGGCGAGGGCATCTATTGAGGTGGCTATTGACAACACAAGCATTGTTCCTACGGCAAGGCCCGAGGTCATTTTTTCATCCGCATCTTCCTCTTTGCTGAGGGCTTCTTTTATCATATTAAGCCCTATAAGAAGCAGCAGAATAAAGGCAACCCAATGGTCAATCTTCTCAATATAACTGCTGAAGGTGCAGCCCAAAAAGTAACCCATAAGCGGCATAAGCGCCTGAAATCCGCCAAACCAGAGTCCCACCGTTACGTAGTGTTTAACAGATGTTTTACTGAAAGCAAGACCCTTGCAAATGGCAACGGCAAAAGCGTCCATAGCAAGTCCCACAGAAAGCAACACAATTTCAACTATACTCACATTGTCTATCCCCATTTAAACTTTTTATACAATGTATGTCAAGCAGTCGGCATATATTCCGACACAAAACGACAGTCGGTATATAACTATTCTATCATACATAATCTTTTTTTCAACCTACAATTATGAAATTTTTTGTATTTACTCTGTAATAATTTAGTGGTATAATTTAAACCGCAATTATTAGCGTTTACTTAAGGCGGTGTTTTTTGTTTATGTTAGGTGTTATAGTAAACTCGGTCGCTATTCTTATAGGCTCTTTTATAGGTCTTGCCTGCAGGAAGGCTATACCAAAAAAAATCGCAGATGCCGTAATGATCGGCGTCGGCCTGTGTGTAGTATTTATCGCAGTTGGCGGTCTTATACCGCAGGTTAATGTCGAAGCGGTCTCCCTAGCTGCCATTGTATCTATTGTGGTTGGTGCTATCATCGGAACGGCGGCAAATCTGGACGGTGGCCTCAATAAAATAGGCGATAAGGTCGGCGAAAAGATGAAGTCAAAATCGGGAACTGCGGCGACCGTTGCAGAGGGTTTTGTCAATTCTTCCCTACTCTTTTGTGTCGGCGCAATGGCTATCATGGGCTCGATATCTGCAGGACTTGAGGGCAATAACACCACCCTTTACATAAAATCCATCCTTGACTTTACCTCTTCAATAATGTTTGCTTCCACCTTTGGTGTAGGGGTTGTTTTTTCGATAATTCCCCTCACTATATATCAGGGCGCAATTGCTCTCGGCGCAAGGTTTATTGCCCCTCTGCTCGACCAGGGCGCAACCGACGCTATTACCTGTACAGGTTCCATAATTCTTGTTGGTCTTGCGCTAAATCTTATCGGCGTTACAAAAATCAAGGTTGCAAACTATCTTCCCGCAATCTTCATATCTCCTTTTTTATATTATCTCTTTAATTATATTTTAGGTTGTGTAGGCTAATTTTATGAACAAAAAGAAGCTTTTAGCAAATTTAGGACTTCTGCTTGCGGCCTTTATTTGGGGCAGCACCTTTGTTGCTCAGTCGGAGGGCGCCAAGACGGTTGATACCTTTACATATCAGGCCTTGCGTTCTTTTATTGGCGGATTTGTGCTTTTGCCGGTAATCCTGATTCGCAGCCGCATTGAAAAAACGAAGTCAAACTTCACGCCCTCCTCTGCTAAGGATAAAAAGTTACTGCTTACAGCAGGTATCTGCTGCGGTATCGCACTGACTGTCGCCGCCTGTCTGCAACAGTACGGAATAAAATTCACCACGGTTGGAAAATCAGGCTTTATAACCGCCCTGTATGTTGTTTTTGTGCCCATCGCAGCTCTTTTCTTTAAAAAGAAGGCCAGACCGATAATCTGGCTCTGTGTGGCTCTTGCTACAGCAGGTCTTTATCTTCTTTGTATGACCGAAAGCCTTTCCCTTTCTATCGGAGATACCTATGTGCTTCTCTGCGCCGTCTGCTTTACGGTTCACATTATGATAATAGATCATTTTGACCGATACTGTGACCCTGTGAAAATGTCCTGTATACAGTTTTTTACCTCGGGAATTGTATCGGGCGTTCTTATGCTAATCTTCGAGCAGCCGAACATATCCGATATCCTCTCGGCCTGGCTTCCCATATGTTATGCCGGTGTTTTATCAAGCGGTGTTGCTTATACCCTTCAGGTCGTATGTCAGAAGAATACCGAACCTGCGGTAGCCTCACTGCTTATGAGCCTTGAGTCTGTTTTTGCGGTACTTTCGGGTGCACTCGTTTTAGGACAGATACCGACTCCCAGAGAGGCGATCGGCTGTCTTGTAATGTTTGCGGCAATTCTTCTTGCTCAGATACCTATTCCTGTAAAATTTAAAAAATAAATGATAAAAGCTCTTTGGAAATCCAAAGAGCTTTTTTAATATTCATCTTCAGTCTCGTAGCTCGGGTAATCATTATAAACATCTTCAAGGTTATACTCGGCAATATTAATTATCCGTTTTTTCTTTGATGCCGCATATCTGAGGGTGTTGGCGGTACCGCCACGCTGTCCGTCAAAATATGTAATTACCGTGTTGCTGTTGTCCACCATATATTCATTTCGTTTTTGAAAGCATCCCTTGTAATAGTTGTCAGACAAAAGAATTACCTCGTCTGCCTCCTTCAATACTATATCATAAAGCTTTTTCCACATAGGCGGAAAATTACTCGGCTGCTCCTTAAATGGAATTACGGCAATAAGTCTTACAAAGCTGTTTACAGAGGTGCGTTTTAAGTCCACAACCGCCTTGCCTGCCAGAAGGTCAAACCCCATGGCCATACCGCAGTAAAAATCGGTAATGTTCTCCCTCGGCAATGCAAAAACTGCGTCGTATATTTTGTTTTCAAAAGCGGTAAACTCGGGGGCGCCAAACTCAATTTCAAAAGGAAACTTTTCGGGCCGATAACCCGTAAAACAACAAGCATTATCCATTTGTGCACCTCCTTTTGTGAATAGTCCAATTGTATCATATAATCGTTTTTTATTCAAGAACTTTTGTTCGGCAGAATTTGACACTTTTATCAATAAGATTTAGTTGTAAATTTCATTATAGTCATTTTTATGACTATTGTCAATACTATAAATCCCATTTATGCTAATTATATAAATAAATGGGTGGTGATACTGTTTGATAAGCTATGAGCCTTTTTGGGAAACACTTAAAAAGAAGAATATAACAACCTACTCCCTTATAAATAAATTTAATATCAGCAGCGCCACCATTGACCGAATGAAAAAGGGCAAAGGAATCAGCACTATGAAGATTGATGACTTCTGCCGGATTCTAGGATGCAAAGTTTCTGATATAATTAAATATCAAGAAGATTATTAAAGCACTCGTTCGTAAAACGAGTGCTTTTTTTATCCTGCACCAAAATTATCGTTATTGCAAGAGTTGTCAGATTTGAGTGCAGAAAACGCATTTCCAATATGAAGATGTATTTCTATACCTCGAATATTGGAAAGGCGTTTAGTAAACGAAAAGGCACCCAACTTTCGTTGGATGCCTTTGTTAAGTTTACGTTCGGTGCCAAATGTGGCAACTCAACTTACTTACCATACAACTCGGCGAGTTTTTCGAGGTGTGCTCTCGATTCCTTTGCGGTCTGAGCAGCCTGTTCAAAGAGTGCTTCAGCACGTTCGGGGAAGGATCTTGTCAGAGAAGCGTAACGAGCTTCGCCGAGGAGGAATTCCTTATAGTCTGCGGTTGCAGGCTTACAATCGATGGTCATCGGGTTCTTGCCCTCGCTCTTCAGAGCAGGATTGAAGCGGAACATATTCCAGTAGCCGCAGTCAACAGCCTTCTTCATTTCCTTCTGGCAGTTAATCATACCGCCCTTGATGGAGTGCATCTCACAGGGAGAGTAAGCGATGATGATGGAAGGTCCGTTATAAGCTTCTGCTTCCTTGATTGCCTTTAAGGTCTGATTCTGGTCAGCGCCCATAGCAATCTGTGCTACATATACATAGCCGTAAGACATTGCAATCTCTGCAAGGCTCTTCTTAGCGATAGCTTTACCTGCAGCAGCGAACTGAGCAACCTGACCGATGTTGGAAGCCTTGGAAGCCTGACCACCTGTGTTGGAGTAAACCTCGGTGTCGAATACCATAACGTTTACGTCGTTCCCGGAAGCGAGAACATGGTCAAGACCGCCGAAGCCGATATCGTATGCCCATCCGTCACCACCGAAGATCCAAACGCTCTTCTTGGAGAGGAATTCCTTCTTCTCAAGTACTGCGGGAGCGGTGGGACAACCTGCAGCGGCAGCCTTTTCGAGCTCTGCGATAAGAGCGTCGGTAGCGGCAGCGTTAGCTTCGCCGTCATTAGCAGTTTCAAGGTACTTGTCAGCTGCAGCCTTAAATTCAGCCGAAGCCTTATCAGACTCTGCCATTTCCTTTACCTGATCCATAAGCTGATCACGGATAGCCTTCTGGCCGAGGTACATACCGAGACCATGCTCAGCGTTGTCCTCGAAGAGTGAGTTAGCCCAAGCAGGTCCCTGTCCCTTGCCGTTTACGGTGTAAGGAGAGGTTGCAGCAGGACCACCCCAGATGGAAGAACATCCGGTAGCGTTGGAGATATACATTCTGTCGCCGAAGAGCTGAGTAACTAATCGAGCATAAGCGGTCTCAGCGCAACCTGCGCAGGAGCCCGAGAACTCAAGGAGAGGCTTCTTGAACTGGCTGGTAATAACATTAGCAGCGGTTGCAACCTCAGGCTTCTCGGAAACTTCAGCTACGCAGTAATCAAATACTGCCTGCTGATCATCCTGACTCTCACGGGAAACCATCTTAAGAGAGGAAGTGGGGCAAACGCCTACACAAACTCCGCATCCCATACAGTCCATGGGAGAAACAGCGAGTGTATACTTGTATTCTGTCTTTAAGAAGGGCTTAGGCGCAATCTTGGTAGCAGCGGGAGCTGCAGCAGCCTCTTCTTCGGTCATAACATAAGGACGGATTGTAGCATGGGGGCAAACGAAGGAGCACTTGTTACACTTAGCGCAGGTGGAAGCATCCCACTCGGGAACCATAACTGCAACCGCACGTTTCTCATAAGCAGAAGCTCCCTGCTCGAAGGTACCGTCAGCATAGTCAACGAAAGCAGATACGGGGAGAGAATCTCCGTCCATCTTTCCGACAGGCTTCATAACGGTGTCGACCATCTTAACAAGCTTGTCCGCACCAACAGAAGCATCCTCAGCGGCGTCATCAGTAGCGGTAGCCCAAGCTGCAGGAACATCAATCTTAACGAAAGCGGTAGCGCCTGCATCGATAGCCTTATGGTTCATGTCAACAACATCCTGTCCCTTCTTGAGATAGGACTTGGTTGCGGCATCCTTCATATACTGAATTGCATCCTCACGGGGCATAATGTCAGCAAGTGCGAAGAATGCAGACTGGAGAATTGTATTTGTACGCTTGCCCATACCAATCTGAGCGGCAAGGTCAATAGCGTTAACGGTATAAAGCTGAACGTTGTTCTTTGCGATATACTGCTTGGTTTCAGCGTTGAGGTGGCTCTCAAGCTCCTCAGGAGTCCACTGACAGTTAATAAGGAATACACCGCCCGGCTTAACGTCCTGAACCATCTTATAACCCTTGAGTACATAAGACGGGTTGTGACAAGCAACGAAGTCAGCCTTATTGATATAGTAGGGGCTCTTGATGGGCTTATCGCCGAAGCGCAGGTGGGATATTGTGATACCGCCTGTCTTCTTGGAGTCATACTGGAAGTAAGCCTGAACGAACTTCTCGGTATGGTCACCGATAATCTTAATAGAGTTCTTGTTAGCACCAACGGTACCGTCTCCGCCAAGACCCCAGAACTTACATTCCTTGGTACCCTCAGCTGCGGTGTTGGGCGAGGGCTTCTCCTCGAGAGAAAGACCGGTAACGTCATCTACGATACCGATTGTGAACTGTGCCTTAGGCTCAGTCTTTGCAAGTTCATCATATACAGCAAAGATGCTTGAAGGAGGTGTGTCCTTAGAGCCAAGACCGTAACGACCGCCGATAACGGTGTCGATGCGTCTGCGCTGGGCGGCTAAAGCAGCAACTACGTCGAGGTAGAGCGGCTCACCGAGAGCACCGGGCTCCTTAGTTCTGTCGAGAACAGCAATCTTCTTAACTGTTTCGGGAATAGCGTCAACAAAATGCTTAGCAGAGAAAGGACGATATAGGCGAACCTTTAATAAACCCACCTTTTCACCTGCAGCTACCATATAATCGATAACCTCTTCTGCAACGTCGCAGATAGAGCCCATAGCAACGATAATCTTTTCAGCATCGGGTGCGCCATAGTAGTTAAAGAGCTTATAATCGGTGCCGATTTTAGCATTAACCTTGTCCATATACTCTTCAACGATAGCGGGAACTGCATCATAGTACTTGTTGCAGGCCTCTCTGTGCTGGAAGAAGATATCGCCGTTTTCGTGTGAACCACGCATTACGGGATGCTCGGGGTTGAGAGCACGACGGCGGAAGTCAGCAACGGCATCCATATCGCACATTTCCTTAAGGTCTTCATAATCCCAAACCTGAATCTTCTGAATCTCGTGAGAGGTCCTGAAGCCGTCGAAGAAGTTGAGAACCGGAACGCGGCCCTTGATGGTAGCCAGGTGTGCAACAGCACCCAGGTCCATAACTTCCTGAGGGTTGGATTCAGCCATCATAAGTCGGATCGTAGCCATGTCGTTCT
>JAZSQK010000019.1:0-12076 GCA_045537915.1 Acutalibacteraceae bacterium
GTCCTATCCCCTTCGGGGGATAGGCGGCAATCAAAGCACATAAGCAACCGTTTGTGTGTTTTGATTGCCGAAAGGCATAAAGCTTTCTTCGATATAAGACCTGCAGGATCGAAGAAAAGTTAAGTCTTGAATGCAGGCAAATATCAAAAGGAGGCATACATATATGTCAAAACTCAAAAAGGTACTCCTTATGTGTACCGCTTATGCTTTAGTTGCCGCACTTGCTATCGGCGGAACTCTTGCATATTTAACCAGCAAAGATAGTGACGTTAACGTTATGACAATGGGTAACGTTAAAATCGAGCAAATTGAGCAACAGTATGATGAAAACGGTAACCTTGTAGATTTCGAACAGGATAAGCCCCTCTACCCTTATGTTGGTGAACTCGGTTGGAAAAACACCTCATATGAAGACGGCGCATATCGTCAGTTCACTATGAACAATGTAGTGGATAAGTACGTTTCGGTAAAAAACACCGGTACAAGTGATGCCTATGTTCGTACACTTATCGCTTTTGAATTAGGTAATCTTACAATTGAAGAATTCGATAAATATATCGGTGCTTCCATTAACTCTTATAACGGTTCAGAGTATAAATTTAATGGTGCTTGGAAATGGGACGGACTTGATTATAGCAATATTATCGAAGATGAAGACGGTAATAAATACGTTGTGTATACTGCAACACACCTTGCTCCTTTAGCACCTGGCGAAGAAACCGTTCCTTCTTTATTGCAGGTGTATATGGATAAAACCGCTACTAATGAAATTGTAGAAAAGCTTGATAGCAACAACGATGGCAATTATAACATCTTAGTGTTATCTCAAGCCATTCAAAGTGCAGGTTTTGAAAACGCAGGTTTGGCTTGGGAAACTGTTACCCTTTCAACAACTTCTACAACTCAATTTTCTGCTGAAGTAGCACTTAATACCGGATATGGTACACCTGTAGAAAAAGCAGAAGAATGGTTTGATGAGATAATTGAAGAATTTAATACTCCTCCTGTTGACGTATGGGATGGTACAACAGATACCACCTGGTATAACGACACCGATACAACCTTTACGCTTACCTCTGCCGAACAATTTGCAGGTTTTGGTAAATTGGTTGATGAAGGAAATACTTTCGAAGGCAAAACAATAATGCTTGACAAGGATATAGATCTTTATCTGCTTGGAGACGACAATGAGCCTGTATCCTTCAACCCAATTGGTTACGGTTATAATGTTGTATTCAAAGGCACTTTTGATGGTCAGGAACACACTATCTACAATCTCTACCAAAATGGCTGGGCACTTGGTTATGACTATAGCACAGAGGCAGGTGGCTTGTTTGCTTCTGTAGTTGATGCAAACTTCAAGGACCTTACAATTGAAAAAGCCAATATCGTTATGGAATGTATTGACATGGGTGTGCTTGTAGGCTACGCTTACGGCAACTGCGAATACGAAAACATTCTTATTAAAAATTGTTCTATTGCTAACTACAACCGTTATACCGGCGGTGTTGTAGGTGAAGTTAACGGTACGCATACCTTTAATAACGTTGACGTTGATGCTGATACTACCGTAGCATCACTTTGGGGTTCTTTCGATACTTCTGTTGGCGGTATTATAGGCGGTAAGTGGGGCGAAGCTGCTGTGATCTTTAACGGTTGTGATGTTGCTTGTACACTTGACGTATTCAATGATGTAACAGCGGCATATGAATGGTATGCTTACAGACGTGCAGGAATGCTTATCGGTAACTCTGAGGAAACCACAGTAATAAATGGTACAACCTACGCTACCGCAAGCTATGTTACAGCCAATAATTGCACCGTAACTTACGGCGATTGGGCAAACTACCATTATTGCAAGTTTAGCGATATGGGTTATCCTTGGGTACGCGTTGAAGCAGGATTACACACCGATGCTTATTCAAATCCGCGTTATGGCCATCCTACCGACGCAAACGGCAATGAAGTTACAAATGATACTCACGACCATTATGATGGTGAACCACATTTGGAACTTCTAACGTTTGACCAACTCTTTGGCGGCGGTCAGGGTGTTTATGGTACCGCAGCCCATGACGGCGTAACCGTTAATTATAACAATTAATAAAGTTAATCTTACCGCTCCGAAGGGATAAGTCTTGATTACAAAAAGGAACTGAAGGGAAAAAGGGCTTATGAATATGGGTTGTTATTGTAAAAGGGCTATTTTTCTCCTTTGCGCACTTTTGATGCTTTTTGTGAATATAAACGGAACCTGTTGCTACATAGTTTCCAATTCTCAAAGTCTGAAAAATGTGTTTGTTGGGGAATCTGCACCCCAAAGAGAGCTTGTTAAGGTTGAAATTACGGTCAATAAGACGGTAAAAGGAGTGGGCAAAAACCTCCCGTCCCCCGAAGGCTTTATCTTCGTTCTTAAAAACGAAGCCACCAAGGAGGAACTTACTGCCGAGTCAAACGATATGGGCAAGGCGGTTTTTGAGTTGGAGTTTACGGCCGAAGAGGCGAACCAAAGCCACTCTTTTACCCTCAGCGAAAAAAACACAGGCCGAGAAAATATAAGCTACAGCAAAAGGTGCTACGAAATTAGAGTGGATGTTTTTCTTGATACTGAAACAAACGGTCTTGCGGCCAAGGTTTATGCAGACTCAAAGCCTGTGAATACTGAGTCGATCTTTTTTGAAAACACTTATGACAAAGGCGTTCAGACGGGGGATAACCGAAAGAATGTTGTTTGGACAGCCATTTTTGCGATAAGTCTTGTGTTAACCGCACTTTTCGGTGCGTTTATGCGAAAAATTAAAGCGTAAGATTACCTCTCTATATAACCCCACCCCTATGTTGCTTTTTTTGCGGCATAGGGGTGGCGGTTTTTAAGTAAAATTTTAAATATAATTAAAAAGCAGATGCGCGGGGGCTGCATCTGCTTATATTTTATTTTCCCGTCATATATTTATCCATTGCCTCGGCGGCGGTTTTTCCTGCCCCCATAGCAAGAATGACGGTGGCGGCGCCTGTTACGGCATCGCCTCCCGCAAAGATGCCCTTTCTGGAGGTAAGGCCGCTTTGCTCATCGACAACAATTCCGCCTCGTCGGTTAACCTCAAGTCCCTCGGTGGTCGATTTTATAAGGGGATTGGGGGAGGTGCCGATAGACATAATTACGGTATCGACATCGAGGACAAAGTTGCTGTCCTTTATCTCGACGGGGCTTCTTCTGCCAGAAGCGTCGGGTTCGCCGAGCTCCATTTCAACACATTCCATGCCGCAGACAAAGCCGTTTTTCGCATCACGCTTGTCGTCGGGGTTTTCATAGCCGAGAATTTTCACAGGGTTGCAAAGCAGCTTGAGCTCAACCCCCTCCTCGATTGCGTGTTCGACCTCTTCCTTTCTTGCGGGAAGCTCATCGAGTGAGCGGCGGTATACAATAAAGACTGCCTCGGCTCCGAGTCGAAGGGCGGTTCTTGCGGCATCCATAGCCACGTTTCCTCCGCCGACCACAGCAACCCTTTTGCCCTTCATTATAGGCGTGTCGGAGTCCTCCTTATAGGCCTTCATAAGATTGGAACGGGTTAAAAACTCATTTGCCGAGAAAACGCCCTTGAGGGCTTCTCCCGGGATACCCATAAACCTCGGCAGTCCTGCGCCCGAGCCGATAAAGACCGCTTCAAAGCCCATATCAAAAAGCTCGTCTATAGTCAGAGTCTTACCGATTATTATATTGGTTTCAATTTTTACACCGAGCGCCTTTAAGGTGTCGACCTCTTTTTGAACTATTGCCTTGGGCAGTCTGAATTCAGGAATTCCGTAAACCAGAACACCACCTGCTGTGTGCAGAGCCTCAAAAACGGTTACATCATAGCCCTTTTTGGCAAGATCTCCTGCACAGGTAAGCCCTGCAGGACCCGAGCCGACAACCGCCGCCTTGTGACCGTTTGGCGTTGGCTTTTCGGGGGCTTCGTTATTATGTTCATTGTGCCAGTCGGCAACAAAGCGCTCAAGTCTGCCGATTCCGACAGGCTCTCCCTTTATTCCACGAACGCATTTTGCCTCGCACTGATTTTCCTGTGGGCAGACCCTTCCGCAAACGGCGGGAAGAGAGGAGGAACGGCTTATTATTCTGTAAGCCTCCTCAAAATCTCCCTCACGAACCTTTTTTATAAATTCGGGGATATGAATTTTAACGGGACAGCCCGAAACGCAAGGGAAATTTTTACATTCGAGACATCGGCCGGCTTCGGCAAGGGCTGTTTTTTCATCATAACCGAGGGCAACCTCGCTGAAGTTTTTGGCTCTCGCCGAGGGCTCTTGGGTCGGCATTTCATTTTTCTTTAAGGACATATCAGCCATACTACAGAGCCTCCTTGCCAAGCAGATTACAGGTGTCCTCCCGTTTTCTGCCTTCAAAATCACGGTATATACTGCCTCTTGAGATTGCCTCGTCGAAATCTACAAGGTAGCCGTCAAAGTCGGGTCCGTCAACACAGGCAAAAACCGTCTTGCCGCCGACAGTAAGTCTGCAGCCGCCGCACATTCCTGTGCCGTCTATCATAATAGGGTTCATTGAAACGACCGTTTTAACCCCGAAGGGACGGACTGCCTCAACCACAAATTTCATCATAACCAGAGGACCTATGGCGATTACCGCATCAAAGTCGCCCTCTTGCTCAAGAAGCCTTGTTACCGCCTCGGTAACAAGCCCTTTTTCCCCCTTTGAGCCATCGTCGGTCATAAGGATAAGCTTCTTTGAAACTGCCGAAAACTCATTCTCTAAAATAACGAGGTCGCTGTTTCTGAAGCCTGTAACCGAATAAACCTCGGCGCCCTGTTCATAGAGGGCACGGGCGATAGGCAGAGCAATAGCGCAGCCAACCCCTCCGCCGACAACGATTGCCTTTTTCATACCATAAAGTTCGGTGGGTTTGCCGAGAGGACCTGCAAAGTCGCAGATGAAGTCGCCCTCATTCTTTGCGCCGAGCTTTATGGTGGTAGAGCCGACCGTCTGAAATATGATTTTAACACTGCCCCTTTTTTTATCGCAACCCGCAACGGTAAGGGGAATTCTCTCGCCGTCATCGTCAACACGAAGAATTATAAATTGACCCGCCTTTGCCTTGTTTGCGACAAAGGGAGCCTCTATATCCATCTCGACCACGGTCGGATTAAGTGCTTTTTTAGAAAGGATTTTGTACATTTTATCACCTTTATATAATTTACCACTTTAAAATATAGGTGTCAATATTGAAGTTGTGGGAGATTAAAGGTATAATGTTAGTATATTCATGTTTGCTTAAGGAGATAATATGAAGATATTTTTTTACACTCTCGGCTGTAAGGTCAACCAGTATGAATCACAGGCGGTGGGAGAGGCGCTCAAAAGGGCGGGACACACCCTCACAAAAAAACTCGATGAGGCCGAGGTTGCGGTAATCAATTCCTGTACCGTAACGGCCGAGAGCGATCGCAAAACAAGACAGGCGGTTCGCCGTTTCAAGAGAGAAAATGCCGATAGAATAGTTGTCCTTATGGGCTGTATGCCCCAGGCTGTCCCCGAGGTTGTCCAAAGGCTTCCCGAGGCCGATATAGTCATCGGCAACACCGACCACGAGTGTCTTGCCGGGCTTCTTTGTCAGTTCTCTGAAAAAAGAGAGAGAATAGTAAAAATAAAGCCTCACGAAAAGGGGGAGGAGTACTGCACTTTGCCGATAACCGCATTTAGCGAGAGGACAAGGGCGTTTATGAAGATTCAGGACGGCTGTGACCGCTACTGCACCTACTGCATTATTCCCTTTGCGAGAGGGGCTATCCGCTCCCGTCGGTTAGAGGAGATAACCGCAGAGGCAAGGGCTTTAGCGAAAAATGGCTTCAAGGAGATAGTTTTAGTCGGAATAAATCTGACAAGCTACGGCAGAGGAGAGGACTTTGATATCTGTGACGCCGTAAGGGCGGCGTCGGTCGAGGGAATAGAGCGAATAAGGCTCGGCTCCATTGAGCCCGACCATATGAGCGATGACCTGCTCTCCCGTCTTGCAAAAGAGGAAAAGTTTTGTCCGCAGTTTCATCTGGCGCTTCAGTCGGGGTGTGATAGGACCCTTAAGAGAATGAACCGACATTATGATACAGCCTTTTTTGAGGATTTAGTCCAAAGGATAAGAGCAAAATTCCAAAACCCCTCGATAACCACCGATATAATGGTTGGCTTTCCGGGCGAGAGTGAGGAGGACTTTTTACAGAGTATCGGCTTTGTGCGGCAGATTGGCTTTGCAAGAAGCCACGTGTTCGCTTATTCAAAGAGAAGCGGGACGGTTGCCGCAGGACTGCCCGACCAGATAGAAAGCTCACAAAAGAACCGCCGTGCCGCAATAATGGCAAAAGCAGCAGCCGATGCCGAAAAAGCATTCCTCAAAACACAGGTGGGCAGAACCGAAAAGGTTCTCTTTGAACAGGGGGCAGACGGCTTTTTTGAGGGCTACACCGAAAACTATACAAGGGTAAGGGTTAAAACCGAGAAAAACCTCACAGGCGAAATACACTCGGTAAAAATTCTTTCGGCAGAAAACGACCTTTGCTTTGGAGAACCCGATTAAAAAAGTAGAACGCTGTCTGTAAACTGCCCCAAGGTGTACTGTTCGCACAATTTGGGGCAGTTCGAGTTCTTTAATTCTACCATAGGAGGAGCTTTTACTATTATCCGTTTTTACTGGATTTGTTCAATTTCATTCTGCTTTATTTTCTGGAGCGCCAAATAAAAATGTTAATATCTGGGTTCCCTTAAAGCCTCCTGTTTTATCCGAACCGACCTTTTATCATAAACAAGTTGGCCTTGCAATTTTCTTTTATGAGATGTATAATAAACATGTGTAATTATGTGCCCAAGGAGGAGTATATATGAAGGTTGTTATTCTTGCGGGGGGATTTGGAACAAGAATCTCCGAGGAAAGCCAGTTTAAACCTAAACCGATGCTTGAGATAGGTGGCAAGCCAATCCTCTGGCATATTATGAAGGAATATTCTTATTACGGCTTTAACGAGTTTGTCATTTGCGCCGGATATAAGCAGCATATAATTAAAGAATGGTTTGCCGATTACTTTTTACATAACAGCGACATTACCTTTGATTTTACAAGCGGAAAGAATGATATGATAGTTCACGACCAGCGTTGTGAAAACTGGAAAGTAACGGTTGTTGATACAGGACTTCACACTATGACGGGTGGCAGAATCAAGAGAATCCAAAAATATATCGGGGACGAGCCCTTCCTGATGACCTACGGAGACGGAGTCTGCGATGTTAATATTAAAGAGCTTGTAGAATTCCACCGTTCGCACGGCAAGATAGCAACCCTCACGGCTGTTGCTCTTCAGCAGGAAAAGGGAGTTCTTGATATCGGCGGAGACTATGCGGTTAAATCCTTCAGGGAGAAGAATAAGAACGACTCTGCCCCGATAAATGCGGGATATATGGTTTTAGAGCCTGAAATATTTGATTATATCGAGGGAGACTCAACCGTTTTTGAACGTGCCCCGCTTGAAAGACTTGTTGCCGAAGGAGAGCTTATGAGCTATCTCCATAAGGGCTATTGGCAGTGCATGGATACAAAGAGGGAAAAAGATATATTAGAGGATTTAATAGACTCAAAAAGGGCTTCCTGGATGGTTTGGGAGAAGGATAAATGACGGATAAAAGACAGGCAGATATAGCTGCACTTCCGTTTGTGTGCGCATCAATTTTTACAGGGCTTGTATGCTGGTTATTGTCTTTTATCAACGATGAACTGGATACGCAATTTATAATAAACCATTTTGTTCCGACAATAGACAATTTTGTGGCTGAAAATTCAGAAAAGTTTCAGTTCGTCTTTGGAACGATAACCTTTGTGGTTGCTTATTTTTTAACGGGCAGTCTGGAAAATAAGGCAAGGCCAAAAGCATTGGCGAATGAAAAGCAGAACGGATATATTTATTTGCTGATATACACGCTTATAATCTACCTGGCAGTATACACCTTTTCAAAAAACGCAGTCTTTCTTGACAATTTTCCAGAAACACTTAAAAAGGTGTTTAAAATAAGTGTTTTGTTTGCGATTGCCTTTTTTGGAGTAAGGGAATTTATTGTTGTAAAAGAAGACCTTAAAAAGAGGATAAGGACGGCATTGCCCTTTGCGCATTGGGTGCTTGTTATTATAGGGCTTGTATCGGTAGCTGTTATCAGCTCTTTTTACTTAAGGGAAACATATTTTTATGGAGAAGGCAATGTAGAGCACCACACAGATGCATATTTTTATCCAATCTGGAAGGTTTGGTCAGGGCAGTATCCGCTTGTGGATTTTACGAGCCTTTACGGCTACTATCCATACTTTTTTGTTGGGGTTATGGCTCTTTTTGGAGGAGTATCTCTTAAAAAGTTTTCGGTAATTATTGCTTTTCTGATTGCAACAGTTTTTATCTGTATTTTCTATGTATTATGGTCTGTATGCAAACGAAAGACGGTTGCTCTCATGGGACTTTTGTCGGTTGAATATATACTAATAATGTATAATACTGAACTGAGCGGAAGCTACTATCTGCAATATCTTCCCCACCGTATGATTACGCTTTGCTTAATTCTTGCCATAAGCTGTCTTTATGCAAAGCAAGGTGATAAAAAAGGCAAGAAAGCAAGGTGCATAGAGGTGCTGGGTTGGATTTGTTCCGGCGCAGCACTGCTGTGGAATCTGGACACCGGCATAGTTGTCTGGCTTGGTTGGGCAATTTATTTATGCTTTATTCACATAATAGAAAACAGCTTGTTTAAAGGAAAAACCTGGCTGTTCTTCTTGAAAACTATAGGCAAATGCATTATAACAGGAGCGGCAAGTTTTTCGGCACTTTTGTTGCTCACCGGACTGTTAAGCGGAACCTTTGTGGGTTTCGGGGAGTTGTTTTGGGGACAAAGTGTTTTTTACGGCTCAGGCTTCTTTATGATTAAAATGAAGTTATATCATCCGTGGATGGTGCTCTTGCTAATATATGCGGTTGGCATCGCCGTTGCTTTGTCCGGAACAAAGGATTTGCGAAAAAATACCGAGCTAGACATTCCGAAAACTTTGATGATTTTTATGACGGCTGTTTGTGGAGTAGGAGCTTTCATATATTATCAGGGCAGAAGCCACGACTTTGTTTTTGTCGTAGTGGTGTGGCCGGCACTAATGTTGTTTGCATTCTTCCTGGACGGGCTTATAACAAGGATGAAAAACGCAGACAATGCCACTGATGCAGTAAACCGTTGTATATCTGTCGGGTTGGCTGCGATACTGATAACCTTTTCGCTGGGTTGGTTCCACAACATATACTCTGACAGATATCTTGTTAACTTTAAAAACAAGGTGTCGATTGGACCTTCGGGCTTGCAGGAAGAAATAGATATTGTTAGCAAAACGGGGATACAGCCTGAAAATGTTGAGTTGTTAACGGCTTATGCGGCTGAAGTGTATGAATATTTTGGCATAAGATATATGCCAAAGGTACAGGCACAGGTTGATGTTTTTTCCTGGACAGATGTAGAAGAAATACAGCTTTTGCTGGAAACAACATCAAAGGATGTAATAATAAGCAACAAAACAAGAAACTATCTGACGGCACATAATGAGCAAAGATTTAAAACTGTGATTGAAAACCGTTTCATTTTTGAAGAAAAAGGAAATTTTTTAATTTGTAGGCAAAAATAGCAGAGACATAAAAGGAGAAAATATGGATATTTCGTTTTATAAAGGCAAAAGAGTCTTTGTAACCGGACATACGGGTTTTAAGGGCGCCTGGCTTTGCAGAATGCTTGTGAACGCGGGGGCGATTGTTACAGGCTACAGCCTAGAGCCGCCGACCGAGCCTAACCTGTTCAGCCTGGCAGAGCTTGAGGACAAGATGACAAGTGTTATCGGGGATATCAGGGATAAGGAGGCTCTAAAGGCAGCCTTTGACAAAGCAAGGCCTGAGATTGTTTTGCATCTTGCGGCTCAGCCGATAGTGCGTGACAGCTATAAGGACCCGCATTACACATACGAGACAAATGTTATGGGAACAGTAAATATACTTGAATGTGTAAGACAGTCGGATACGGTTAAAAGTGTGCTTAATGTCACTACCGATAAGGTTTACAAGAACAACGAGTGGTGCTGGGGATACCGTGAGGACGAGCCGCTTGACGGGTATGACCCATATTCAAACTCAAAAAGCTGCTCCGAGCTTGTAACCCACAGCTATATAAACAGCTTTTTTAAAGACAAACTTGCTGTATCAACCGCCAGAGCGGGTAATGTAATCGGAGGGGGAGACTTTGCTCCCGACCGCATAATTCCCGACTGTGTGAGGGCGATGAAGGCGGGAAAGACCATCGGCGTCAGAAACCCCTATTCTACAAGACCCTATCAGCACGTGCTGGAGCCCCTTTCGGTATATCTGACCATCGCCCAGAAGCAGTATGAGGATATTTCTTATGCAGACTTTTACAATGTCGGACCTGATGATTGCGACTGTGTTACAACGGGAGAGCTGGTTGAGCTTTTCTGTAAATACTGGGGTGAGGGCGCTGTTTGGGAAAATCAGGCAGAGGAAAATGCGCCCCACGAGGCAAACTTTCTAAAGCTTGATTGCAGTAAGGTAAAGGCGGTCTTCGGATGGAAGCCTGTGTGGCATATAGCCGAGTGCATGGAAATGACCTGCCGCTTCAGCAAGGTTTGGCTTGGAAATGGAAATATAGCAGAAGAAATGGATAAAGAAATTAACGAATTTCTCGGAGGACGATAAATTATGGCTAAATGGACAAGCGAGGCGCAGGCCCGTAATGAGATAAAGGAACTGGTTTCACAGTATTACCGTGAATTTAAGGAGAAAAAGGAGGCCTTTAAGCCGGGTGACCGAGTAACCTATGCATCAAGGGTTTTTGACGAAAAGGAAATGTGTGCCCTGACCGACGCCACACTCGATTTCTGGCTGACAACAGGCCGCTTTGCAGAGGAGTTTGAAAAAGAGTTTGCAAAATGGATAGGGGTTAAATTTGCCCACCTTGTAAACAGCGGCTCATCAGCAAATTTGATCGCCTTTTCGGTGCTCACCGCACCCGAACTTAAGGAGCGACAGATTAAGCGTGGAGATGAGGTAATAACGGTTGCCTGTGGCTTCCCAACCACCGTCACACCGATTCTTCAGTATGGCGCAGTGCCTGTTTTTGTCGATGTTACTGTACCCCAGTACAATATTGATGTAACAGCGCTTGAGGCTGCTCTCAGCGAAAAGACCAAGGCTGTTATGATAGCCCATACCCTTGGCAACCCCTTTGATATAGCCGCAGTCAAGGCCTTTTGCGACAAGCATAATCTCTGGCTTGTCGAGGACAACTGCGATGCTTTGGGAACACAATATACAATAAACGGCGAAACTCGTTTCAGCGGAACCTGGGGAGATATCGGAACTTCAAGCTTTTATCCTCCACACCATATGACAATGGGCGAGGGCGGCTGTGTTTACACAAACAATCCGCTGCTTCATCGCCTCATTCTCTCCTATCGTGACTGGGGAAGAGACTGTATCTGCCCCTCGGGACAGGACAACTTCTGCAAACACCGCTTTGACGGTCAGTACGGAGAGCTCCCCGCAGGCTATGACCATAAATATGTTTACAGCCACTTCGGCTATAACCTCAAGGTTACCGATATGCAGGCGGCAATAGGCTGTGAGCAGCTTAAGAAGTCCCCCTCGTTTATCGAACGCCGCCGCCATAACTTTGACAGACTCCGCGCGGCTCTTCTTCCTGTTCAGGATAAGGTTATTCTTCCCGAGCCTGCGGAAAACAGCCGTCCCTCGTGGTTCGGCTTCCTTATCTCGGTAAAGCCGGAATGCAGAGTCTCCAGAAACGACGTAACAAGGTACATCGAGGACAAAAACGTTCAGACGAGACTTCTTTTCAGCGGAAATCTTGTGAAACATCCTTGCTTCGATCAAATTAGAGGAACCGATGCATACAGAGTGGTTGGCGACTTGACCAATACTGATTTCATTATGAATAACACGTTCTGGGTTGGTGTATATCCCGGTATGACAGATG
>JAZSQK010000068.1:0-42016 GCA_045537915.1 Acutalibacteraceae bacterium
ATTTTCATAATTGACCTCCTATGTCTTTAATGCTTGTGGTTGGCAGACCTTTTGCATTATATCATAGGAGCTCTTTTTTACTCATCGGCAAAAGCCTCTCTGGAACCACACGCTTAGCGTGTGGTTTTCGTTATACAAAAAGTAAAATCCCGAACGCTTTCGCATTCGGGATTTTTGGGTAGTTTGAACTTAATGGCACGAATGAAAAGTGCCTGAAAACCTAATTTTCTTAAAAAATATAATTATAATGTTCTTTCCGAAATCATTTTACAAATGGCGGTAACATTTGCATTTCTGGAAAATTCAAAACGCACTCTGCCGATACCGGAAAACCAAAGGTCAAGTTCACTATCATAATCGAGAACACCAGCAGTTTCCACAGAAAAAGCTTGTATCTTACTGTATGGCAAAGAAGTAAAATCTTTTTTTGTGCCTGTAAGTCCCTGAACATTTATCGAAATAATTCTTTTATTCGTAAATACAACGCCATCGCGAATGCCTTTAAAAGTCCCAAGAATGCTCTCGCCATCAGTAAACATCGGCACTATCAACGATGCGTATGTATCATCGCTAACCGCTTTCAATTTTGAGTAAATAGAACTGCCATTTTTAAAATCAATCATTATTTAATTCTCCCCTCTTATTTGTATATATTGTAACATTTTTCTATACAAATAGCAATACTCATAGAACATGATGTTTTGCCATTTAACCATTCACTATAAATAAAATTACAATTTAATATATCCATTCAAAAATTCTTCCGTCCTTTTTATTATTGAGAATTCAAACGGCGTTGATTCTATTAAGAATCCATCCAAATAATTTGAAGTCAAACGCTGGCACTCACCATCAATGAGCACTCGCCATTCGTTTTGATCTTTGTAAGACAAACTTTTAACAAAATATCTGTCAAGAGGACTGCCCGTAATTCGGTATTCATGCGTATCATCGAAGTCTGTCAGATTTCTATATAAAACCATACCTGAATCATAACCTATTTTCTGTCCATTGCAGTCAACTGAGGTGCCGATCTTATTTAACAATTCAGAAGACCAAAAAAGCATTACGTAATCGCCAAACTTAGCCATCGATTTCTTGTACTCATCTTTGAAATGCCAAATATTATTACCAACTTCAATCATAACGTTTTTTGTGATCGCTGAAGCACAAAACATCATTAAGTTTTCATCATTTAAAATAGAGTGGGTTACAAAATCTGGTCTTGGAATAGTATCAAACAATCTTTCACCGCAAGCACTATAAATCTCAATATCGTGTGGGTTCAAAGGAATCCGTCCTTCCATTGAGTCACCACGATAATCTGTTCCATCATTTCTATATTTTTGTATAGGATTAAAGAAGATTCTACCGTTCTGTAATTGCTTTATATGTTCTTCATTGCCAAACTTTGCAATTAAGAAATTATTGCCCATTAGAAATACACACCCCTTTAGGTTATTATAGCAGAAAATCGGCGCAGTCGCAAGATTTTAATGATATTCCGTGCTACGCACAGAGTGATATTATGCCTTACGGCATAGTGATATTTTTGCTATCGCAAAAGTGGTATTATATTCGCCTCTTAACTGCCCAAAGGGCAATATCACTCGGCTTTAGCCGAATATCACTGCAAAGCAATATAACTCGCCGAAGGCGAATATAACTGAAAAAACTCTTGTTCTTTCGAACAAGAGTTTTTTTGGGCGTTTTGAACTTAATGGCACGAATTAAAAGTGCCTGAAAACCGAGGATTTTCTTTATTTTCTCTTATTAATTTCTCTAACTAAACTACCGTTTACATTCCAAACTGTAATTTCAAAATTTTCTCCTGAAATTATTACTCTTGACAACCGTTTCGAACCTGCTCCAAGTCTAGGCGGTATGTATTCAACAGTTTCAATTTCATCATACTCGATATATCCATTAGTTTTGTTATGCCTTGAATTAATTCTTGTTTCTGCACTAAAATAATATATTTTTTCTTCAGTTAAAACACATAATATTTTTCCAAAAACAAGCCTATTCAAGATTGCCAATAATATGAATGGTGAAAAACAAGTAATAACAATAACTATATTGAGAAAATTATTTTTAAAGTTTTCAATATCGAATAAACAAAAAATTATATAACAAATTGCAAAAATCAATACGCCTATAATTACCCCATCAAAGTATTGCTCTCTGATTTTTTTACCATCTATATCTTTTGCAACTAAATTTTTGTTGTTTCTTGGCATTCATCATCACCGCCTATGAATGTATTATAACATAAAAGCGGCAATAAATCAATGCGAAGCATTGTATCTCATCAATTCCGTAGGAATTGCATATCATCAAAACTTTAGTTTTGTATATCATCATTGCGAAAGTTTTTGATGCACGCTAAAGCGTGATGATATACAGTCCTAACGTACTGATGAGATACAACACGGCATTGCCGTGTTGATGATATGCCATTGCTTTCGCAATGGATAAAAAAACACTCGTTCAAGAGAACGAGTGTTTTTTGGAGCTGCTAACCAGATTCGAACTGGTGACCTCATCCTTACCAAGGATGTGCTCTACCACCTGAGCCATAGCAGCATTTTTGCAACAGTGTTATTATATGATAATCAGATTATTTTGTCAAGCCTTTTTTAATTTATAATTTTTTATGTATAATTTATCACAAATTCGGAAATCATACTTTCAAAGGAGTTGATAAAATGTTGGATAAGATTTGTCTGGCGCTTGTAATTCTTGGCGCAGTAAACTGGGGACTTGTCGGAATATTCCAGTTTGATCTTGTTGCTTGGATCTTTGGCGGTTCAGCGGCAATAATCAGCAGAATAATCTATACAGTAATCGCCCTTGCAGGTATCTGGTGTATCTCTTTACTTTTTACATCAAGACATTCAAGAGTGGATTAAAAATAAATGCTGCCAAGGCTATGTTCCTTGACAGCATTTTTCATTCTTTTTCGAGTACCGGCCTTAAAATTCCGTTTTCAACGAAAAATGTTACATCTCCGTTCTGGTCGGTTCTGTAGACCTTTGCTCCCGATTCATAAAAGTTGCTAATCGCCTCATCATGCGGATGCCCGTAGGAATTAAGCAGACCGCAGGAAACAACTACGTATGCAGGAGTTAATTCTTCCAAAAAAGAAAGACTATTAGAATAACGGCTGCCGTGGTGCCCAGCCTTAAAGACATCGCAATCAAGCAGTAGCCCGTCTTTTAAAAGCTGCTCCTCGACATCACTTGAGACATCTCCTGTAAAGAGAAATTTAACCCCGTCAATCTCTGCCATAACGACAACGCTTCTGTCGTTTGTAGTTGCCTCATTCCCGTAAAAAGCCAGAATTGTAAGTTCAAAATCTCCGATATTTATAACCGTTCCTACCTGTGCTTCATAAACCTTTGCCTCACAGGTATCCAAGGCTTCCTTAAACTCACGGTAGGCTTTGGAATTTTCATTCTTTTGTTCGGGAATTATAACATTTTCGACCTTCATCTGCTTTATAACTGTATCTGCTCCGCCGATATGGTCGGCATCGTAATGAGATACTATCATACAGTCACACTCTTTTATTCCGTAACTGCGAAGTGAGCTCATGAGTCCCTTACCGTCATCGGTATTATCTCCGAAATCTATTATTGCAGAATAACCGTTACTGCAAATAAGTATACTGTCCCCTTGACCGACATCAATAAACCGTATGAAATCGTCCTGTGATACAGTTTTACTGTTTGTCAGAGCGTAGACTATATCTGTCCAGGTCGGTACTCTGACATCGGCAGAAAAGGAAATAATGCAAACTAACAAAACTAAGGCCGAAACAACTGCGGCAAGAAGCTTTGTCAGTTTGCTTTTTCTTTTATTGCTCACGACTCTTCGCCGGCCTTTTGCTCCATCCACTGCTCACGGGAAATCAGCACCTGTCTGGGTTTTGCGCCCTCATAAGGTCCTACTATTCCCCTCTCCTCCATCTCGTCTATAAGACGGGCGGCACGGGCATAGCCGAGTTTGAGCCTTCTCTGGAGCATAGATGTAGACGCCTGTCCATTTTCAATAACAACCTCGATAGCGGCATTAAGCATAGAATCAGCCTCTTCTACCGCATCGGCAGAACCTGTGCCCATTTCCTTTTTATTTACGGGAGCCTGGCGGTCTATCTCGTCCATAATCTCCTGACTGTAATCTGCGGTATGGTCGGATTTTACAAACTTAACGACCGTTTCAACCTCGGCATCGGTAACAAAACAGCCCTGTATTCTTGAGGGTTTTATTGCACCTGCAGGGTTAAAGAGCATATCTCCTTTACCGAGAAGCTTTTCTGCTCCTGCGGCATCAAGAATAGTTCTTGAGTCGACCTGAGATGAAACAAGGAAGGCTATTCTCGTCGGAATATTAGCTTTGATAACGCCTGTAACGACATCGACCGACGGGCGCTGTGTAGCGATAATTAGATGCATTCCTGCCGCTCTGGCCTTAGCAGCAATTCTGTTAATAGAATCCTCAACCTCTTTGGGCGCCGTCATCATAAGGTCGGCAAGCTCGTCAATGATTATAACTATCCTCGGAAGCTTAACCATTTCTTCATCGTTTTCAGCGATACGGTTATATCCGTCAATATCCCTTACATTACTTGCGGCGAACATCTGATATCTCTTTTCCATCTCGCTGACCGCCCAACCGAGAGTACCTGCGGCCTTTCTCGGATCGGTAACAACAGGCACGAGAAGATGAGGAATTCCGTTATATACCGTAAGCTCAACGACCTTGGGATCGATCATTATAAGCTTGACCTCATCAGGTCTTGCCTTGTAGAGAATACTCATAATGAGGGTATTGATACAAACCGATTTTCCCGAGCCTGTAGAACCTGCGATGAGACCGTGAGGCATTTTGGATATATCAGTAACTATGGCATTTCCTGCGATATCCTTACCGAGAGCAACGGTAAGTTTGCTCTTTGAACCTGAAAATACCTGCGATTCTATAAGATCTCTAACCCTTACAACATTTCCTGCACGGTTGGGAATCTCTATACCGACAGCCGCCTTGCCCGGAATGGGCGCCTCTATGCGAACCCCTGCCGCCGCAAGATTAAGCGCAATATCGTCGGCCAGATTTGTAATCTTGCTTATCTTAACACCTGCGCTTGGCTGAAGCTCATATCGTGTAACTGTAGGACCTCGTGAAATATCAACAACCCTTGTTTCAACGCCAAAGCTACGCAAGGTTGCGACCAGACGCTCTGCTGTATGCTCAAGCTCAGCCTCAATAGAGCCCTGATTTGAAAAGGCATCCTTTTTAAGCAGTTCAATGGGCGGGAACTTATAGGTTTCTCCTGTCATTGCAATACTGTCTACCGAAGCCTGTTCAACATTTTCTTTTGTCTGTTCAATTATCTTTTTGGTCTTCTGCGCTTCCTTTTTGGCCGCATCAAGTGCACCGTCAACCGAAACCGAGCTTCCCTCACTATCATCTTCTATAATAACTCCGTCCAAATCGGTAACAGGCTCATCTCTGTATGTACTGATAACCTTTTTCTGCTTCTCGGTTATAGAGGTGTAATCGGTCTTTCTTCCCTTGTGGTTTTCAGAAATCGGAACGTCAATGTCTGAAACGGGGATTTTATCCTCCTTGTCAAGCCTTGACTGGAAGGTTTGCTCAACCGACTTTTCGATTCTTTTAATAGGCCTTGCAACACCCTTGAAGAGCGCAATTAAGGTTGTTCCTGTCATAAGCATAAGGAAAACAAGAATAAGTATGCAGACGGTAATTCCCGCACCTGTTTTGCCGAATGCCATAAACATAGGTTGTCCTACAAGCGCCCCGATAAAGCCGCCGCCCTTTAACTCAGTGCCTCGGCTATAGGCTTTTGAGAGATGCTCTGTAAAGGATTGGACCTCAGGATGAGCCGAAAAAATATCAATAGCGGCGCCTATTAAAACTGTAACTACTGCCGACTCAATAATTTTAGAGGATAATGTACCGTAAAGCTTATCCAACGCATAAAGCACCGCAACTACAATAAGGAATATCGGCATCAAATATGTAAGCAGACCGAAAAGGCCGAAGAGAAAATTGTGACCTGCTAACCACACGTTCTCTCCGGGTATCAGCACTACCGCAAATAAAAGAAGCGAAACGCCGAAAAGGATTACTGAAAAGACCTGTCTCTGTCCTCCCGTAACCTTTTTCTGCTGTTGTGAACTATTTGTGTTTTTTCTCTTCTTGGAACCTTTTCTGGCTGCCATAAACACACTCCCAAATCAGTTAGTTTTTATTTTCTATCATATTGTAAAGACACTCAATTGCATCTGAAAGACTTCCGACATTATCAATAAGTCCTTCTTCGACCGCCCTCTTCCCGTCAAGCACGGTTCCCACATCGGTTACCATTTCGCCGACATTCATCATAAGACTGTTAAACCGTTCTTTTGTTATTCCTGAGTTGGACGATACAAAATTTGTAATTCTGTCCTGCATCTTTTCGAAATGTCTGAGCATTTGAGGAACGCCAAGAACCAACCCCGTCATTCTTACAGGATGAATTGTCATTGTTGCGCTCGGCACGATAAACGACCTTTTTGCCGACACACTTAAAGGAACCCCGATAGAATGTCCTCCTCCGAGGACAAGAGAAACTGTTGGCTTCTTCATTCCCGCTATAAGCTCGGCTATAGCCAGTCCTGCCTCAACATCTCCGCCAACTGTATTCAAAATGATGAGCAAACCCTCAATTTCACGGTTTTCCTCTACCTCTACAAGCTGCGGAATAACATGCTCATATTTTGTCGTTTTGTTCTGGTTAGACGAAAGCACATGGCCTTCAATCTCTCCTACAACTGTAAGACAGTGAATAACGTGCCTTCCGCCCTTGCTTGTAACCGAACCGAAATCCTTTAACTGCTCGCCCTCATCGCCGAGGTCAGCCGTTTGGTTATTTTCTTCATCATTACTTGATTTATAGTTTTTGTTCATATAAACTCCTCCAAATAGTTGTATGTATATTATTTGGAAAAGAGTTTACAACATACATATTTATTATACTATTTAAATATAACTATTGCAAGAAAAATGTAAATCCGGTTAAATGAGTTAAAGCGCCCGTTTTTTTGTTAGAACGGGCGCTTTATTTTATTCGATATCGTATTTGCCTTCTTTAAATACGACCTTGATGCTATCTCCTTTTTTGACAGAAGAATCAAGCATTTTTTCACTGAGCATATCCTCAATATTAGTCTGAATTGCACGTTTTAGAGGTCTTGCTCCGTAAACTGTGTCAAATCCCGCATCAGAAACTGCAGCAATTACGCTGTCATCAAACTCGACATTAATATCGAGGCTCTTAAGCCTTTTTACAAGTCTCAAAAGAAGACCTTCGGCAATCTTTTTGATATCCTCCTTTGAAAGTTTATGGAAGACAATTATATCATCGAGTCTATTCAGAAATTCAGGCCTGAACTCTTTTTTAAGCTCGGCAGTTACAAGCTGTTTAATCTCTGCCTGATCCTTATCTGCACTGTCCCCCGAGCCAAAGCCCAAAGCCGTTTTCTTTTCGGTTATAAGACGGGCTCCGATATTGGAGGTCATAATAATTACGGTATTTTTAAAGTTTACCGTTCTTCCCTGTGAATCGGTAAGAATACCATCGTCAAGTATCTGCAGAAGCATATTAAAGACATCGGGATGAGCCTTTTCGATTTCGTCAAACAGAATAACCGAATAGGGATTTCTCCTGACCTTTTCGGTCAACTGGCCGCCCTCCTCAAAGCCGACATAGCCGGGAGGAGAACCTACAAGGCGAGAAACCGTATGCTTTTCCATATACTCCGACATATCAAGGCGTATCATAGCCTTTTCTGCTCCGAACATAGCCTCTGCCAATGCCTTACAGAGCTCGGTTTTTCCAACGCCTGTTGGGCCAAGGAATATGAATGAGCCTATCGGTCTGTTTGGGTCCTTAAGACCTGTTCTGCCACGTCTTATTGCCTTGGACACGGCCTTTACGGCTTCATCCTGACCGACTATTCTGTCGTGGAGCACACCTTCCATATTAAGCAGTCTTTCGCTCTCCTGTTTAGTTAACTGCGCTACGGGAACTCCCGTCCAACCCGAGACAATCTCTGCTATATTTTCCTCATCAACAGTACCAACAGACTTGTTTTTACCATCTTCCTGCGCTTTTTTTATCTTTGCAGATATCTCTCTTTCTTTATCACGGAGTCTTGCCGCCTCTTCAAAGTTCTGGTCAGAAATTGCGGCATCCTTATCAGCCGTAATACCTTTAAGCTCTTTTTCAAGTTCCTTTGCTTCACAAGGAAGTTCACAAGACCTGATTCTTAGTCTTGAACCCGCTTCATCGATTAAATCTATAGCCTTATCGGGCAAAAACCTGTCGGTAATATATCTTGAGGAAAGCTTTACCGCCGCCTCAACCGCCTGATCTGTAATCACAACATTATGGTGCTGTTCATACTTGTCTTTTATACCCTTTAGTATGAGAATAGCGTCCTCTTCACTCGGCTCATCGACATTAACAGGTTGAAATCTTCTCTCAAGGGCGGCATCCTTTTCAATGTTTTTCCTGTATTCAGATATTGTTGTGGCGCCGATAAGCTGTAGCTGTCCCCTTGCAAGAGCGGGTTTTAATATGTTGGCGGCATCTGTTGCCCCCTCTGCAGAACCCGCACCTATAAGGTTATGCACCTCATCAATAAACAGAATTACATTGTCGCATTTTGCCGCTTCATCAATAACAGCCTTTATTCTCTCTTCAAAATCTCCACGGTATTTTGTACCGGCTACCATTCCCGTAAGGTCGAGAGAAATAAGCCTTTTATTTTTCAGTATTTCGGGAATCTCTCCGGTTGCTATTTTAAGAGCAAGGCCCTCTGCAATTGCCGTTTTTCCGACACCCGGCTCTCCTATAAGACAGGGGTTGTTCTTTGTCCTACGGCATAAAATCTGGATAACACGCTCTATCTCCTGCGTTCTTCCGATAACTGGGTCAATTTTTCCTTCCTTTGCCTCTTTAGTCAGATCAAGTCCGAATTTATCAAGAGTGGGCATTTTGTTATTGCTGCCTTTATCCTCTTTTTTGTTCGGCTGTGAAGCCTGGTCAAATTCTTCGGCTATGCCCGATGCATCAAGCGCTTCTCTTGCGAGAGCGGAAACATCGATCCCCAGTTCATTCAAAAACCTTATGGCGTAGTTATCCGATTCCCCTAATATTCCTAGAAGAAGATGCTCTGTGCCTACCTTATCCTTGCCAATCTTTTTAGTACCGAGAATAGCAGCCTCCAAAACCTTTTTAGCCCTTGGAGTGAAACTTTCGGGAGAAAGCTCGGTCTTGTTGCCAACACCGATCATATCCTCAATAAGCTCACTTATATTTTCTGCCGTAATACCTTTTTTTGAAAGAATTGCAGCGGCTACGCTATCCTCTGTTTTAACAAGGCCTAACAAAAGATGCTCACTGCCAACATAGGTATGTCCGAAATTCTGGGCGCTTTTTATTGCTTCATTTAGCGCATCGTTAGCTTTTTCTGTAAAACCGTTAAATGAATATTTCATTTAAAACACCTACCCTTATTGTTTGCGAAAAATTCCTCTTATCATTTCTGCCCGCTTATAATCACGTTCAGTAGGACCCATATTACCAAATTTGGTCTGAAGCATTCCGGGCTGCGAAATAATAAGCAACTCTATGGGATTGATTTTTCCTAAATCAATTATACCCATATCCTTACCAAGTTTAATCCTTGAAATTAACTGCATCAGTTCTTCGGAATCAAGTATACGGGCATTTTCGAGGATTCCCTTTGCCCTGTAGCCTATATCCTCTATTTTTAGCATATTTGCCTCTTTTCTGCTTTTTTCCTCCCGTTCAACTATCTGCCCTGCTATTATCTTCAGGTTGTCAACTGCGCTTTTTTCACTGATTCCCAGAGTAATCTGGTTTGAAATCTGAAAAAGAGATGCCTTTGAATTACTGCCCTCGCCATACATTCCACGCACAGTCAGTCCTATTTTGCTGACCGCATCCGAAATTGCAGATATTCCGCCCGAAAGCTCTGTAATCGGTAAATGAAGCATTACCGATGCCCTGAGTCCTGTTCCGATATTGGTAGGACATTCGGTCAGATAGCCGAGCTGAGAATCATATGCAAAGCCAAGACTTTCTCCGAGTACTGTATCTATTTTATCTGCCAAAGCATAGGCTTCGTCGAGCGAAAGACCTCCTGAAAGAACCTGTATACGAATGTGATCCTCTTCTCCGATCATAATGCTGATGCTTTCATCGGCAGACAGCGCAATGGCTCTTGCCTTGTAATTTTCGGCAAAATTTCTGCTGATTATATGACGTTCAACCATTGCCATAATTTCGTTTTCCGGAATGTTATCCATCTCTATAAATTTAAGAGCAACACCAACCTGTTCCTCAACATGCTCTATTGCCTTCTTTACCCTCTCGTTAAGTTCAATAAACATTTCCTTGGTCATTCTTCTTGGAAATGGCATATCGGTAAGGTTTCTTGCAAGTCTTATTCTTGAGCTGACAACTATTCCGTCGGTATTATTCATATACCAATAAGACATTACAACCCCTCCTTTTCTTTTATGCGGTCACGAATTACTGCCGCCTCTTCATACTTCTCTGCCGCAACAAGCTCAGCAAGTTTTGCCTTTAATGATACAAGTTCATTTTCGTCGTTCACAACGGTCAACTGCTTTGTGCCTAAGGTTTTACCGTTGTGCTTGACGCTTCCGTGTATCCTTTTAAGATAAGGCAAAAGCTCTGACTTGAACTCGGTATAGCAGTTAGCGCAACCCGCCTTTCCTGTTTCGGCAATCTCCGAGAAGGAGGCGCCGCAACAGCTACAGCTCTTCTGAGGAATTTTATCCCCCATTTTCATAGTCTGACCGAGCATTGATGCCAACATATTTGTAATCGAACCGTTAGACAGGCTTGTATAACCCTCTTTAGCGGCACAGTAGCCGCATAGATTAAGTTCTGTAACAGTTCCGTTAATAACTGTTTTTATATGTGTAGTGGCGGTGTTCTGACCGCATCTCTGACAAAGCATATCTTTACAACCTTTCCTCTAAATTTGGGTAAGCAGCATTTGTTTTAAAACAGATGCCCTGTAAAACTCTCTTAATTCCTGTGGGATACAGCAAATAACCGCATTGGATAATGCCGAATTCATAAGCGTTGCCGAATTTTCCGAAATAAGACCTGTCTGTAGACAGTTTTCAATTATAATTCTCGCCTCCATAGAATCTAAATGGTTTCCGACCGAGTTTATAATGTGCATAAGGGCAGACGAACGATTAAGCTTTATTCTCGATATCCTTACATATCCACCGCCGCCCCTGCGACTTTCAATTATATATCCCTGTTCAGGAGTAAACCTTGAAGATAAAACATAATTTATCTGACTCGGAGCGCAGCCGACAATAGCAGCTAGTTCGTTACGCTGAATTTCTGCAATATTTTCCTCAGACTCTTCAAGCATTGACAGTATCCTCTGGGTAATTATATCGCTCATTCTCATATTTTATAACACCTCTGATATTTGACTTTTCCTGACCTTTAATTTAATTATACACAAAAGTCAGGTAAAGTCAAATACTTTTTTCAAAAAATATTTTTTGTAGCAACAAGGTCTGTTTTTACATAGTATAAACTGTAAAGACGAAAGGGGGTTAACTGAATGTGTAACGGAAATTTCGGCGGAAACTGCTCTTGGATTCTTATCATAATCCTTCTCCTTATCTGCTGCGGCAATAACGGATTATCTAATTCAAACGGTTGCGGTTGCGGCTGTGAAAACAACTGCGGTTGCTGCTAATTCACTCAACTCTCTAAGGCCTCGTTTTTCAAACGAAAAAAGAGCGACGGTAAACCGTCGCTCTTTTAATATGTTTTTAATTATTTGTTGTTGAAGAGATTTATAACATCAATATAGTTGTTCTCATCAGAATCGTCTTCAGAGTTAGAAAGGATAGACTCTAAAGCAGGAGCAGAGCTCTCCTTCTTCTTCTCATCGCCAAGACCTGTAGCAACAACGGTTACACGGATGGTATCATCGAGGGTATCGTCAAGCTGAGCACCCCAGATAATTGTTGCATCGGGATGAGCCATATCGTGAATGATACTTGCAGCCATCTCGACCTCTTCAAGACCGATATCCTCAGAACCTGTGATGCTGATGATAACGCCACGTGCATTCTGCATAGAGGTTTCGATAAGAGGACTTGTAACGGCAGCACGAGCAGCCTGTTCAGCCTTATCTCTTCCTGTAGCAACGCCAACGCCCATATGAGCATAGCCTGCATCCTTCATGATGGTTGTAACATCGGCAAAGTCGAGGTTAACAAGAGCGGTAACATTAATAAGCTCAGAAATGCTCTGAACACCCTGACGAAGAACATCGTCTGCAATGTTAAATGCATTCTTGAAGGTAATCTTCTCTTCAGAAACATACTTAAGACGCTCGTTGGGGATAACAACAAGGCTGTCTACCTGTTCGCTGAGTCTTGCGATTCCGCCTTCAGCCTGAGTCATACGGCTCTTTCCTTCAAAGGAGAAGGGCTTTGTAACGATACCTACGGTAAGTATTCCAAGCTCCTTAGCAATCTGTGCAACGATAGGAGCAGCGCCTGTTCCTGTTCCGCCGCCCATACCTGCAGTAAGGAATATCATATCTGCATCACGGATTGCTGCAGCGATCTCGTCCTTGGATTCCTCTGCTGCCGCACGGCCCTTTTCGGGATTAGCGCCTGCACCCTGTCCACAGGTGGTCTTATCGCCAATCTGGATTTTTGTGTTAGCCTTTGACTTATATAAAGCAGATTTATCGGTATTGATTGCGACAAATTCTACTCCTCTGATACCTGCGTCTACCATGCGGTTGATAGCGTTTCCGCCGCCTCCGCCGACACCTACGACCTTAATAACCTGAGATGCGTCGTTTTCGAACTCATTAGTCATGTTGAACTCCATTTTCTTTTTCCTCCAATATTTAATATCCCTTAGAAACTATTGCGTACTTATACGAAACAATAATATCACAACAATTTACAAATTTCAATAGCAATTTTCAAATTATTTATTCAATCTGTAATCTTTTATATCTTTTTCGGTAAAAAATGCCTCAGGTTTATCTGAAGACCACCCCGTAAGGTCAACAACGCCGTAATCTGAAGCAGACATTTTTTTAAGCATTGCCTCCATATGAGCTACCTTGTTTTCAAAATTTGCAGAAGAACCAAGTCTGAAAACAAGCCTGTCCTCAACAATAACATATGTATCATAAAGGTCAACGGTGTTTATAAGCGTGACACTATACTTCTCCTTTGACAAAAGCGAGAAACAAAGCCCAAGCATATTATCTTTTATCTCATCTTCGCAAAGGAATTTTTCGCCAACCTCAAAGCTGCAATCCTCCCCTGCAACTATAACGGGAAGATTTTCGGGAAGCTCGGTATTTTCAGATAGAATTTTCCTCTGTTTATTTGCTAAATAAAACCTTTCATTCTCGAAAAAGCAGATTTCTTCGGTTGTTTCCTCTATATTTATATAAAGACTTGAAGGCAGTTCCCTATCAATCTCTACAGATACGACATAAGGAAGAAGCTTTTGGAGTCTTTGCTTTAGCGACTTTTCTCCTATAAGAAAAAGCGGGTCTCCTACTCTAAGCTCGGCAACCGAAATTATTTCATTTTGTGAGTATCTTGTGTTTCCCTCAACATATATGCTTTCTATTTTAAACAGAACCGTAACCGAAAGCATCGCAAAAACGGCGATAAGCAGTATCAAAACAACGATAACTGCAGTAATCGCCCTTCTGCGTCTCTTCCTTTTTGCTTTTAAAGCACCTTTTTTCATTGCTTCTTTGCGCTCTTTTTCTCTGAACTGCTTCTCGGTCATCAATCACATTCCTTTATTATTTTTGCTCCTAGGTTATTTAAATCCCGTGCTATATCCTCATAGCCACGCTCAATATGAAATACTTTTTCAATCCTGGTAATTCCCGTAGCTGCGAGTCCTGCAACCACAAGAGCCGCACCGCCTCTCAGGTCGGTACAATTAACACTTGCGCCTTTAAGCTCATTTACTCCCTCAATTACCGCAACAGAATTCTGAATTCTGATATTAGCTCCGAGTCTTGCAAGTTCATTCATATATTTAAAACGGTTTTCAAATATCGTTTCAACAAAGACCGAACAGCCCCCTGCGCAACAAAGCGCACTGACAAGGAGAGGTCCTGCATCGGTCGGAAAACCCGGATATACAAAGGTCTTTGTCGACCTGATAGGTTTTAGTTTTTCGGGAGCCTTTATACAGAGTGAGCCGTCCTCACAGGTTATTTCGCAGCCCATATCGCCAAAGCTGTTTATCACTGAGTTTAAATGCTCACTATCAACACGGTTCAGCCTCACGCTTCCTCCCGTTATTGCGGCAGCAGACATATAGGTAGCGGCTACTATTCGGTCGGGAATCACACGGTGCTCACATTCGTAAAGGCCTTTAACACCTATAATTTCTATTGAATCGGTACCTGCTCCCCTGATTTTAGCACCAGCCTTGTTTAAGAAATCTGCAAGGTCACAAATCTCAGGCTCTCTTGCAGCACCTGTTATAACCGTTCTGCCCTCTAATAGACAGGCTGCCATTATTGCGTTTTCAGTAGCGCCGACGCTCGGAAACGAGAGATTTATTCTTTCTTTTTTTATGTTCTTTTCAGTTGAGCAAAAAACATAACCGTTATCTTCCTTGACCGTGTACCCTAAATCTTTGAGTGCTTTAAGGTGCAGATCTATCGGTCTGGGTCCAAGCTCACAGCCACCCGGACTGCTAATTACCGCAGAATTGCAACGGGCAAGAATGGCTCCCAAAAACATAACAGAGGAGCGCATCTCACGCATAAGGTCGTCAGGAATTCTGTCACAGGATACCGTTGACGCATCAACCGTTACGGTATCTCCCGTCCACTCACATTTACAGCCAAGATATGTAAGTATTTTAATTGCAACTGCAACATCCGAAAGGTTTGGACAGTTATGTAAAACCGAAACACCGGGAATAAGCAGGGTTGCCGCAAGTATGGGGAGCACACTGTTTTTTGCTCCGTGTATATCTATCTCTCCGTTAAGGCGTCTGCCGCCGTAAACTACAAGCCTTGACATAATAACACCATCTTATATGAAAATAAAAAGGATTTTGTACAAATCTTTGCCAAAACCTTTTCATTTCATAATATGCGGTGTTAGGAATTTTGTGTGAAAAGTTGCATCAGCACATTATAGATGCGCTCGTTCGCATCGGATATTGCCGCTTTTTTTGCATTTTCTTTCATTTTACCTAGTCTTTCGGGAGACTCAAGCAGTTCTAAAACGGTCTTTGTAAAGCCTTCTTTAGTCAGATTTTTTTCCTCAATAACCTCTGCGGCATCACAGTTTTTAAGCGTCATTGCATTATGATACTGATGATTTTCAGCTACATAAGGAGACGGAATCAATACCGACGGCTTTGCGCAGACGGTAAGCTCACTCAAGGTAATAGCCCCTGCTCTTGAAATCACAAGGTCGGCCGCCGCCATACATACATCCATATTGTCGATATATTCCCTTATTAATATCTCTTCGGACAGCCCGTTACACTCTGACTCTATTTCCTTTATAAAGGTGTCGTAACCACCTTTTCCTGTAGCGTGTATATGATAGTACTTTCCGCTGTTATTATGCGCTTTTATTAGTTCGATGACCGCCTCGTTTATAGGTCTGGCGCCAAGACTTCCTCCAAAGGAGAGTATCATCGGTCTTTCATTATCAAATCCCAAGCTCTCTCTTGCCGATTTCCTTTCGGCTCTAAGCAGTTCCACCCTTACGGGATTTCCCGTAATTGTCGACTCGGTTTTAAGCTTTAAATATTTTTTTGCCTCGGGCATTGCCAACATTACCCTGTCTACATTAGGTGCCAGAGCCTTTGTTGTAATTCCCGGGAAGGCATTTTGTTCGTGTATCGCAGTCTTAATTCCGAGCTTGACCGCCTCTCTCAAAACAGGTCCGCTGACATATCCGCCCGTTCCGACTACAATATCGGGCTTCAGTTCTTTGAGAAGTCTTCTCGACCTTATTGATGAAGAAAACATCTTTTCAACGGCTACTATATTTCTGAATATGTTTTTAACCGTTATTCTTCTCTGGAAACCTGCAACATCAATAGTATAGAAGTCATAACCGGCCGACGGCACAAGTCTGGATTCCAGCTTATTCTCGGTTCCTATATAACTGATTTTACAATCAGGATGTTTTTCTTTTATGTAACCTGCTATTGCAAGAGCAGGATTTATATGTCCTGCCGTTCCGCCACCCGCAAAAAGTATATGCATATCCCTACTCCTTATTACGATTTTTCAACCGAGCTGCCCCTCGACACCGAAAGTACTATGCCCATTTCTGCAAGAAGAATGACCAACGCCGTTCCGCCGTAGCTAAAGAAAGGAAGGCTTATTCCTGTGTTTGGAATTGTGTTTGTAACTACCAGAATATTAAGCAGAGCCTGTAGTCCCACCTGGAAAGTAAGGCCCAATGCAAGAAGTGTTCCGTAGGTATCTTTAGCCCTCGTAGCGATTGTAAAGCCTCTCCAGATAAGTGCGCAGAAAAGACAAATTATGGTCAGTGCGCCAATTATTCCAAGCTCCTCGCAAACTATTGCAAAAATAAAATCATTATGCGGTTCGGGCACCCAGAGGTATTTCTGTCTTGACTGACCGATTCCCCTTCCCATAAGACCGCCCGAGCCAATAGCAAGTAGCGACTGAATTGTCTGGAATCCCTTACCCTTTGGATCAGCCCAAGGGTCAAGCCAATATTTTATTCTGTCCGAACCGTAGGATACTGCTCCTGAAAGAATTGCAACAGCACCTCCGCCGACACCGACACCCAGACCGACACCTATCCATTTTTTCGGCAGTCCGCCGACTATAAGCAGTATAATGCCGATAGCAAATATCAAAAGGGTTGCCGAAAGATGAGGTTCTAATACAACCAGTACGCACGGAACTATCAGCAAAACTACCATTGCCATTATATAACGAAGTTTCCTTATCTTCATCGGATTTGATGAAAGCCAACTTGAGAAAAGCACAATGATTGAAAACTTTGCAAACTCAGAGGGTTGAAAACTGAAGCCGCCTACAGCAAACCATCTTTTAACATCGCTTCCTTGCACCATAGGAGGAAGTATAAGCAAAAGGACAAGCAGTAAATTTGTGCCGATATAAATTATCCAGGAAAGTTTTTTATAAATGTGATAATCTATCTTTGAAACTCCGAGCATTACCGCAACTCCAAGAACTGCAAACAACGCCTGTCTTGAAATAAATCTGTAGGAGTTTCCGTAATTTGTATACGAATAGGCATAACTTGCCGAAAAAAGCATTACAAGTCCAATGGATAGCAAAATTAGAACAAATGACAAGAAAGGTATATCCAACTTACCCTTTTGTATAAAGCCGCTATCCACTTTTTTCTTTTGGGGCATAAATATACCTCCTCTATCAAAAATTATATCCTAATTACCAGTTTAAAAATACCGAGAGAAGTGCAACAAGGCAACCTAACATTGCCGCCGCACTAAACACGAGGCATATTTTTTCCTCGCCCCAGCCGCTCATTTCAAAATGATGATGTATCGGACTCATTTTGAATATTCTTTTACCCGTGGTTTTGAAGAAAAACACCTGTAGGACGACCGACAGAGCCTCAAGTATGTAGACTATTCCGAATAATAGCAGTAAAACAGGTCTTCCGCTTGCAAATCCTAGCGCTACAACCGCACCGCCTAAAAACATAGAGCCTGTATCCCCCATAAACACCTTTGCAGGCTTTGCATTCCACATTAAAAAGCCAAGACAAGCGCCGCCCAAGGCTGACGACAGACAGTTAAGGCTTAAAACCCTGGTGCGCCCTGCCAACAGAACAAAGCCACAGGCAACCACCAGTGTAACGCTTGATGCCAAACCGTCGATACCGTCGGTCAGATTTACAGCATTTACAAGATAGTAAATAAATATAAGTGCTATCGGCCAGAAAACAAGACCAAAACCGCTTACAATACTGACATCTCCCACAAAGGGTATCCAGGTTGTGTTCATTCCCGACAGTGCAAGGGTTGCCAGATACGCTACCGTCGCAAGTAACTGCAAAAAGGTCTTTTGCTTTGCGGTAAGCCCCAGATTTCGTTTCTTTACAACCTTAATATAGTCATCCATAAGGCCGATTATTCCACAAATTGTCGCAAATACAAGCCCTGCGACAAGGGAAGTAAACCTAAACTCGCCCTTGAGCTCAAGAATGAGGGCGGAATCGGTTGCAAGTGAGAAAACCACCCCTGCTCCGATACCCGCAATCACCCCTGCGACTATCATAATTCCACCCATTGTGGGTGTTCCCTGTTTACTCTTGTGCCATTTAGGTCCCTCTTCCAGAATGGTCTGACCGAATTTTAGCTTTTTAAGATACGGAATGAATGGAAACCCCATTGCAAAACAAACAGCAAATGAAATAATTGCCGAAACAATCGGTGTTAAATTACTCATAATTTAATTCTCCTGTTTATCATTACCAAGCAGCAAAAGCGCCTCTTTTACAATCTCTCTTTCGTCGAGATGTATTTTTTCCTTACCGATTATCTGATAATCCTCGTGGCCCTTTCCCGCAAGGATAATTATATCATCAGTCTGCGCTTTTTGAACAGCATATTTTATTGCCTCTATTCTGTTTTCTATTATAACATAAGGCGTTTTAGTGTTTTCGAGACCTTTGGTAATGTCATCAATAATCTTACTCGGCTCTTCGGTGCGTGGATTATCACTCGTTACAATGACAAAATCCGAGTATTTTGCCGCAACTGAAGCCATTATCGGCCGTTTGGATGAATCTCTGTCTCCGCCGCAGCCGAAAAGACAGACAAGCCTTCCCTTTTTAATTTCTTTAAAGGTAGACAGAATGTTTTTAAGTCCGTCGGGTGTATGAGCATAGTCGATAATTACCGAGAAATCTCTGTCGGTCGCAACGACCTCTGCCCTTCCCTTTACACCGCTCATACCCTCTAGCGCTTCCGATATCTTTGAAACATCTATTCCGAGCTCCATACAGCAAACCGCAGCGCAAAGAGAGTTGTATACCGAGAACTTGCCGCCGGTTTTTATTTTCATATGCTTTATAAGATTATAGCCTACGAGCTCATATTCGATGCCGTCGGGTCGCATATTTATATATTTGGCCGAATAGGTCGATTCGTTGCTTTTTTCTGAATAGGTAACCGTCTCGCAATCAATTGAACCGACGAGACGTTCGGCGTACTCATCGTCAAGATTTATGACCGCTTTTTTTGACATTGAAAAAAGCTTCTTTTTTGCCTCAAAATAGTTATCCATCGTGATATGGTAGTCAAGATGGTCCTGAGTAAGATTGGTAAAAGCCGCAACCTCAAATTCGAGGCCATAAATACGCTTCTGGTCAAGTGCGTGTGAGGATGCTTCCATTACAACATAGTCGCACCCCTCATCCCTCATCTGAGCAAATAATCTGTTGAGATTGTAGGCATCTGGCGTGGTATTTGCAGATTCATACACCTTATCGCCTATCATATTCTGAATTGTACCGATAACACCCGTCTTATACCCGCAAAACTCAAGAATTGCCTTTATCATATAGGAAATAGAGGTCTTTCCGTTGGTTCCTGTCACACCGATAAGCTTAAGGCTCTCTGCGGGTCTGCCGAAAAACTCTGCCGACATCTTCGCATATGCCGCTCTTGTGTCTTCAACAACGATTTGTCTGTCTATTTCAAGATCTCTTTCGGTAATGACAACCGATGCACCTTTTAGCAGAGCATCCTTTGCAAAAAGGTGCCCGTCTATCGCATTTCCGCTTATACACACAAACGCAAAGCCCGACTCAACCTTTCTTGAGTCACAGGTAACCCCTGTTATCTTTTCGTTTGCATAGTGGGTATTTACATCCTTTAATAAATCCTTAAGTAACATTGCTAAGCCTTTCTTGATTTTGCTATTCTATGGTTGTGTTCTCTCTGAAATATACCGTAATTACGGTTCCCGCCTTTATTTCACGACCTGCTTCTATCGACTGCTTATAAGCAAAGGATGAACCTGCCGTTCCGATAAAGTTTCCTGCAAACTCGATATTGAGATTTGCCTCGGCCGCCGCCGTATTTGCCTGACTTACGCTCATTCCGCTAAAATTAGGAACAAGTGTTAACTCAGCCTCCTGTTCAGAATCGGTGTAAAGTATAACAGTTCCTCCCTGAGAGAGAGAATTTCCGCTTTCGGGAAGCTGAGAAATTACCCTTTCACCGTTTCCAACGACCTTTGTTTTAAGATTTAATACAGATATTTTATTTCTAGCAGATGAAATATCATTGCCGACAACACTCGGAACTGTAATTGCAAAACTAGCCAGTTCCTCGTCGGTGTACTGTGGCTCATAGCCCATATACGGGAGCACGTCAGCCAGAATTTCTGCCGCAACAGGAGCCGCAACCATTCCGCCGTAGTAGCTTGAACCGTGAGGCTCATCTACCATAACAAGAATTGCAATTTCGGGATCGTCAATCGGCGCAAAGCCTACAAAGGAGGCTATATAAAGCTTCTCACCCGACTGTTGAGATTCGCTGACCTTCTCAGAGGTGCCTGTCTTTCCTCCAACCTTATAACCGGGAACATAAGCGTTTTTGGCGCCGCCGTCCTCAATTACGTGTTGCATCATTACTCTTATTTTCTCACTAGTTGTCTCACTTATTACCTGTCTGCGAACGGTTGTCTGTCTGCTTTCTACAATATTTCCGTTGCTATCAACAATCTCCTTAACAACAAAGGGTTTGAGCAGATATCCGCCGTTGACCGCCGCCGATGCTGCGGTAATTATTTGTATCGGAGTTACCTTGAAGGTCTGACCGAAGGAGGAAGATGCTAGTTCGGTCGGACCCATATTCTTCTCTGCATGATATACAGAACCTGATTCTCCGGGTAGGTCAATCCCTGTTTTTGCCGTAAAGCCAAAAGCCTCAAAGTATTTAGAAAAATCGGCTACGCCGACAAGCTGACCAAGCTGAATGAATATAGGGTTGCAGGAAGATACCATCGCCTGTTGAAGATTTAATGTGCCGTGTCCGCCTGCCTTGTGGCAGTGGTATACCTGACCTGCTACAAAAATATCCCAACCGCAATGATAGGAATGGCTAAGGTCGGTCAATTGCTCCTCAAGCGCCATTGAAGCGGTAAAAATTTTGAAAACAGAACCAGGCTCATATGTGTCGGACACCGCTTTATTTCTCCACTGCTTATTAAGCAGCTCGGTACGGTTTGCCGAATCGCTATTCTCATCAAGCAGAGCCTGGTCTGCCGCAGATAAAACAAAAGGATTATTTGGGTCAAAGTCCCCTTTTACCGCCATACCAAGTATAGCGCCCGTGTTTACATTCATAATTACACAAGCTCCACGGTTCCCGGCCTTGTTGACCTCTATAGCCTCTTCCAGATATTTTTCTGCTATATACTGAATATAGGAATCTACTGTCAGAACAAGCGAATCGCCCTGTTTAGCTTCCTCAACCACCTGATAGGAAAAGGGCATATTTGCTCCAAGCGCATTTTTAGCGGCGACAACTCTGCCGACAACCCCTGTCAGTTCCTTGTCATAATAGCTTTCAATTCCCGAAAGGCCTTGGTTATCATCTCCCACGAAACCCAGAATTACAGAAGCCAGTGAATCGTTTGGATAATATCTTTTTGTCGTTTCATCAATACCGATATATTCTCCGAGATCAAGATCCTCATTGTCTGTAATATACTTTCGAATCTTATCTGCAACCGTCTTATCCACCCTCTTCTTGACAGTAACATAAAAGGTGGATTTTTCGGTGTATTGGTGTATGGTTTCATACTCCATAGAAAGAATTTCGGCAAGTCCTGAGGAAATAGCCGATTTCACAAGATTTCTTTTGCTTTCGTCCTTTATACTGCTGATACTGTTCGGAATGATATAAACGGTATAGGCTGTATCACTTGTTGCAAGAATATTCATCTTGGAATCGTATATATTGCCTCTGGGCGCAGAAACCAGTGTATCATACAACTGTTGTTCAGAAGCTAATGACTGATATTTACTTCCGTTTATTATCATTATGTTTGTTAGTCTGTATCCGGTGACCGAAACAAAAAGAATGACGGTCGCAAAAAGCACAACCAGAATTCTGATTATCATACTTCTGTTTGCTCTGACCATCATTTTTCACGCCCTTCTGATAAAAATTTTAACCCTTAATAAATGCCCGAAAACGAGAGCTCTGAAAACAGAACTCTCGTATTACTTATAACTAAATATATTCGGTTTCAAAAAAACTATTCGTTTTCGGCAGTAAGAATATTGCCATTCGCATCCACAGCCTTATTCGTTTCATTTACTTCAATATAAACTATCTGACTTTTATCGGTTTTCTTCATTCCCAAGGCCTTTGCCGCCTCTTCAAGATTGTTAAAGGATATAAGTCTTTCAAACTCCACGTTAAGTCTTGTTTCTTCACCGCTCAGCGCTGCAAGTTCTGCTTTTGTCTCTATAACCGAAGCGTTTACCTCGGATATCTCAACCCGAAGAGCGATGTTAGCGCAGATAACGCCTACCATAAAGGCTCCTAACAAAATTATTGAGGAAGCATTTGAAACCTTACGTTTCGCCCTTGTTCTGACCGCCTTTTTCTTTCTGGGCGGCATTTTCACGATTTCTGCCGTTTCCTTTTTCTCTTTAGGCATAAACAATTCAAAATCGTATGCCAAAGAATCATTATAATATTTTGAATTGTTTATCATAACTTCTCTCCTTTTTATTATTCCTTATCAAAGTTTTTCAATTATCCTTAATTTTGCGCTTCTGCTTCTGGGATTTTCCTTTAGCTCCCCAACGTCTGCCGTTATCGGCTTTCGATTAACTAGTCTGCCAACAGGCTTTTTGCCGCATACACAAACAGGAATGTCAGGCGGACAGGTGCAGCCAGTACAAAAATCCTTGAAACGAGTTTTTGTTATTCTGTCCTCAAGGGAATGAAAGGTTATTATAGCAAGTCTTCCTTGAGGCTTCAGGCAATCAAATGCGGCTGTTATCCCTTCTTCAAGTGCACCCAATTCGTCATTCACGGCTATTCTGAGAGCTTGAAAGCATCTTCTTGACGGATTTCCGTCCCTTCTTGCCGCCGCAGGCATACATCCCGAAATTATATCAGACAACTGTTCTGTAGTTAATATCGGCTTGTCCCGTCTGATCTCAACTATCTTACGGGCAATCCTAAAACTGAATTTTTCTTCTCCGTACTCTTCAAAAATTCTTGAGAGTTCTTCGACATCGAGCGTGTTGACCAGGTCGGCAGCGCTCTTTCCTTCCTTACTCATTCTCATATCAAGGGGTGCTGAGCCGTGATAGGAAAAGCCTCTGTCAGTATTATCGAGCTGATAGGATGAAACTCCTATATCAAGCAAAACTCCGTCAACAAAATCAATTCCCAGTTGATCGAGCACGGACCTCATATCACGGTAATTTGATTGAACTACTTTCGCATTAAGTCCTTTAAGTCTTTCGGTTGCAACTCTGACAGCATCAGGATCCTGATCCAAGGCAACAAGTCTTCCCTCTTTAAGCTTTGAGGCTATCGCAAAGGAATGTCCTGCGCCCCCTGCAGTACCGTCGACATATATTCCGTTTTCTTTAATGTTTAACCCGTCGATAGTTTCCTTAAAAAGAACGGGTATATGTTTAAACTCCATTATTAGTCACCGAGAGTAAAATTAAGCTCATCAATAATGGGAGCGAAATCTTCTGTCTTGATGCTTTGCTTTTCTTCAGCCCAGACCTCAGCGCTCCAGATCTCAATATTAGTCTTCATACCGACTATTCTTACCTCTGCATCAATACTTGCAAATTCACGAAGCTCTGCAGGAATAAGTATTCTGCCCGAAGCATCTATCTCGGCAAAAACCGAACCGTCAGACAAGTAGCGGTACATGTCCTGCATCTTGCTATATGGCAACTTGTTGAGTCTTGCGGTAAACTTATCGAACTCTTCGACCGAAAAACCCCAAAGGCACTTCTTGCCGAAAACACCTGTACACAGAACTATGGTCTGACCGAAATCTTCTTTAAAACGGGACGGAATGAAAATTCGTCCTTTTTTGTCAACCTTATTAAGAGAGCCGCCAATCAGCACAAATTTTCACCTCTTTTTCCCCACTTTTAAACACTTTTATATATTTTTGCGCCATTTTACGCCACTTCACACTGCTATTATATAGCATGTCGATATAAAATGCAAGATTTTTTTATAAAAAGTTTAAAATTTTTTTGCGAATTTTTTTGAAAATAATAGTTGACATCACTTACCTTCGGTGTTATAATAATCGAGCGCCGTAAAAAGCGTGAAATCAAATGCGGATGTGCTGGAATAGGCAGACAGGCACGTTTGAGGGGCGTGTGTCAACCGACGTATGGGTTCAAGTCCCATTATCCGCACCAAATAAGAAGAGTTGACCTTTTGGTTGACTCTTCTTATTTTTTGTTGTATTTGGGACTTGAACCCGAGAGGGTCTGACGTAAAGAAAAAGAACCGACCAAAAAGTCGGTTCTTTTCAATTTTATTCAGTTGTTCTTAAAGTCCCAAAAGATAGAGCGCTATTGTAAAATAGATTATGAGAGAAATTGCATCAACTATTGTCGTGATAAAAGGACTTGCCATAACAGCAGGATCAAGCTTTAGCCTTTTTGCCACTATGGGCAATGTGCAACCAACTAATTTTGCAACAAGAACGGTAAACAGAAGTGTTAGGTTAACGACGAGTATAACCGTAAGTGTCAAGCCTTCAGTCCTAAGCAATAGCATATCAAAAAGCCACATTTTAGCAAAATTCAAAACCGCCAGTGCCGCTCCGCAAAGGACAGACACACGAAGTTCCTTCCAAAGAACCCTGAAGATATCCTTATACTCTATCTCTCCGAGCGAGAGCGCTCGAATTACCGTAACCGAAGCCTGACTTCCCGAATTACCGCCGGTGTTCATCAGCATAGGCATAAATGCGGTAAGCACCACACAGGAGGCAAGCGCATTTTCAAACGAGGTAATTATCATTCCCGTAAAAGTAGCAGATATCATAAGTATCAAAAGCCAGAATATTCTCGAACGGAATATCTCAAAAACACCTGTTTTTAGGTAAGGCTTCTCGGTCGGCAAAATAGCCGCCATTTTTTCGATATCCTCGGTCGCCTCTTCCTGTAAAACGTCAATAGCGTCGTCGACAGTTACGATTCCTATGAGCCTTTTTTCGTTATCAACAATCGGCAAAGCAAGAACATCGTACTTATCAAACATATTTGCAACCGATTCTCTGTCATCGTGGGTATATGCGAAGATGGGCTCGTCTTCCATAATATCCTTGATAAGCGCATCGCTCTCTGACAACATAAGCTGTCTGGCAGAAACAACGCCCATAAGCTTTCTTTTGGAATCGGTAACGTAACAGGTGTAGATTGTCTCCTTGTCAAGTCCTGTGCGCCTGATTTTATCGAAGGCTGCCGCAACCGTCATCGACCGTTTAAGGTCAACATACTCGGTAGTCATTATGCTACCTGCGGAATCTTCAGGATAAGCCAGAATCTGATTTACTGCCCTTCTGGTTTCGGCGTCGGTGTTACGAAGCATTCTCTTTGCGACAAGGGCGGGCATTTCCTCAACAATATCGGCAAAGTCGTCAACAAACAGTTCATCAAGGACGGCGGTAAGCTCCTTATCGGTAAATGCTCCTATAAGCTGCATCTGCTGATCGTTATCCATTTCAACAAATACTTCGGCCGCCAATTCCTTAGGAAGCAGACGAAATACTATAATAAGTTGCCCTAAAGGAACAGCCTCTAAATATTCGCCGATGTCGGCGCTGTTTTCTTCGTTGAGGATGTTTTTAAGCTCGGTATATTTCTTCTCCTCAAGCAGTTCGAGTATTCTCTCCTGCATACTGTTCCCTCCTCCTTGATTTGCATAGTTTTCTTCCTCGATTATACTCCCCTAAATACCAACATTCAAGTTTTAATTTTTTATATTAATAATGTGCGCTATACTTGGAATGCTTTCGCCTTGCTGTGTGGAGGTCGGCGAAAGAAGGGCGCCTGTTGCGCAGACGAGAATGTTGTTCAGTTTGCCGCTTCTAATATTTTTCATTATATGAGAACAAAGGATACTTGCACAACAACCGCAGCCTGAGCCTCCAGAATGAACATCCTGTCTCTCCCTGTCGAACATCATCAAACCGCAATCCTTATGATTTGCGCTTATTGATATACCATCACGTGACAGTATCTGATAAAGCAGCTCGGTTCCGACAAAGCCCAGATCTCCCGTGTATATCACGTCATAATCCTCAGGCCTTGTACCTGTGTCCTCCAAATAGGTTCTTATAGTATCAGCAGCCGCAGGGGAAAATGTCAAGAGAACACCATAAATTTTTTCTGTAAAAAATTCCCTTTAATATTGCGGGTTTAGAGCACTTATGGTGTGTAGGCGGCTATGGCCAGGTAAATGTTAAACAAACACCATACTTCATTTTTATTGTGCGTTATATACAAAAAGAAACATGCTAATTTGACATCGAGTTTTGTTGACGAAAATTTTTATTAAAATCTTTTATAATAAAACAAAAAACTGCCATTATAAAAACAGCAGTTTTCGATGTAACTAATCAAATAAACTTAATTGAACACCATCAGTTTTTTTTACTTCACTTTGAATTGATTTGACTTTAGATTTATCAAATTCAGTTTTTGTTATAGCACCATTCCAATCTTCGTCTATCGGAATAGCACCCATTTTTATAAGCTCTAAATTTCCAGGATATTCAATGTTGCGACAATACTCAGTACACCAACCTTTTTTTAGGTTTTCTATCGCTCCGTTCCAAGTACCGCCCTTATTCTTATCGGTTTTAACAACAATTGTTGCATCACTTTGCGAATAGATATATTTATTTCTCATCATAGCAAACCCTACATTAAATCCCGTAGTAGGAGCCGTAGCAGATAATATTAGTAAGTTGCCCTTATTAATGGATTTCACAACATCTGCTTTTCGCATTTTTTGCATCATAGAATCAGCCAAATATTCTATAACAAAACCATTATTATCTAATGCTGCTTGTGCTGCCACAGTATCAATTCCTTTGGCACCGCCCGTAACAACTCCAAAACCGTTTTGTAGTGTTTTTGAAACCGTGCTTTTTGTGAAATCAATATCATCTTCATTAACAGTTCGAGAACCGACAAATCCAACTGTCTGTTTATTTAAAAGTTGGGTATTGCCGGCAATGTAGAAAATAGGTGGACAGTTATTACCAAGTTTTTGTTTCAATAACCTTGGGTAATTATTTTCTGCTCGTGTTGTAATCATAATTCCCATATTCTCATATTTAGAAATCTCAAAGCTTATGCTACCGCTTCTTTCCAAAAGTCGCAAATATCTATTTGCCAAAGCTTCATCTATTTCTAATTTTTCTAAAAAATCAGATTTACTGAAAAATAACAAATCTTTAGGTTCTAACCCTTTAGAAAATAAAAGCGAAGCAAGTTCTCCCCATTCTCTTGGTTCTAACGGCTTTATATCTGAAGCTGCGCATAGATGACTGCAAAAAATCACTATTGCTTCTGAATTTTTATTCATAACTACTCCTTACTGCTGCTATCAGCTAACGCAAACGGTATGACTTGCTCGCAACCCGCTTGCATAAGCAAATAACCACAAACTGTTAATGTCCATTTGGAATCGACAACATCATCCACCAAAATCAGTTTTTGAGGTATAGAGTAGCACGCTTTAAGACGAAAAGAATTCAAAGCATTGCTACACTGATATGTACTATTTTCCATATCTTTTTGTGGGCTTGCATCTGATTTTTCTATTAAATCGACATATTTCAATCCCAACTTATTAGCCAATCGCTTAGCAAAATCTGCTACAAGATTACTTCTAAGCGAAGATACATTGGTTATGGCATATCCGTTTAAATCTATGTGTTCTTTCAAAACATTTGCCGCTTTTGCAACTAATTCGTCACAAAATTGCTCCTTGTTTAAATACTTGCCTTCTTTAACCATTTGACCGTATCCGGGGTCACCATATTTAGAAAGACAAATTCCTTTTTCTAAAATATAATCAATTTTCTTTCCGTTAGGCCATCTTTTTCTTGGCTCAATTTCTAAAATTAAAGCATTAATATACTCAGCAGCTTTATCCCTTGACTCTAAAGATAATGACAATCCTTCTATGATATCTTTACCGGTACAATTAGAGCATTTACCACAATTTTCAGCAGTTTTGTCATCTAGACAATTAACGCAGAACTTACTATAACAATCTTTTGTTTCTATAAGCTGCTTCATTTGCAAAAGTTCAGCTTTTCTAATTTTTGTGACCGAATCATAGTGCTTATCATCATAGACAAATGCTTTTGGAGTTCTATAATATAATTTATCTTTTCGAATAAATCCTTCACTTTCTAAGCAAGATAATGCCTTCTCAATCCTACCTATTCTTGCATTTACATCATTGACAATTTCGATTTTCTTACTTCCGTCACGACTTTCTATACTACTGATAACTTTTTCAGCTTCGTATCTTGTGGGAAATGCAGTGTCAATAAAGTAGTTATTAATATCTTCATCCTCTTTGCCGGACATTAAAAAGATATATGCATCATCTATGTTTCTTCCGGCTCTTCCGATTTGCTGATAATATGCTACGATATTGGATGGAGATTGATAATGTATAACAAAAGATATATCATCTTTATCGTATCCCATACCAAGCTTAACAGTTGCAACAATCGCCTTAATCCTGTTGTTTTTAAAATCATTCAAAGCTATTTGGTTGGATTCTTCCATTTCTTCGCTTTTTGAATAATATGACATAGCCGATATACTATTTTTACTTAAAAAATCAGCCAAATAATCACAGTCTCTTTGTGTTAGGCAATATATAATACCGGTGCCGGGGATTTTATTTAGATTTTCTAAAAGCCACGCATATCTATCAACCTTATTTTGTAAATTAAGAACTTGAATGTGCAAAGATTTTCGTGACAAAGGTCCGCGGGAAACAAAAACATCCTCATTAAATTGCTTTTGTAAATCATTAATTACTCTATCATTTGCCGTTGCGGTTGTGGCAAGTACAGCAACATTTGAAGATAAGGTGTTTATAATTTTACCGATTTTACCATACTCCAAACGAAAATCGTGACCCCAATCAGAAATACAATGCGCTTCGTCAACAACAAATAATCCGATATTGAACTGATGCAATCTATTTTGCACATCATCCTTAAAAAGGGTCTCGGGTGTAATGAAAATCAAATCCAATTTATCATTAGCTAAATCCTCTAAAATTTCACTTCTTCTATCTTTTACCGTACTATTTAATACATCACAGCGAATGCCTAATTTTTTAGCCATTTCCGCTTGGTTTTCCATAAGTACTAAAAGCGGACTTATTACCATTGTAAATCCGCGGTTCATTCTTCTAAACATTTTAGTACACATAAAATACACAAGGCTTTTGCCCCAACCTGTTCGCTGTACCACTAAAGTTCTTTTGTTGGTCATGGTGGCTTCTATTGCTTCATATTGACCATCACGAAAATCGGCATCATCACCGTACACGGATTTTAATATTTTGTATGACTCATCATATATTTCTGGATACTTTATTTCCATACTTTTTTCTAACCTCTGTTTTTATTTACCAACTATCACGCAAAAGAAAATCAGTAATATGGACTATTTCTATTCCGTTTTCATTTCCTATTGCCAGATCATCCATACAGACAACATACTTATGATAATGATCTTTAATATCCATCAAATTATCGGTTTCGCGAGTTGATTCCGTAGGCAATTCTACGCAAACCTGCACATATATCTTTTCATCTCTCCTGATACCAACAAAGTCTATTTCTTTGGTATCATTCTTTCCGATAAACACATCATATCCTCTGCGTTTCATTTCAAGATAAACAATATTTTCTAACATTGCAGAGGTCATTTGCTTATTGAATCCCATTTTGCTGTATTTAATAGATATATCTGAAAGATAATATTTTTCTTGCGTTTTTAAAACAGACTTACCTTGCAAATCATATCTCTGACATGGATAAATTATAAAGGCCTCAGACAGCCACTTTATATAGTTATAAATAGACTCTACTGAAAGTGATCGTTTTTCATTCTTTAAAAATTTAACAATAGAATTTGCAGAAAATGTTTTACCTACATTTTCAATAATGTATTTTACCACACGGTCAAACAAATCTTTATTCCTGATTCTATGGCGTTTAGAAATATCCCTAGTAATAACAGCAGAATAGATTCCATCAACAACCTGATATGCAGAACGAGTATCAAAATTACTAATGCCTATAATCGGGAAACCACCGAATTGTAAATACTCCTCAAACATATCCTTTGCATCGACCTCAGTTTTACCTTTAAAGTTCAAGTATTCTTTAAAAGAAAGTGTATAACAATTAATTGAAACATATCTGCCGGTTAAATAAGTAGATATTTCACTTGACATAAGTTTTGAGTTGGAGCCCGTAATATAAATATCTACATCCTCAGACTCAAACAAACTATTAACAACCTTTTCCCAATTATCTACTTCTTGCGGTTCGTCAATGAACAAATAACATCTACCTTTGTCTGCTATTAAATTTTTTAGTTCTGCGTACATCTCTTTGGAAGTGTAATTTTCATCAATATCCATTTCTGTGTACCTTTTAGATATGATTCTTTCTTGCTCTATTCCTCTGTTTTTAAGCTCATCTTGAATCATTTCTAAAATAGTTGATTTTCCGCAACGACGAACACCTGAAAGTATTTTTACAAGTGGTGCATCAATATAGGGTTCAACAGCTTTAATATAATCAGGTCTTAATATCATATAAATCACCTCTGTGTATATTATATTGAAAAAGTTCTCGAATATCAATACTTTTTTCGTTGTATAATGAAAAACTTTTTGATTTTGTGCTATTTTTCAGGTTTGATATTTCGAAAATTCGACGATAATTACCTAAATATTCCAATTTTCTCCGGGGAAAATGTCAAGAGAACACCACAAAATTCCTCAAAAAAATTTTTTTGACCTTTAAATTTGGAAAATTATGGGTGCTGCCATGGGAGCCCATAATGTTTTACACCATAAATAAATGTTGTCGTTGTTTTTGTACTTATTGTTGCCACTGGCTACATTACTAGCATAAAAAAATAACCGCCCTGTCCTGAAAAAACAAGCGGTTATTCGCAAAACTTCAGGCTAACCGTCTATCGGTTTGCCTTGTTTTTATTATAGCATATTATTTGCTATTGTCAATTGTCGCAATTATTTAGATGCTGTCGGAAGTGCAAGCAACTTTCTCACTCTGTTTTGAATATGCTTTTCAATTGTTACTAAGCGTTCTTCAGGCAGATTGATGCTTGGGTGCCTTGTGAATTTGAAATCAATGAGTTTTCTAAGTTGGTTTTTCTGCTTAGTTCCCATAACTTCAGCACAAATACTCTCATAAGATACACCGTAAGGATTAGAACGAGTTTTCGCATATGAATATAAATCTTTAATATCTTTATCCATAGCGTAATTGAAAAGTGATAAACCGTTATCAAAAATTGGAGCCGGAGAAATAATTTTGCCTGTGTGATTATCTCTGAGCACACCAAAATTTCCAAAATGACGGTCTTCGTTATAAATTACCGCATCAAATATAAGCATACTCTTGAGACTTTCGGAAAAGTCTGCTCCAAGTGATTCGTAATAGTCAAGACAACCTTTAATGCCACCGCTTTTAACGATTCGGCCGATAGAAATGAATGATGTATCAATGTCGGTAAAAATTTTGCATTTAGATGCTAAGATGCCTTTCCAGTTTTCCAAGTCATACTCAACGGCATTTAAGCCCATAGCTTTTGCAATTTGACAAGCGTAGTATTCAGAATAAGGTTCATTACCTGAATTAGCAAAGCCCTCAGTACCACCTTTATATAGATATATGCCGTCATCTTCAATAAAGCGCCATGCCTTGCGGAGCATACCCTGTGTTGTAAGCTCAGGCGAAGTGGTAAAGGCTTGATTGGCAGTTCCTACACCGGTATAAGCTACCAATGATAAAACCTCAGAGAAACGGTTTTCATAAAGATTAAACTCTTTGAATGTGCCATTAAAATCGGCAGGCACAACCCAATAACTATCGTTAAGAGAAAGGCCTTTACATACATCGATGATACCCTTGGTATTGTTAAGACTAAGACCGAGTGTTTTTAAAATTTCGTCAACAAAAGCACGGTTTTTAGGAATAACTCTGCGTTCAAGCCATTTAAGGATTCCGTCATTAGTTAGGTCTAAATCCAAAGGAAAAAGATTTTTCATATCTTCATTAACAGATACGATATGAGATTTTAAACCTTCCAAGCCCTTTTCTTCAAGCGTAAAGGTTAATATTTCATCATCGTATAATCTAAGCGAATAACAGTTATTCATTGGCTCTCTCCTCTCCTCCAAAAGCATATCGACATCCTTGCCAAGTGCTTCAGATATTTTTATAAGCATATCAAGCGATAGGTTTTGTGTTCCACTCTCAATTCGGCAGATATTTGAACGTTGTGTCCCAATCAAACTTGCTAACTCTGCTTGTGACATCCCTTTTTGTAGCCGAGCTTCGGTTAGCTTTGAAATTATTCTCTGCCGAGAACTAAGCAATTTATCATTCAATTTTACATTAGTCCCTTCATTAATTATATTTCACTTCGGGAATGATTATATGTTATCATATTTGATAACATATGTCAAGTGTATTCGTTTTCAGCATATAGTAAAGCGTGTGGCAGTAAACTGTCACACGCTTTATCATTATGCCGACTTTTTCTTTTTTGTGGGCTTTTCGGGTTCGATAAGTTGCTTGTTGAGTTCGATATATTCAACTGCCTGTGCATATGCATCTTGGAACTTGAATACAACCTCAATGTCTCCGCCCTCGTGTACGAAAATTTCTTCTACGAGTTCTGTAAGCAACGGTCTTGTAAGGCGTTCGATATTACCGTACTTTTTGAAACGTGCCACAAACTCGTTCTCTTCGGTAATACCGTCTTGGAACTGCTCAGCCGACTTGTTAAGTGAAGCGATTTTTTCGTCAGCAATCCTCAGTCTTTCATTAAGCCGTTCCTTTAACATCTGATACTCATCCACAGTGATGACACCGCTTTTCCAGTCGGGATAAAGGTCGGTAATCATAGATACCAATTTTTCTCGTTCAGCAATCTGAGATTTCAGTGCCTTCTCAATATGACTTGATTCCTTTTTTCGTGCGGAATTATTATTGATTTGAGTGAGCAGTTCGCTCATTGTAGTTGCTGTATTAATCATATTTTGAATAGTTAAAAGCACTGCCTGTTCTAACTTATCAATACGGATAGTGTGATTTGTACACGCTGATTTTTTAAGTTTCCTTGCTGTTACACAGCGATAGTAATGATACGTACCGTAAGAGTGCTGATTGGTCTTTTTGTTCATTACACGCTTACAGTCAGCACACCGCACAAGCCCAGAAAATAAATCAACGTTTTTCTTTTTGGGGCTCTTGCGAATACTCTTGTTAAATAGTGCCTGTGCATTGTCAAAGGTCTCTTGGCTAATGATTGGCTCGTGAGTACCTTCAACAATAATCCACTCATCCTTAGGGATAGCACGGCATTGTTTAATCTTATAACTATAGGTAGTATTTCTACCTTGCACCATATCGCCAACATACATTCGGTTTTGCAAAATTCGGCGCACCGAACTATCAGGCCATAGACCGTCATTGCTTCTGCCACAGGGATGCCTGTAATTGAAGCCTTTTTGTTTTTTATACATTGATGGGTTGGGTATGCCCATTTCATTAAGGTCTTTTGTGATGCCAATGATACTCTCACCCCCAATAAATCGCTCGAAAATCATTCGAACAATTGGTGCAGTTTCCTCATCAATGATAAGATGATGATTATCGTTCGGGTCCTTTAGATATCCGTATGTGGGGAAAGAACCAATAAACTTACCCTGCTGACGTCTGAGGTTCAGCGTTCCTCGCACGTTAACAGACGTGTTTGCTGCCAGAGATTCATTCATAATATTGGTGACGCCAACCTTCACCAAATCGTTAAATGAGTTTATACCTCTGATACCGATATCAATCTGGTTGTTAATTGCAATAAAGCGAACCCCAAGTTTTACGAAAATCTTATCAAGATAGATACCGCCCTCGGTGTGGTTTCGAGAAAAACGCGAAAGGTCTTTAACCAAAACACAGTTTACCTTGTGGGCATAAATATCGTCCATCATTCTGTTAAAGTCAGGACGGTCAAAATTTGTACCGCTGTAGCCGTCATCCACATATATATCATAAATTTCCATATCGGGATAACGCTTAATATATTCTTTTAATATTTCTCGTTGCGACGCAATCGAGTTACTCTCCGATTCCGTACCGTCATCACGGGACAGACGAAGATAAAGAGCAGTCTTCCAAACCTTTTTTGGTACGGAGGACTGCTCTAAAATATCTGCATATTTAGAATTTGCCATAAAGCATAAGCCTCCATATTTTTTAATATGAAGGTATGGCCGTTTTTCTACACAACCGTAGTATACCATACCTTCGACTTTAAATCAACCCAAATTAGTTTGGTAATTTGCACCATTTGAAATTACTGCTCCCAGAGCATCGGTAAAACTTCGGTCTCCGCCGAAAGATAACTTCACTCTCATATCGCCGACTTTGAAAAGATAAGGGTTCTTAATTTGCTCAAAATAATCATTCATCTTTTCGGGCACTGATTTACCCGAGTCTATCTTCACGTCACGCAAATCAACAAGGCTATCTTTAGAATAATCGGCAATAGCAGCAGTTTTCAAGTTTATTAAATCAAAATAATTTAACATAACTTGCCATTCCTTTCATAATCTATTTTTTACCTTGCGAAAAACATTTATACAGCATTTACCAATTGTTTAACGACTCCTTATTAACGAAAATCTGTCTTTCGACAAATCACGTACCCTTTCTTCCTGCGCTGCGCTTAGCCAAAGCATTTAAACCTTCATTAGCCTTAAAGGGCAGTTTTCTGGCATCTTTAGGCTCATCGTCACACATAGGCGTTAGCCTTATGTGCTCCTCTTCACCAAAATCTACTCATAAAACCGTAACTTTAAGGTCTTCGAATTTTGTCAGCAAAGGATTTTTTGTTGGACAAGGCAAAAGCGCAGTTAATCATTTCGGATTAACGAGCATTTTAACAAGGCAACAACGAAAAATCCTTGCTTCAAAATCTAATTAAGGTTTGAATGATTTGGCTTTGACAAATGTTCTTCGACTTTGCAAATTGAATAACTCCTTCATTATTTTCAAATCAAATCTGCCGCCAACAGATCTGACCAATTAATTCTGTGAAATTATCTTTTCATTAGATATTGCTCAACAGATATTGCGCATCTAGCATCATAAGTTCATCCACCTGTCGAATACAATCCTCATCGGTATTAACCTCACGATCTAAAATCTCACGCATTTTAGCCTCATACTCTTTTTGAACCATGCGATATACACCTCCTATGCAATTTTTAATTACTTTATAGAGCATACACCTTTATGGCGGATCAAGATTGTATACTTAATTGTTTATTTGCGTTGCCAACCGTCTTCTATTTTATTGAAGGCCAGCAAGAGAATTTGGATATTTTCGTCCACAAGAATTTATACCAATCCTGAATATACATATTCCCGTAGACGAAAATCCAAATTAGCAGTCTAAACTACTATCATTCGCTATCTTCGTGAAAACGCTTATTTAATTCACTAGTACTAACAGATGAAACAACTATGCTTTCATCATTAAGCAAGATAATCGAACGAGTTTCAGCATCATCTGTTACATCATAGACCTCCGCAGAAGTTCTATCACAGCCATGCTTAAGCATGATTCTTCTAACCTTATCGGCATCGCTCGAAATAATAGCGCTGATTTTATTAGCATTTACGAACGCGCCGTTACCAATATTTATAAATTTAGGCATATGCGCTCTCCTTTCTTCTAAAATTTTTTATATTGCATATCCTGCTTCACGGGTCAATGAAGCAAGATACATTTATAAGGATTTTCGTCCACAAGAATTTTTACAAATCCCCGTATGTGCTTAGTTCTGTGAACGAAAATCCAAGTTAGCAGTCTAAACTACTATTTATCGTAATCTTCGTGAATACGCTTGTTTAATGCATTAGCACTAACAGAGGAAATAATCATGGTTTCATCACTAAGCACGAGTACCGAACGAGTTTCAGCATCAGCCGTTACATCATAGACCTCCACAGAACTTCTATCATAACCATGCTTAAGCATGACCTTTCTAACCTTATCGGCATCGCCCGAAATAATACATCTGATCTTATCAATATTTACGAGCGCACCTTTACCAACATTTAAAAATTTAGCCATTTGCGTTCTCCTTTTTTTTAGAATTTTTTATATTACATACGGGGAGGCCTCGCTTCATATCGTATGAATAAGTCCACTTGCCTTGCTTAAAGTCATGCATACTTGCAACTTTAATGGAGATATTATTTGCTCTCAGGAATTCGGGTTTAACATTTTTAACCCATCCTGTTATTTTGGGCAGTAATTTTTTCTCAACAACATTTCGGCCGGGACCGATAAACATTAAAGTCCTTGTGACCTGAATTAATTTGTTACACTTTCTATAAAAGTCGTCGTAATTATGCGTTCCGCATTCTACCTCGTAGAATGTATAACCCCAACGGTCTTTAGTGATAACATCCGGAATACAGCTTTCGTCGTCTTTAAGTTTTATTCGGTTCGCCTTACGATCAATAGATACCAATTCAAATCCGCCACGATTTTCCAAAATGTTCTTTAATTCTTCAACCATATATCCGTGAGCATAACTGGAATGGGCCGACAAAATTTTCTCCATCTCCGATTCAGGCGGATCTTTCAAAAATCTTTTCATAAAAAGCATTCTGCCAACGTCCGTAAGTTCCAAAATATTAAAGGTGCGAATTCCGGTTGAAATGCGTATGGTTTTAAAAGCATTAATAGCCACTAATTGTTTTATTGCTCTATAAATTGAATCTTTGCTATAACATTGCATTTCTTTTTCAATTAAAAATCGAACAACATAATCCTTGATTTCTGCTTCTTTGGAAAAACCATTTGAAACAATAATGTAGAACACCTTCCACATTAACGGTGAGAGTTTATCTTCAATCTCTTTGACCATTACAGTAATAGTTCCTGCCCGTTCACTATTCCTTTTAAATTCATCTTCTTGCCTTTGGAGCGATTCTAAAAATTCATCTTCATAACTCTTGAACATATTTAAGTTCCTTTCATATTAAAAAATATTTGTGAATTATCCGCTGACCCGTACGGTTAATTCGTATTTAAATATCGGCAACCTGAATGTAACCGTTCAAGAAAACATTAGGGTTCGATACATTTAAATAAACTTTTCGGCTCTCCAATCCTAAGAGTTCGCAATTAAATGTAACAATGTTTTTTGAAGAATTACATCAAGTTCGATATTTATTTACAAACAACTCAGTTCTCCACGCTGAATTGATTTGCAGTATTAATATGGAATACGCTTTTTTCTCATTTCAAGAAAACTTAAATTCCAATATCTTTTTAAGCCGCTTCGGTTGACCAATCCGAATTGACTTACGAGTGCAATTTCATAAATTTAAGATGTTCATTTCAAGAAAACTATATTTTTGAAAAAATGTTTTTAAGGCTAAAAAAGGAAAAAATAACACTCGATTTCAGTGCTTTAAAATCAAAAAAAGTCCTAAAAATCGAATGTTATTTCAAGTGCACTTAAAAGCCCAAACCCTTTGTTTGTCATAGGTTTAGGGCTTTTTGTATATCATATTTTGGCTCATTACTGCTATATCATATTTTGGTTCATACCCTATAAACCAATTGCGGTTCATATTCTGGTCCATTTATTAAAAAATCAAATTGGTTCATATTTAAGTCCATATAGTAAAAATTTCAATTTTTCCTCTATAAACAAAAAGACAGCAAGAAAATCTTGCCATCTTTTTTTTATTAACCGATTTTTTTGTTTTATTTAAAATCATTTTGAATTATTTATTCTTATCTTTTTAAAACTATCTTCTAGTTGCAGCCAACATTCGTCTGTAAAAATCACTCACATTATCATCTTGTTCATTTTTTACAGCATTTTCGTCTACAACTTTTTGTGGAGCTTCCTCTTTACGAATTGTTGGTGGAGAAGATTCTGCCGGCTTTACTTCATTTTTCCTAACACTCGGTATTGGAGTCGGTTCTAATTTTACGTCCTCTTTCTGAATATTCGGTGCCGTATTCGGCTTGGGTGGTTCTTCTTTTTTCTCAATTGGTTGACTCTTTACTGGCGGAGCCGATACAACTTTTTCTTCCTTTTTCTCAACAGGCTGATTTTTAATCTGTGGCGCTGATACGACCGTCTCGATTTTCTTTGGCACAGGAGGTTCATAAAAAGCTTTATCAAAAGCCTCGTTTACTATTCTGTTTATGTCCAATTTTCTCAATCTATTACAAGCCTCTGTTACATAGGGCGCCGATGAGCAAATAAGTATTTCCTCAAAAATCTTTTTAATTGCCATGTCATAGGCATCACATAATTTTTGATATTTATTTGCTGCTCCATTATATTTTTGTTCGCTCTTAAGCATCCGGTCTTCAAATGTATAAATAATGTTTCTAATTATCCGTTCACGTTCATCCTTCGGGGGCTTGGATGCTTGTTTGTTCTTTGCTATATGCTTACGAATAATATCTTTAATACTTGACGTAATTTGTTTCGGACCAAACGACTCCACCAATTCAATAGCATACCTATCCGTGATTAGCAACCTACTGTTTATGGTTTGCGGGTTCTCAACTTTTTTGCTGCCGCAAGGAATCTTAGCGATTTTCTTATCTTGCTCTGCGATTAGAATTTCGTTCACAACTCGGTTAAACTCGCCATCACGCAGTGAATTCTTCCAAGCGATTAAGTCTAAATCTTTAGTATGCGATAATACAAAATGAATGGATTTTCTTTTTACCAAAATATCACCTCTTATTAATTAATTTTATTAAACTCATGCGCCGCATTACTTAAAATTGTACGATACGATTTATGCATCTTTCTAAACTTCTCTGGAGAGTCCACAAGCTCTGCTTTACGCTTTTTAATAGATAACGACGCATTATCAAGTATTTCCTTAATGTGACCATTATCTATATGTTCCTTTTTAGGAATAACAAGATTTTTGTTAATGCACCGTCTGATTTCTTGCTTAACACAAGCAGTAAATCTACCTTTTTCGAACCCTAAAATCTCTTGGCACTCTTTCACTAATTCATCATCAAGTTCGATTTTAGTGTGCATTTCACAAACTTCGTCATTAATTTCAAAGGACATTGGGATCTCAGCAACCCTGCCGCGCACAGTCCTTTTTAAAATTTTAGTCACGAGTTCACCGAATGTTTTGGGAGAAACAGAGTTTTTAAATGCAATGATGTCTGTGTCTTTTTTGGTTAATACTAAGTGGAACTTCATTTCGTTCACCTCACTTTCCATTCATAACGTAATATACTTAAAATATAGATTCAAGAAAACATTAATTTCGTCCAAAAAAACAAAAAAGGCACCTATCTTTCGATAAGTGCCTGCAACTATTCGTAAGGTTTCCTGTGTAAATCACTTACCGTAAAAATTTGCTTTGCTGCCAATTCTTATGATATGTGATAACACATATGCCCCCGCCTATCCATAAAAAGCAAAATATTAAGTTGGTGTCCAAAGTATACTACTTTGGCACTCGTTTGTCAAGATTTATAATTAGCTTATTAATATTTTCGCTCCGGGCGCCAGAAAATCCCCCTTTTCGGATAAGGGATTGAGTCCTTGAAAAATACATTGGGCAATAAAAAAATCGACACTATTGATTTAGTGCCGATAATTATTATGCCTATAATTTAATTTTAGTCATTGAGATTTATTCGGCGAAGAATTCTGCGGGCGACAATTCAAGGTAGTCGCAAATTGCAAAAAAGCTTTGCATAGACGGAAGCTGTTTATGTTCAATTATATTATCAATATAATCTTTTGATTGCGCCAGATCTTCGCTCATCTTATCTGTTGAAATTTGCCTTGTGTTTAAAAGCTCTGCTATTCTGTTTCCAATAAAGGATTCGGTCATTCCAAATCACCTCCGAGTTTTACATTTTTTACAAAGTCGCACTGCGAATCGTTGATGTACGTGTGCGGTAACGGTCTTGAACTATTTTCGTTAATAAATTGATTCGTCGCAGCATCCGCTGTTCAGGCTTTCAATCAGTTATTTGTGAACGAGAATTTTAAATGTACGGCACATCAGATACCGCACCTGCTTCAACGATATGCTCGGTCACATTTTCGTACACAATTAATCTTTTCTTGAAACCTGTGATTTTAATTATTATATATAGTATAATTGATCGAAGCCGTTGGATGGTGAAGCACGAAGCGGTTATCGCTTAATCGAGAATTTTCGTTAACAACTTTTGCCGCCTCTCCTGAATCATCTGACGCGAAAGATTATTTTATGTACGAGAATAGTTTACCATATTTCAGTCGATACTTCAATTATTTTGACTTCTAAATTACTAAACCTTGGTTTTTCGCTCACATTATAGCGCAAAGTCGCACTTGGGCTCAGTGAACCTCTTTGTGAGAAAAGGGATTGGAACCTTAAGTTCATGTTTGATGATGAACGAGCACTTATATAAGTTTATTGACGAAAAAAGGCTCTCAACATCTGATGCTGCACGAGAATGGTTTGTGAACGAAAATTGAGTGGCAACGTGAAAAGAGGCGCGGTGAATCCCGCGTGATTCTATTAACGAAAATTCACTGCCTCTGGTTGACAGATGATATGTTTGGACAAAATCAAGTTGCTCGGCTATTCCACATATAAGTTTTTAGATGGTTGAGAACAGTTCATATTTAACAACACACTTTTTTCTTCTGATCGGTGACAAGAACAAGGTTGTCTTTGAGCGAGAGACATTATTTAGGCAAGGGCCACCTTCCGTTCTTATTGGAATAAATTTTTCGATGAGTGTCATTCTTTGTATGATAAATAACTATCGTTTCGTGTATGAAATTTATAGATTCTTATAGATTAATAGTAGATTAATTTTAGGAAAAACTATCGTTTTTAAATGACTCGGCACTGTCGTTTTGAGAGAAAAAATGATTATCATTTCGGGCGATTGATTCACTTGCATTTCGAGATATTTTTGAGATGACTTTCATTTAGAGATTTTAAAATGACCATCCCTTTGGGATGCTAAGATTGCTCCCCCTCTTGTCAACCTCAAAATGTCAAACATCTTCTTGTCATATATAACAGAAAGTATGACACTCAAAATCTCAAAATTATAGTTTAACGATAAAAAGAGAGTGTCATTTTTCTGCTTCAAAAATGATAATTATTTCAAAACAAAAAGTACCGCAGAAAAACTCTCGAAATCTTTATCATCACAAAATGTAAATCAACCTCTTAAGAATTTTTTTGAATCATATAATAAATGAAAATTAAGCATATTTACGAAAAATCCATCATATTTTGACTTTTAGATTAAAAAATATAAGGATTCTTCAGGATACAACCCCGTTAAGATATTTTTTTCAAAAATTAACCTTAAAGGGAGAAAAGAGAATTGCAAAACTGGTTAACGTTTTTGGGAGGTTTCGCCTTATCTCCGACTTCAGGTAAATTGCGGTTAAATCGTATCATATTTTGCCGCATACAGTTTTAATTCCGTC
>JAZSQK010000045.1:0-78239 GCA_045537915.1 Acutalibacteraceae bacterium
CATCGCAGGCTACGACTGCAAGGACGGCACAATGCATTCTCAGAACAAGATCGAGGCGGCACTGACAGAAGCAAAAGCTGCAAAGATAGCATTCCTCACAGGCTTTGAGTGTGATAGTGCCGTTGCCGACAAAGTTGCAGCATTCAAGGATATCTGCACCAAGGCAGGTATAGAAACACAGGAGGTTGACGGCAGCCTGTTCAAGGCAGCATCAACTGCATGGAACATTCTTATGTGTGCAGAGCTGTGCAACAATGTATCACGTTATGACGGTGTTAAGTTTGGTCACCGTGCAAAAGAATATAAAAACATTGATGAATTATATGTAAATTCAAGAACAGAAGGCTTTAACTTCTTAACAAAGGCAGTTATTTTATATGGCTCAGATGTTTTATCTAAAAACCGCTACAAAGATTGCTATGATAAATCTTTGAGAATAAGAAGAGTAGTGTCAGAAAAGTTTAATGACTTAATGAAAGAGTATGATGCGGTGTTAACACCTGTAACATCTTGCACTTCATATAAGTCATACGACATAAAACAAGCCTTTAACAAAGTGTATGAAGAAAGCGTGTTTACAGCCGTTTCAAACTTAATCGGTACACCCGCACTAGTAATATCCGGCGTTCAGCTTATGGGTAAAGCATTTTCAGAAAGTACACTTTTGTCACTTGCATCAAGCGTTTTAAAGGAGGGTAAATAATTATGAATTACGAAATAGTTATCGGACTTGAAACGCACGTTGAATTGGAAACAAAATCAAAAATATTCTGTTCATGTGGCGGTCATTCTGAAGCAAAAGAGCCTAACGATTGTGTGTGCCCAGCGTGCAGCGGTATGCCGGGTATGCTTCCCGTGACAAACAAGGGGGCAATAGAACTTGCCGTAAAGGCAGGCTTTATGCTGAACTGTAAAATCAATCAGTACACAACCTTTGATAAAAAAAGCTACTATTATCCCGACCTTCCCGCATCCTATCAGACTACCCAGTGGTTTCATCCCATCTGTGTTGACGGCTCGGTAGAAATCGGCGGCAGAAAAATCGGAATTAAGCAGATACATCTCGAGGAGGATGCAGGAAAGCTTGTGCACGACGAGGCTACAAACACCTCTTTAGTCGATTTCAACCGTACCAGCGTTCCCCTTATTGAAATTGTTTCCCGTCCCGATTTCAGAAGTTCGGACGAGGTGCTTGAATATCTCAGAAAGCTTAAGAGCGCTCTGCAGTTTGCGGGAATTTCCGAATGTGAAGAGGGCGCAATGAGATGCGACGTTAACATTTCGGTTCGCCCCGAAGGCACCGAGGAGCTTGGCGTTCGCTCTGAAATTAAGAATATGGCTTCCTTTGCCGAAATAAAGGACGCCATAGAGTTTGAAAAGGTGCGCCACATCGACGCTATTGAGAGAAGAACCGAAATGCTTGTTCAGGAAACTCGCCGTTGGGATGATGTAAAGCGCAGAACCTTCCCGATGAGAAACAAGGAAACTGCGGCAGATTACCGCTACTTCCCCGACCCCAACATTATGCCTGTCGTTATTGATGACGAGTGGCTTGAGGCAATCAGAGCTTCTATGCCCGCAACCGCAGAGGAAATGGGCAAAAAGTATGTCGATATGGGAGTCGGTGTCAAGGAGGCTACGGTTCTTGCGGGAGATGCAAAGCTCTGCGAGTTCTTTGAAAAGGTGGTAGCACTCGGCGCCTCTGCCAAAACGGCCGCCGCCTGGATTCTTACCGAATGCATGAACCAGATGAGCAGAATCGGGGCAGTAACCCTTGATATTGCCCCCGAAAAACTTGCTCGTATAATTGCCCTTGTCGATTCGGGAGAAATTACCCGTGCGGCAGGTAAAAAGGTGCTTATTGCCGTCTTTGCCGAGGATGTCGATGTCGATAAATACTGCGAGGAAAACGGTCTTAATGTTAAGGTTGACGACAGCCTTGTTGCAGACACCGTTGCCCGTATAGTTAATGAAAACCCACAGGCAGTTGCCGATTATAAGAGCGGAAAAACAAAGGCTATGCAGGCCCTCTTCGGTCTTATTATGAGGGAGCTCAAAGGTACGGGCGACCCTGCGGTTATTCGCACAATGCTCGAAGAAAAACTGAACGGATAAGAAACAAAAACAACCCCCACAGACATCAAAATCTGTGGGGGTTACAATTTATAAAATTTATCCGAGAATCTTTAGCACATATGCCGCAATGGTTTTTGCATAATTTACAAGCCTGTCACACTCAATAAACTCATTAGGCTGGTGTGGGCCGCCGACATCTGAAAAATTACGTCCGCAACCAAAGGCGAAAGCACGGTCCGAGCCGTATTTTGAGATAACCGACAAATCAGAAAGACAGGAGCCGCATACAAGGGACTTTTGAACACCGGCTTCATCGGCTGCCTCGAGCATGAGCTCGATATCCTCGCTGTTCGGCTCACAGAATACATAATGGAAGAAACGAGTGTTAGGGATAAAGCCGACTCCTTTAATGCCGAGGGGTTCAAGCTTTTGGGATAAAATAGCCTCAACCTCTTTTAACTCCTCGTATATTTCTTCCTTTGTCTTGTCGGTATAGCAGACAAAATGAACCTCGCCTTTTCCAAGGTCGCTTCCGCTGTTTCCTGCACGGGCACCCATATATCTGAGGGCTGTGCTCGGGATAACTGTGCCGTTATAGAACCTGTTTTCCTCAAGCACGGCTCGGCGTCTTGACACAAAGACTTCCTCTATAACATCGATGACAACAGGTATTGCCTTCGGCATTGGAAAACAGGGAAATTCAATTCATCTTTTCGCATTTGCACCATAAGAGACAGTGCTTATCAAGAAAAAAGGACAGAGAACGTAAAAATTCCTCTGTCCTTTTCCTGTTAGCAGGTAACTTATTCTGAATAATTCAAAAAACTACTTGACAAAAACGCTTTAAAGCGTTAAACTGTTAAAGACAACTTTATTTTTACAAAAATTCACTACGAAAGGAGAGGGCGATATGTCCCTACAACTTCTGGCAGCGCAGTCTGCCAACAACCCACTCACCATTGGCATCACAATTCCGATGCTCGTCTGCTTTTTTGCGCTTATGATAGGTGTCGGACTATATTGCCGCCGTCATTCGACCAATGTTGACGGCTTTGTCCTCGGCGGCCGTGCGGTAGGACCCTGGCTTACAGCCTTCGCCTTTGGAACATCATATTTTTCTGCCGTTATCTTTGTCGGCTACGCAGGGCAGTTCGGCTGGAACTTCGGTCTGGCTTCTACCTGGATAGGTCTTGGAAACGCCTTTATCGGCTCCCTTCTTGCCTGGGCGGTGCTTGGAAGAAGAACGAGGGTTATGTCACAGCATTTAGGCTCCAAAACAATGCCCGATTTCTTCGAGAAGCGCTACGACTCAAAAAAGCTTAAGGTTACAGCCTCCTTCATCGTTTTCTTATTCCTCATTCCCTACACCGCATCTCTATACAACGGACTGTCAAGCCTTTTTAACAACGTATTTTCAATTCCCTACTGGGTAATCGTCGTTGCAATGGCGGTGCTGACAGGAATTTACGTTGTATTCGGCGGATATATGGCAACCGCTATAAACGATTTTATACAGGGAATAATTATGCTTGTCGGAATAATTGCGGTTGTAACCTCGGTGCTTTCCCAAAACGGCGGCTTTAATGCGGCGGTTGAGGCTCTTTCAAAGAGCGAACATGCAGGTCCCGAGTTTACCTCTTTCTTTGGTCCAAACCCCATATTTCTTTTCTTCGTGGTTGTGCTGACCTCCCTCGGCACCTGGGGACTGCCCCAGATGGTCGGAAAGTTCTACTCCATAAAGGACGAGGGGGCGGTCAAAAAGGGAACCATTATCTCGACCGTTTTTGCAATCATTGTTGCGGGTGGCTGCTACTTCCTCGGCGGCTTCGGTAAGCTCTACTTTGATAAAATGGCTGCCGCTGGCTACACCTCAGCTACAGGCACAAAGTTTGATATGGTAGTTCCCACAATGCTCTCCAATTTACCGAGCCTTGTAGTTGCAATTATCGTCGTGCTGGTTCTTGCGGCATCGATGTCAACCCTTTCAAGCCTTGTTCTTGCCTCCTCCTCAACCCTTACCCTCGACGTTGTAAAACCCGCTATGGAGAAAAAGGGAGAGGTAAGCGAGAAAAAGAGTCTTCTTATAATGAGATCATTTATAGTATTCTTCATAGCCCTCTCGGCTGTCATTGCAATTCTCAAGGACTCTATCTGGTCTGATTCGGTATTTATCGCACAGATGATGGGTGTTTCCTGGGGAGCACTGGCAGGAGCCTTCCTCGCACCCTTCCTATACGGTCTATACTGGAAGGGAACCACAAAAGCGGCGGTCGTCGCAAGCTTTATATTCGGCGTGGGACTTGAGGTTGTTCAGCTTCTCATAGGCGTAGGACTCTTTAGCGTAAAAGGGGTTCCCGTTTTAAGCTTTGTCTTTACAAACTCACTCTACTCGGGAGTTTTCGCAATGCTCGGCGGTCTCGTTATAGTGCCGATTGTAAGCCTTTTGACAAAGAAAACCCTGCCTGACAATATCGACGAGAAATTTTCCTGCTATGAAAAGGAAATCACCACGACTGTTAAAAATTCATTAGGATGAAAAAAGAACCCCACAGACTGTGGGGTTCTTTTTTAGGGAAAGGGGAAAGGGGAAAAGGGAAAAGGGAAAGGGGAAAAGGGAAAGGGTATAATAAAAAATAAGAAACAGCAAAAGATGCACGAAAAATTTTCGTGCATCTTTTCATTTCTAATCCAATCCTTTAAAAAATTCATCATAAGAGCAATTATAAATTTTACGAAGTTCTATTATTACACTCGCCTTGATATTTAGCTCTCCCGATTCGTATTTTGCATAGGTAGTCCGTCCAATATCGCAGCCTCTGCGCTGAAGCTCGGCACATAATTTCTCTTGGGATATCCCAAAATTGTCACGCAGTCTGCGGAGGTTCTGCCCCAGATATCTGTCTGTTCTTATTTTTTGTTCCATACATTTTCTCCGTTTTTGACCAGTATTGGTTGCAACCACGAGTATTGTATGATAAAATCTATTTAAATATTGACCGCTATACTGGTCTAAAAGGAGAATTTTATGAAAACTTGCACATTTTTCGGGCACAGGCAAGTACATGATACTGCCCAGTTGTCGTCTAAACTTTTTGATACTATATTGGAGCTGATTGAAGAAAGAGGGGTAAATCTCTTTTTTGTCGGGGACAGCGGTTCGTTTGACTACCTTGTTTTAAAGGTTCTGCGAGGGCTTAAAAAGCTATATCCGCAGATAGAGTATTATGTAGTGTTATCCTATTTAAGACCAAAGTCGGAATACTGTTTATACACCGAGGAAGAAACGATTTTTCCCGACGTAATGACCACCGCTCATCCGAGATTCGCCATAGTAAAAAGGAACAAGTGGATGCTCGACAGTAGCGATATAGTAATTACATATGTGAACAGTGTTATAGGCGGTGCGGCCGCCTTTGCCCAAAAGGCAGAAAAAAAGGGAGTGGAGATAATAAGGCTCGGAAGTCTCTAACCCTTTCCCTTTTCCCCTTTCCCCTTTCCCTAAAAAAAACAACCTCTTTCGAGGTTGTTTTTTTATCACATCATAACTTCGATATCCATCATAGCGCAGAAATCTTTCAAAGCTTCCACATAATTTCCGTAGGCAAGGATTACATGTTGGCAGGACACCATCTGTGCGAATTCTTTCACGGTGCAGGAATCGGGGAACACTTCCAGACTGGGCAGCTGGGGTGCGGGATCGTCCCAACCAAACTCGTTCCAAGCGGGAGGAGTCTTTGCCTCAGCAGTATAAATGTGCATTTTGTACTTGCCCTTCAGATAGACAAGTCGTGCACAGGTCACATATCCGGTCTTAACCTTAGACACATTAAGCAGACTGGCATTCAGCAGACCAAAGGCTGCAGGCAGAACGGTTACATCTCCGTCGGTTACAGACTTCGGAACAAAGTCGGGTACGCCGATAAGCATACTCTTCTCAAAGAACTCGTAGTACTCCAGATAAGGCACGGTCTGACCTGAAATATACTTCATAATGAGTTGAGTTACAGCGCCCATCACGTCGTTTTCCGGAACGGTCAGAATGTCGCAGTAGTGCTCCAACAGCATAAACACCATAGCCGGAGGAAAACCTTCCAGTTTTTTCATTCCGTCCACATCAATAAGGGTTATGGCTTCCCAACCACGCTCCCGTATCTTCTTCAAAATGGAAAGAGCATACTTTACGCCCTGCTCAATGACAGAATCATCACATTCCTTTTTAAAGACCCAGTTTTGCTTAACAAAGGCAACGCCCTCTGCAATTTGCGCAGTGTCCAGAGTATCAATGGTTCGCACCATCTCCAGCATTTCGTAGGGCTCGACCTCCACGCCAATCTGACCGCGCATAGAATTACCCTCATACTGTGTGCCATACAGCAACATATCACGATAACCCATAGTGCCGATACGGGCATTACGCAACGCCTTCTTCGCACGGCAGGCAGAAACAAAGGCATCGATTTTGTCCATAGGCCAAGGCTTGTCAATGATGTTATAGACGTACTTAAAAGTGTAATCCAAAGCCTCAAAGGCGGGACGCAGAGCAGTAGTGCCTGCCTGTTCTGCAGTTGTGATTATTCGGCCGTTTTCCTTCCAACCGCACAGTCCCCACAGTAGCAAGGGAATATGACGGAACTGATCGGTAACACGGATTACTGCATGGGTGGGAATCCAACCGGCAACACAGACGATCAGGCAGCTCATATCAAGACCTGTCAATTTGGCTACAGCAGCATCTGCGGTTTCGTAAGCAAGATCATCGATAACGATGCCACCGTCTACGATATCGTCATACTTTGCCTGTAAGACCTGTAGTGCCTCATCGTGTTTCATTTGGATTCGCTCAAAAGGCGTGTTAACTTCGCCAAAGCACACAAATCCAATGGTGTTATTCTGGTTCATAATCATACTCCTTGTTATGTAATTTTAAATAAAGACTGTTATAAGCGACCCGTTTTACTTTCTGTTAAAACATACTATTGATTCGGTCAAGTGTTTGACGAACAAGTAATTCACCGCCTTGGTGTCCTGCACATCCGCTGGAGACATAGGCAGAATAATGTCCGCCCTTTTCGGCTTTTTCGGTCGGCAAGTAACCGTTTGCGCCACAGGCAAGCTGAATAAGGAAGGTCTGTTTTGCTTTGCTTCTCGCCCTTATTTGATTGCCGTAATTGAGGAAAAGTTCAAACGGGTTTGTGGCTATAGCTACGTCTCCGAATCTTACAATGTGAACTTCTATGGGGAAAACGTCTACCGTTTTTTGCAGTTCATATCTTGTTATTATACCTGAATAAACGTGCATAGCTGCATTATCATCAAAGTTGATAGTTTTTCCTTTGTTATTTTCGACAAACTTATGAATCATCTCTATTGCGTTTTTGTAGTCCGATTTGGTTACTCTTCTGAGAGGCAATACTATTTTCGGCGTTTGATGAACAAGCTCAGCCTCGTCCTTATAGTCGCTTTTTAACTCCTCGTGTACAGCAATTATCTCGCCGGATATTCTTCTGCCAACCAGCCTTAATCCTGAAAGGTCAAACATAGAAGGGTCTGCAGTTCTTTCTATAACGACATCTCTTTTAATGTTAGGATCGTCAATATAGCTTTCCGGTTCTACCCAGCGTATCATATCTCTCGGGCATTGATCTCCCGCTGCCGAGCAAAGCCCAAGCAAGAAAACATTTTCTCCGTATTCTTTTCTTAAATTTTCTTTAACCTTGCCCCAGTAGTCGGACGAAATATAGCTTCTATGTTCTACGACCTGTGCGGGACAGGCTATATTTGCCATTACACCCGTGAGTTTTTTGTTTTGGTCGTAGGTAAAAATAAGTTCAATTCCGTTGTCGTTGCCGCCCTCAAGCTCGGTGAAGTTTGCGGTATTGGTATCGCCCCACATAATAGCGCTGTTATCGTCATAGCAAACACGACGGCACATACCGACAGCAGCTCTTCCAAAAGCGTTTCTGTAATAACCGTGTTCTCTGTTTTTCCACGAGAGCAATACTGCTTCGAAGATTTTATTTGCTAAAATTTCTACCGCTGTATCGGGGTCCATTCTTTCTTCACTTGAAACGTGCGGTTTATATTCCATATCCTTAGGAACAATGGCTTTGAGATAGTTGACAGATGCGTTTGAGCCTGAAAAACCTACAAAAGATTCTCTTTTATAAGAGTAGGATGTATGTGTATGGATTGCAGATATAATTACCTTATCCGGATTAACAGTGCCATCCTTAGTAAGCTTTTCTTTAACCATATGATTAAGGTTGTCACTTATCGCAACCAAATCGCAGGAACACATTATTACATAATCGTTACCATTATCTATAGTAAGTGCGGTAACACTTATAGGGCTTTCCACCTCGTCAGTAATTCTCTCAAAAAACTGACCGTCGAGACCAATTTTAGTTCCCTTTTGAGGCGTAATATCTACTTCTGCCCAACCTATTTTTAATTTCATTATGTTTTTCTCCTTATAAGATGCGATCAACCAAGTGTTTTTATTGTTGAAGGAGTTAACCTTGGTCTGGGTTTTCGGCTAACTTCTCGGCCAATTTTATTCTTAAAGATTCAGGGCCTTTAACCGGCGGGGCGTCAGGATCTTTCAGGTCCCAGAAAAGCAGCTTACCTTGATCCAGTTTAGCAACTCCGCCCGGATGCGCCAGGATACATTCTTCAAAACCTACCTTTTTCAGTTCGATTTCTCCCGAACCCACAACCTCTATATTTTCCACATCGTCTGTACCGATAAGAATAATGGGCTTGTTAGAATATCCCTCAAAGGTGCAATTCTCAAAGAGAATCTTTTCCACGTTTCCTACTGCAAGTAAAGGAACCTGATCCATTCCTTCTCTACAGGAGAAGGTTACATTCTTAAAGCGGCAAATGACCTTATCATCGGCGTCGCCCCAAAGCATACCTGTGAAGTACAGGTCGCCCATATAGCAATTTTCAAAGGTAATTTCCTTCAGCGCTCTCTGTCTGCACCAGCGGTTGAGTCCCGTGAATTCAAGGCGCATAACCTCTCTTACCTGCTCGAAACGGCAATTTCTGATGACAATATTTTCAGGAGACTTTCTCAAGTCGGTTCTAAAATCGCAGTAATAGGCAAAGGCCGCACGGCACTCGTGTCGTGCATTTGGATTTGACTGGATTCCCATCATCTTTTCTTCTGAAGAAAGCTGACCACGGGGGGCAAAATTGCGCTCGGCAGACAGGCAGTTTTCCACCAAGAAATTGTTTCCCCCAATGCGAAGTGGCATACAAGAAGAATTCAGTTTGCAGTTTCGAATTATGACATTGTGGTTGTCAAAGCCTGCTACAGCATCGTCAGGAGTATTGACGTCACAACCCTCGATTAGAACCTCATCACAGGTGCGGAGATCAATACCGTCTTCGCCGCCGTGAATGGCTATATTTCGAATGGTAATATTCTGACTTTGGAAAAGAGCGTGGCACCAATTGCCGCTGTTCAAGAAGGTGTAACCCTCAAAACGCATATTCTTGCATCTCCAGATGCCGATGCCGTGAGCGCCACGGTAATTGTGTTCTCCTTGTGCATCGAATGCGTTGGAACCGTCAATATAAGAGCCCTTCTCTCCCACAATGGCAAAATCGTGAGCATCAAAGGCTCGGATCAGAGCGTTGCACCAGCGGCTGGTGGAAATGGCGCTGCGGCTGGTTTTCGGGGTATCCCCCTCCTTTTCCAAGACGACAGGCTCAAGGGTATCATTTCGATAACCAAAATAATCCTCAGCCTTGCGGCTTCCCTTGAGAATGGCGCCGCTTTCAAGATAAAGCTCAACGCCTGTGCGGATGCGGAGACCGCCTGTCAGATAAACGCCACAGGGGATTACAACTCTGCCACCTCCCGCCAGAAAGCAGTCGTCAATAGCCTTCTGAATGTTATCGGTCTGCAACAGGTCAGAAGTCCTGGCGCCGTAATCACGAATGTTGAAAGTTTTCATATTCAGCATACTCCCTTCGGGTTTTGTGAAATAGCAGTGTTATGTAATGCACATAAGATTTTCTTAATTTTAGAGCGCAGACGCTACTGCGCCGTGTAATAAGCAAACGATTATAAAACCGAAGTACCGATCTGGAATGACTTACGAAATTTTAATTGTGCTTGAACTACCTGCAAATGAGGAGCCTCTTGCCCATTTATCATTTGAAGGATAAATTTTGCCGCCATTTGACACCGCTGCTCTGTTTGACTCGTAATAGAAGCCAGAGGCGGAAACAGATAAGGCGCTTGTGGAATGTCGTCCATACCCATAACAGCAATATCCTCAGGAACACGTAAGCCGTGATCGTTGATGCATCGGATCGCACCGATGGCCATATTGTCGTAAGCGCAGATTATCGCACGGGGCGGCGAGTCTGTTTTTAATATCCGCTCCATCGCTTCATATCCACCCGGCTCAAAACGCTGCTGAACAGTTTGGATATGCTCTTCACTCCAAGAAAGGTCTCTTTCGGACAAAATCTTTTTAAAGCAGCAAAGCTTTGCTGCCGTGAGAGATTCCCCAATAAAACCGATAGAAGAAACCCCGTTTGAAATCAAATAATCGATACCTTGTGTTAGCGCTGCTGAAAAATCACAAATGATGGATACGCCAAGCTTCCCTGAAATGCTTTGTCCCAGGGAAAGAACAGGGATCTCGTGAAAATCATACTGCGTGATTCTGGGATGAATCAGGATGACTGCATCTACATCCGCATGTTTACAGTAATAGTCTAAAAGTTCCTTCTCTTTGTCGGCGGAAAAATTACTTTCTGCAACACAAATATCACACCCTTCACTTTCCAGGTGTCGACGCAAACTTGACAGATAGGTCGTGTAATGAATACTGCTGAATTCCGGACAAATAATAGCAATGACATATCTGGAATATTTCGCATTAAAGAATTTTTTGAAGCAACCATAGCGTTTTGCCACATCGAAAACCAGTTGTCTGGTTTGTTCGCTTACCTCTGCGCTTCCGGAGAAAGCCTTGGATGCGGTGGAAACAGAAACATGAGCCTCTTTTGCGATCTTGGAGAGGGTAATCATTTACATCACCTCTATTGTTAATTATATAATTCCACATATTAAGATACAAGGGCGTTGATATCGAAAATTTTTCGAAACAGGGTTGTGACGAGCAACCGTTTCCCCTTTCCCTAAAAAAACAACCTCTTTCGAGGTTGTTTTTTATCACATATCAAAATATCTCTCGGCGTTTTTGTAGCAGATGCCCTCGATGATACTGCGAAGGGCCTTCTCGTCGTTGGGGTACTCTCCGTTTTCTACCCAACCTCCGACAAGGTTGCAGAGAATCCGCCTGAAATAATCGTGGCGGGTGTAGGAGAGGAAGGAGCGGGAGTCGGTAAGCATGCCGACAAAGTTGCCGAGCAAACCGAGGTTTGCAAGAGCCTTCATCTGCCCCTCCATTCCCGATTTTGTATCATTGAACCACCAGGCAGAGCCCATCTGAATTTTGCCCGGAATCTCGTCGGTCTGGAAGCAGCCGAGTATGGTTCCTATCTGCTCGTTATCGGCAGGGTTAAGGGAATAAAGAATGGTCTTGGGACATTGGTCGGTGTCGTTCAGAGATGACAGAAGCTGTGCAATATTTGCGCCGCAGGTGTTCTGGGCAATCATATCATAGCCCGTGTCGGCTCCCTGTGTGGTAAAACGCTTATTATTTGCATTACGGTAACAGGAGTAATGAAGCTGCATTACGATACCGAGGCGGTGATACTCTCGGCCGAGATGGAGGAGAACGGCGGTCTGGTATTTTTCTGCCTCCTCTACGGTACAGCTGCCGCCCTTCATTACCTTTTTGAAGATTTTATTTATCTCTTTTTCATCGGCCACCCTGAACATAATATAGTCAAGACCGTGGTCGGAGGCTCGGCAACCCATTTCTTTAAAGAACTCAAGTCTTTGTGTTAAAGCATCGCAGACCTCTTCGACACTGCCGAGAGTCTTTTTGCCAACCGATGCGGCGAGTTTTTTAATATAATCGGCAAAGCCCTCTTTATTTATATTTATCGCCTTGTCGGGACGGAAGGAGGGATAGACCCTGCAAAAATCAAAGGTTTCGTCCTCGGCCAACTTCTTGTGCCATTCGAGCGAATCGACAGGGTCGTCGGTGGTGCCTATCATAGCAACCTTTGATTGCTTTATAAGACCACGAACGGTAAGCTTTTCATCCTCACGCAGTTTTTTACTGCAACGCTCGTAAATCTCGTCGGAATTTTCGGGACTTAAATATCCCTCTTCGCCAAAGAAGCGGCGCAGTTCAAGGTTGGTCCAGTGGTACATAGGATTGCCGATAGCTTTTTCGAGCGCCTCGGCAAACTTTTTTATACGCTCCTTACCCGATTTATCCCCTGTGATATAATCCTCGCTGACACCGTTTGAGCGCATAACACGCCACTTATAATGGTCGCCGAAATAACTGCCGTCGGACTGTCTGCCCCCGAGCCATACCTGGTCGAGAGAGTCAAAACGGCGGTTTTCGTATATCTCCTGCGGACTTATATGACAATGGTAATCTATGAGCGGAAGCTCCTTTGCGATATCGTGATACAAATGCTTTGCAGTCTCACTATGCAAAAGAAAATCCTTATCCATAAATGCTTTCATAAGATTTCCTCCAAAAAAGAGTTTACATATATTTATTATACATAAAAAAACAGAAAACTCAAGATTTCACTTGAGTTTTCTGCATAAATCAGGCGTGTTCGGCAATCCAGTCTATAATTTCGGCATTGTTGTCGATTTTTCCGTGGGGGTGGTGTCCTCGAAGACCTACGGGCAGGGCCTTTAAAAGACCTGTATCCTTATAGGCTTCAATGAGAAGTCTGCCGTTTTCATTAAAGTTTACCGAGCAGTCCTCTGTACCCCAAGAGAGAAGAACGGGGATTTTATTTTCAACAAGTATATCGGCCTTATTGATGGGGTGTATGTCCATATTGTGAAGCTGATAACGCTTAACTCCCGGGTATGCGTTTACAAACTCCTTTTCCCAGACCCCCTCACACTCTGCGTTGCCGAATTTACCGGGGTAGCTGTGGAGATTAAGGACGGGAGCGTCAAGCCAGATACAAGAAACAAGCTCGGGGTAAAATCCTGCAAAGCGGACAGCGTGGGCACCGCCCAGACTCATTCCGACGAGGGCGCATTTTTCACTCAGACCGTACTCTTTTGCAAGGAATTTTATGTATCTTGCCTTTCTGTGACAGTCCTCATCCACGCCGAAGCGGTTAAGAGTCTGGATACAGGCAACATGATAACCTCTTTTTGCAAGATTGATTTCAACATCGGGGAAGGAGCCCCAGTAGAGAGTTTTAAAAACAATTTTTCCTAATGGCTTTACGTTTTTATCCGGGAAAACAAGCAGAGCAACCTTTTCCTCAAACTCAAACCTTTCACATTCAAGACCAAACCACTGCTGACGCATAAAGAACACATCCTTAAACAATATTTTTTAAGATTATACTACCGCTGTTGAGGAAGGTCAAGTAAATTTTAAAGAGAAGGGATAGAATTTATCGTTTGGGGAGGAAAAAACAAAAAATCACACAAGGAGCTTTTCCTTGTGTGAAGAAACAAAAATTATACCTTTTGAGAATATGAGGGGAGGCTTGAGAGGTTGTTGTCCTCACTCCCGTCGGGAATAGATTTAAGATACTCGGTATCTCCTCTATGGGCAATTCCAACCCCCGAAATTCCGCCGAGCTTTGCCATCTTAACCGCTTCGGGTTTGTTAACAAAGGTATCGTCAGACAGTTTATAGCCTGTAACCTTGCCGCCCTCCTTAACAAGACCGACTATCCGTTTAGCGTCGGCGTTTGGCTCGGGTATAGAGTCAAGCGTATTTTTTACGGGATTTTGAGAATCCATAATATCACTCCTTTTTATTTTCATTATTTACAAATAAAAAGGCAATATACAAGAAAAAGCGACCTTCATTTTCGAAGGTCGCTAAAAAATAAATATGCTAAACCGAAGCTATGACTGGCTTCTTTTTTATTATAAGCTGAATTATAAGCACAACTCCAACCAGAGCCATGCCTACAGCATCGGTCACTAGACCGGGGTAGATAAGCAGTAAACCGCCTATTGCGCTTAAAATGCGCTCGGCCCAGTTCATATTGTGAAGGAAAAAGCCGCCGAGCGCTGCCGACACCGCAAACATTCCGACACAGGAGGTTATGCAAATCAGAACGACCTCCCAGACGGTAGTGTCTATAAAGAGCATTGCGGGGTTAAGGGCGAAAACATAGGGAACTATAAAGGCGCCGATAGCAAGTTTGGTAGCCGTAAAGGCGGTTTTCATCGGGTTTGCCTGAGCGATAGCCGCACCGGCATATGCCGCAAGAGCAACCGGCGGAGTAAGGTCGGCAACAATACCGAAATAGAAAACAAAGAAGTGGGCCGCAAGGTCTGGAACACCCATTTTTATAAGAATAGGCGCACAGGTGGCTGCCATAATACAGTAGTTTGCGGTTGTGGGAACACCCATACCCAGAACTATACAGGTTAGCATAGTAAGGAAAAGGGCGATTATAACCTTATTTCCCGCCAGAGCCAGAATTCCGTTGATAAGCATATTTGCAAGGCCTGTCATAGTAATGGTACCTGCAATGATACCTGCAACACCACAGGCTACCGCTACGGTTATCATACCCTGTCCGCCCGCAGCCAGAGCCTCCCAGATGCGCTTCGGTGTAGTGCGGTTCTCCTTGTTGAAGATGCCGACAAGGATTGCGGCTACAATTGCAACAGCGGCGGCGTAGGCTATTGAGCGTGAGCCCGAACCGACAAGAGCAATGAGCAGAATGAGGGGAAGAAGCAGATAGGACTGCTTTAAAAGGGGAATAAATCTTGGCAGCTCGTCCTTAGAAATACCTTTGAGCCCCTGCTTTTTAGCCTCAAGATGAACCGAAATAAATACACCTAGGAAATAAAGACAGGCGGGTAAAATTGCCCTGACAACAATGTTGCTGTAGGGAACGCCGATGTTTTCTGCCATAAGGAAGGCGGCGGCGCCCATAATAGGGGGCATTATCTGTCCGCCGGTAGAGGCCGAGGCTTCTGCAGCGGCGGCAAACTCAGGCTTATAGCCGGTTCTTTTCATAAGCGGAATGGTAACCGAGCCCGAGCCTACAGTGTTAGCAACCGATGAGCCCGAAACCATACCCTCAAGGGCACTTGCGACAACCGCAACCTTTGCAGGACCGCCCGAAAAACCGCCCACGACAGAGTTTGCTATCTTTATAAAGAAGTCGGCGATGCCCGTCCTCTCGAGAAAGGCGCCGAAAATAATAAACATAGCAATATACTTGGAACAGGTATTTATCGGAACCGATAAAATGCCCGAGGTGGTGGTGTAGAAGAGTTTACCTACAAGACCTTCTATTCGGCGCATGATATCGGGATTGGAAAGTCCCCAACCGATTGCGTAAACAATAAACACTGCCGCAACAATGATTATCGGAATACCTACACAGCGGCGGCAAAGCTCCAGAAGACAAAGAATGCCGATAACACCGATGATAATCTGATACAGCTCGAACTTGTTACCCTGCTGAATGATGGTCATTGCATCAAAGGTATAGTAGAAGAAGGAGCCCGAGCCCAATACCATTAAAACAACATCGTACCAGGGCATATAATTTGTTTTCTGGTTGCCCTTTTTGGCGGGGTAAACCAGATAACCTATAAATACTATACAGCCTACAAAGCTTGAAAGCCTGATGGCGTCAAGCCAGGTCGCAAAAAAGGTTACATATATGCAAAACAGGGAGAAGGCGGCTAAAATACAGTTAATAATTATTTTTGGTCTGCCTTCCCAGATACGAGTGTTGGATTCTCGGTCGAATTTTTTCATTACGGCATCCAAATCCATTGGCTCTTCGGATTTAGGTGTCTTCTTTTTTGAAAAAAGCAACGGGATTTTCCACCTTTCGATAAAAGTATTAAAATAGCTGCGACAGTTTTTGCCGCAGCTATCAAACTGTTAGAAAAAAATTTTAGCAGAATTACTGAACTGCTACCTCAATGTTCTTTTCCTTGAAATATTTTGCAGCGCCTGCATGGAAGGGAACTGTAAGACCCTCGGTAGCGTTTTCGAGGCTGAGCTCAGCGCCCTTTGCGTGTTCCTTTGTGATAGCCTCGATATTGTCGAAGATAGCAGCGGTGAGCGCATAAACAGCATCCTCACTGGCGTCAGCGCTGACAATAAGGGTAGCCTTAACGGTTACGGTTAAAACATCCTCGGCCTGATTCTTGTAGGTTTCGGCAGGAATCTTGTAAACCGAATAGAAGGTGTTATTCTCCATAAGAGTCTTTGCGATGTCGCCGTCGATAGGAACTATGCGAACATTGCCGTTTGTCATGCTGAGCTCTGTAATAGCGGGGGTGGGAGCACCGGCAACGATAAATGCGGCGTCAATCTTGCCGTCCTTGAGGGAGTCTGCGCTCTGGTCAAAGTTCTGATACTGGGGAATAATATCGTCTACGGTAAGTCCTGCGGCAGAAAGAACGTCTACAGCGTTAAAGTAAACGCCCGAACCGGGAGCGCCGATAGAAACCTTTTTGCCTGCAAGGTCGCTTACCGATTTAATGTCGGGATTGACGGTTACAAGCTGAACAGCCTCTGCATAAAGACCTGCAACTGTGCGGAAGGAGTCGATTTTTCCGTCGGTCTCGAAGGAACGTGTGCCGTTCCATGCATAGTGCATAACATCAGACTGAACGGTACCGAGCTGATAGTCTCCGATATCGATACCCTGAATGTTATCCTTGGAGCCACCGGTCGATACGGCATTGACGGCTGTTTGGGTGTTGTTTGTAATGTACTGTCCTACAATACTACCGTAGGCAAAATAGGTGCCTGTGGGGCTGCCTGTACCCATTGTCATAGTGGAAGAACCGCCACATGCAGACAAAGAAAATACGAGCGCTAAAACTAAGAGAAGTGAAAAAATGCGTTTCATAATACAAGTCTCCTTTACAATAAATTTATATTTATTTAAATACATTATATATAAAAGCCGCCCATATTGCAAGAAAAAACAATGTGGGGGAGGATTTTAATAGTTAGGACGGGTCTGAACGCAACAAAATAAAAATCACCCTGTTGGGTGGTTTAGTTCTGGAAGGGTTGCACAAATTTGAACCCTGCGTAAAACTATTTGTCAAATAGAGCTTTAATTTCTTCGTTAACTTCTGCATCTATTTTAGGAATAAGCTTTAAATCTTCCTCTTTTACGGCGATATCGCCTATTGGAGCATGTTCGCCCCATAAATCAAAAAAGACATCCCAAGTTCCGTTAATGGATTCTTCTAACCAAATAACGCCCTGCATACCTTTATGAACACCATGTTTGGCATATTCCGCTTTTTCAACAATTACTTCTACACAATCCATCATTTTCATATTATTTACCTCCATAAGGTGTGTTTAATTGAATATATCCGTTGGGTTTTACCATCCCCGCTTTCAAAATAATTATAATTTATACAAATAAAAAGAGCAAGGCAAAGCTTTGTAAAACACACTTCTTCACTATTCACTATTACTTATTACCTTCAAAATCGGGTGGGTACTCTGCGTCGGCATTTTTTCGAACACTGCGGGTGTTACCGAAAAAATTGCCTTACTCGAGACTTTGGCAGTCCGCACCGCTTATCGCAGCGTTGCGGCTGCGTCGCCGAACCTTTTTTGCCTTTGGCAAAAAAGAGTTCTCATCAGGATAACCCTCTCCCACCAGAACTAAAAAAACCACCCTATTGGGTGGTTGCCGATTATTCTGTTTCAGACTGTGGACGGGTGGGTACGGTGCGCTCTCGGTTTGTGCCGACGGCTCCGAGCCGTTTGCGGCAAAACCTTCGTGCTCCCGACTTCACAGCTCCAAAACGCTATCGCACGTTTTGGACTGCTTCGACGAACCACCTTCGGTGGTCCGACTCCGATGCTACGCATCTAACCAAACAAAAATACCACCCGTTTGGGTGGTATCCTTGTTTGGCTGTTCCGAACCATTTAGATGCCACTTATATTTCGTCTTTTAAACGCTCGATTTTGTTAGAACATCTCCAATTACACTCACGAACAACCTGCATAAATTCAAGTTCGCCTGTTTCTTTTAAATGTTCTTGCAGATAGAACAGCCGTAACCACAAAACATTCATAAACATTAGTTCTTGTTCTTTGCTTTCAAAAATCATAATTGTTGCCACCTTTCTTTTTGGTAACAGCAATTATATCCGAAACACTTTAAAAGTCCAGAGAATTATTTGTGTTATCGATTTTTTCTATCCGTACAGCTGTTCCTGAAACAGAAACTCTAACAATATCACTACCAAAAGAGGATTCAAACTCTACGCCTAACACTGCATTTGCACCTAATTGAACAGCTTTACGTTTGAATTTTTCTACTACATATTCCCTTGCATTTGAAATCAATTTATTAGCACCGGAAAGTTCGGTATCTTTAAAAGTGAAGGCATTTCCCAAATCCTCAAAAGTAGCGTCTAAACGCTTCCAAAAACTATTCTTAAAAACAACTTCTTCACACAAGATATCGATATAGTCTTTAACTATATAACCATCAAAATTATTGCTAGTTGTTAATAAGAGATTTGAAAAATTTGTTTCAAATTCTTTTAATTTTTGACTTTTGATTTCTTGTGCTTTTATATTTTCTTCTAAAATTTCCCTTTCTTTTTGAACTTTTGCACTTTGCTCAAAACAAATATTATTATAAATACGTTTTAATTCATCGTCCAAATCAATATCATTTTCAGGTATTACTTTTTTTATATTTAATATTTGTTGTTTTGAATATCTTGCTTCATCGCTATCTGGAAAACAAGCAATTACATTTAAATAACCGTTTAATGCATAATTTAAATTTTTTCCATAATAATGTGCACGATAAGCCTGATTATACATTTCTTTACTATCCATTTTAACTCTCCTTTAATGTTTTACAGCTTGAAATCAACATTCGTCTGATTCTGCCGCATAGGTTTCTGTGTTTTTTATATGTATCTTCATCAATTGCATTAGTATTAAATAACAACTGAAGCCAACCCTCTGTTTCACTACATTCTTTTAATGCAATCTCAAATTTTGAAAGCATATCTGCCTTACTTTGCCCGTAATTAGCCTCACGAATATTGGCATAAACACTGCTCGAACTTTTCCGAATTTGAAAGATTGTATTAGACGGTGCCTTTATATTTTCACATAGCAATTCAATATCTGTTGCTAATTGTTCTGAATATACAAGCAAATAATTCTTGGGCATACTTTCACTTCCTTGCAATTATTATACTATAAATTCAAAGTGAAATCAATGCGAAGCATTGTATATCATCAATTCCGCTAGGAATTGCATATCATCAAGGCTTTAGCCTTGTATATCATCATTGCGAAAGAATTTTGATACACGCCTTGCGTGATGATATACAGTCCTGACGGACTGATGAGATACAACGATAGCAACGCTATCGTTGATGATATGCCATTGCTTTCGCAATGGATAAAAAAATCGACTTGTTTTCACAAGTCGATTTTTTGGTGGGAGAGGGTGGATTCGAACCACCGAAGCTGAAAGCAGCAGATTTACAGTCTGTCCCCTTTGGCCACTCGGGAACTCTCCCATATTAAGTTTTTGTGCCTTTATCGGCGCAAATCGTATTATAGCACAGACAAATATGCTTGTCAAGTAAATAATTTATATATTTTTTTGAGACTTGCCTTAATACAAGACGAGGTGTTTCCATATAAATATTATTGATTTTTATTAAGGTTTACAGTATAATAATGTGGATATTACCAATGTTAAAAATTTATTTACACTTTGCATAAATTTGTTTGGTAAATTAAAGACATTAAAATACTTTTAAGGAGAATGAGATATGATTGAAGTATCCGGACTCAGCAAAAAGTACGGCAACCATCTCGCTGTGGATAACGCAAGTTTCTCTATTGAGAAGGGAGAAATTGTTGGCTTTCTCGGTCCTAACGGCGCAGGTAAGAGTACTATAATGAACATAATGACCGGTTATCTTTCGCTTACACAGGGCAGCGTTTCTATCGACGGCTTTGACATTGTCGAGCAGCCCGAACAGGCAAAGAGGAGAATCGGCTATCTTCCCGAGCTACCTCCGCTTTATATGGATATGACCGTAAGGGAATATATGAATTTTATGTATGATCTCAAAAAGGTCAAGTTCCCCAAAGGCCCCCATATTGACGAAATACTGCGACTTGTTCGCATTACCGATGTTCAGAACCGTCTTATAAAGAATCTTTCAAAGGGATACCGTCAGCGTGTCGGAATCGCACAGGCGCTTATCGGCAACCCCGATCTGCTTATCCTCGACGAGCCTACGGTTGGTCTTGACCCCAAGCAGATTAAGGAGATTAGAAACCTTATCGTGCGACTCGGCAAAAATCATACCATCATCCTCTCCTCCCACATACTCTCGGAGATTCAGGAGATTTGTAAGAGAATCATCATTATAAATCAAGGTCACATTATCGCCGACGATACACAGGACAACCTTTCCAAAAATCTTTCCGAAGACCACACTCTTTCGGTTCGTGCAATCGGTCGTGAGGAGGAGCTTTACAAGATACTTGCCACCGTTCAGGGAGTTAAATCTATAGCTAGTCTTGGGGTTAAGGAACAGGGCACCTGTGATTTCGTTATTGAGCCTATGCCGGGTGTTGACCTTCGTCGTGCGGTCAGCGAAAGACTTACCGAGCGCAAGAAGACCATTCTTGCTATTTATTCTAACGAAATGTCACTCGAGCAGATATTCCTCCGCCTGACCGAACAGGCAGACAATGCGGCGGAAATTTCTACAATAAAGGAAAAGGCTAAAAAGTCTGCCTCCACCGCAAAGGTAAAGCTTGATATTGAATCGGGCGAGGCGGTAATCGGCGAGGAAACCGAAGAGGTAGTTACCAACGAAGAGAAAGGAGAGAAGGAATAATGAAGGCGATATTTAAAAGAGAATTCCGTTCATATTTCACATCTCCCATAGGATATGTCGTTGCGGCGATAATCCTTTTCTTTGAGGGACTTATGTTCTCGGCGCTTTATATGTCGGGAGAACCCGCTGTTTATCAGATATTCAGCATAATTCCTACCGTAATGGTATTCATTTTACCCGTCCTCACCATGCGCCTTTTGTCTGAGGACAGAAAGCTTAAGGTAGACCAGGCTCTGCTAACCTCTCCCGTTTCGGTGACAGGTGTAGTTATGGGCAAGTTTTTTGCAGCCTTTCTGGTTTTTGCTCTGCCGCTTACCCCGTCGATTATCTTCCAGATAATCGTATCCTCAATGGTTTCGGTAAACTGGCTTTTCTATCTTAATGCATTTATAGGATTGCTGCTTCTCGGAGGAGCCCTCATTTCAATAGGAATGTTCATATCCTCCCTTACCGAAAGTTCGGTCATCTCCTGCATACTGACCCTGGTAATCTTTCTGCTTATTATGCTTTCCTCGTCGCTTGTAAGTCTTACAGGCTCCGAGCTTCTCACCTCGATTGTTGATTATCTCGCTATAATCGATATATACAGCGAGTTTACCGACGGTGTTTTAAGAATAACAAATGTTGTTTATCTTCTTTCTCTGACAAGCGTGTTCTGCTTTTTGTCTGTCCGCGCTGTTGAGAAACGCAGATGGGCTTAAGGGAGGTGCCAAAAATGAAGCTTTTTAAGAAAAAGAGTGACGCAGAGATACTCTCTGAGGTTTTAGAGGAAACCGAGGCTGCCGAGCAGGTAGAAGCTGAGGACAAAAAGCCCTCAAAGAAGTTCAAAATTTTTAACAAGGCCAAAATGAAGTACGGCACCTATGCGGTAACCGTAACGGCTATAGTTATTGCCGCCGCAGTAGTGCTGAATGTTCTTTTTGCCGTTCTCGCAAAAAGGGTAAATCTTGATATTGACCTTTCTTTAGCGGGAGAGAACACCCTGACCGATGACAATATTGAATTCCTTGAATCTCTCGGCATGGAGGTTACACTTACGGTATGCGCCGACAAGGAGGACTATGTCGGAGGCTATCTTGATTACTATACTGCAAAGCAGCAGTTTAGCGCAACCGACTCGACCGGCGAATACTATTCCCAGACTATAAGATTTTTAGATCTTTACGAGGTTTATTCAAAGAACAAGGTAAAGGTTGAGTATGTCGATCCTCAGACACCCGAATTTTCCGAAATTATGGCAGAACATTCCTCCGCAAACCTTAACTACGGCGATATTATAGTTTCTGCAACGCATACCGTAGACGGCGAAGAGATTGTTCGCAGCAATGTGGTCGGCTTTGACGAGATATACTACCTTGAGGATGTAAGCGGATACGCTTCTCAGGGCTATGATTACTATTATGTTTCGGGAAACTCCTTTGAAACTGCCGTTTCGGGAGCCATCAAGAAGTCGGTTGCCACCGAAACCTATAAGGCGGCCGTTGTTTCAACACACTGCAAGACATCTTCAAGCGAATATTTTGCCTCGGTTCTCGGGCTCAACAACTTTGACCTTTACGAGATAAACGGAGCACTTATTGAGTCTGTTCCCGAGGATGTTTCGTTACTTATAATCTCGGCGCCCACCGAGGACTTTGCGGTATCCGAGCTTGAGGTTATCGACGCCTGGCTTTACAATAAGGGCGAGAGGGGAAGAAGTGTGCTTTTCTTTGCATCTGACTACTCTCCCGCACTTCCTAATCTTTACAGCTATCTTGAGGAGTGGGGAATTTCGGTAGGAGAGGGAGTTCTGTTTGATACAAACAGCCAGAGCCATATGGCGAATGACCCAATGACCATGCTCTTCAGACCTACCACCGATACGAATGACACCATTAAGGCGATTGTAGGAAGTAAGCAGAAGTATCTGATGATTGCTTCCGCCGTACCTTTGAGCCCCTGCTTTGAGACTTCGGGCTACAGAGAGACCTATGTTCCTTATGTTACCTACAGTGAACAGGTAGTTGCAGCTCCCGACGGAACCAGCGTCAGCTGGGAGCCGACCTCAGACTACTCGAAGAGCCAGAGAAGCGGAGTGATAGTTGGCTGTGACTCACAGTGGATAGACTCGGTAGAAAAGAAGAGCTATGTTATAGCCTTTGCAAGTGACACGGTGGTTTCCACAAGCCTTGCATCATACACAAGCCTTGGAAATATGGATGCTGCAATAAATGCCGCAAACCTTGTGGTCGGTGAGACAGGGGATGAATTCTCCTTCTATATGAAGACAATTGATAACGAGTCATATGCCGATCAGGTTACCCAAAGCGGCGCAGATGCAATAAGAATCATTTTCCAGATAATCCTACCCCTTGTGCTTATAGCCGGAGGCGTAGTAGTCTTCGTTAGGAGGCAGCGCCGATGAGCGATCACTCTGAAGAAAGAAAGGACATATTGGAGGAGAACGAGGAAGACCTTGGCTCGACCATATTCTCGGCTCCCGAGGAGAAGAAGGATAGGGTAGAAAAGCCCAAGCTCTTAAAACGTGCCCTTGCAATTTTTCTTGCCGTAGCCATTCTTGTGGGAATTACAACAGGAATATTTCTGCTTGTGCCTGAGCTTGTTGGCGATGAGCCGGAGGAGACACAGGTCAATGAAACTGAGATAATAAACAGCGACCTTGAAAACTATTCGGCTGTTATTGTTAAAAACGGGAAAGAAACCCTTGATTTTTATGTTGTCGAATCAGAGAGTGAGGCGACCTCGTCGGACAGTGAACCGACGGTGGTTCGCACCTGGATAGAAAGAACTGTCGATCCCAATCTTGTCGACACCTCGACAATTTCATCCTTTGTAAAGAGCGCAATAGGACTCAAATATGCAAAAATAATAGCCGAGGAGTATACCGACGGCAATCTGTATGGCTTTGATTCTCCCTCCTATACCGTCAGCGCAACCAAGACCGAGGGAGAAACACTCACCCTGACGGTCGGAAAGCAGTCGCCCGACAAGAGCGGATACTATGTTACCTCTTCGGCCGACAGCAAGGTTTATCTTGTAAAGGCGAGTTATTTATCCTCCCTTGACAAGACCAAACTCGACCTTGCAAAATCGGTGTCGGTAGCGGCATTCGCAGAGGCAGACGGCTCGGCAGAGTATTATTCAAGCGGCGCCCTTGCAAAGTTTGATTACATGAAGTTTTCAAATTCAACGGTTGGTTCGACCTACACCATAAACTGCGTTGACCAGGAAGACACAGCATACAAATTCAACAGTTATTATATAAGCTCCCCCTTGAACAGAGGCGCTAATGACGATATGGTATCCCAGATAGTCGCCCTTTTCTCTACAGGCTTTTCTGCCGACGGGGTTTATTCCTACACAAAGACCGGTTCTGACCTTACTGCCTTCGGTCTGGATAAGCCCGACCTTTTGGTTGAGGTTAAGGCGGGAACACAGCAAAGAGAGCTTAAGGCAAAGCTTCAGTCAGACGGATATTATGCGGTTATTTCAAGCGATATAGAGGTTATTATGAAGGTAAGCCCCTCGGCACTGACCGTTGCAAACTACAAAGAGTCAGACCTTTATTCCCCCTTCCTTTTTATAGCCATGCTTGCAGAGGTACAGGACTTCATTATTGAGTTCGAAGATACAAAACACACCTTTGGCATCGTTACCGAATATGATGAGGAAAACGAGCAGACCGATATCACGGGAGTTCGAATCAACGGCGGCGTAGCGGTAGGCCCTGAAAGCTTCCAGGATTACTATACCTTCCTGATTGGTATGACAGCCGTTTCCTATGATGCAGAGCTAGTAGATAAAGAGCCCAAGGTTACCATCACAATGACCCAAAAGGACGGCTCGGCCCCGATGGTCGTTCGCTACTATGCGGCGCAGGATAACCGTTATCTCGTTGAGGTAAACGGAATGGAAATGGGACTTATCGGTTCGGCCAACTTCAAGAATATTATGAAGTATGCCGACAATGTTGCTGCAGGACGGGAATACAATCATTCATAAATAAAATACCAAAGAAAAGGCAATACACAGTATTGCCTTTTTTTATTTTTATGATAGAATATATAGGAAAATATAGGATAAAGAAGGAATAAATATGCGAGTTGAAAACCACGATTTCTTTTACTATGACCCGAATTTCAAGGGAGAACACGGAGATTTTACCGATAACGAGGTCTTTTCCCCTGACAAAAGACGGGAATTTTTAGAGCATTATTCCGATTTTATAAGAAAGACTTATCATCTTCCCGAAAAATCACAGAAGGCTGTGCGAGAAGAAGAGGCAAAGGAGCTGACCGAGCTTATGGGCGGCCCTATATCCTCGCCTAAGGTCTCCCACCGTATCGATTTTACACATATGGAGGCCTCTCTTTGCAAAAAAGCAGAAGTTTTTGAAAACTGGAGCCTTTATACAAAGAGGGCAACTGTTGACAAGGACTGCCTTGTCTTTAAGGGCGATCCGCTTCCCCCCAACCCCGCCGCTACATATTACATCAAGGGTGGAAAAAGGGTAGAGGAGATAGAGCTTTCCTTATATATGGATGAGGCATATCGCATAGACGGTGCCCCCATTCTTGGCGTAACCAGCCACAGACTTATCAGTCTGCGCTCGGGAATAAAGGAGATATTTAATATAAATATCCATTCCAGCGGTCTTTGCAACGTTATGGATATCCCCGTCAACTACTATAACCCCGAGGCAGTAAAATTAGGAGAACTTTCCTTTGGCGAATGGCATACCTTTAAAATAAGCCTTTCAGAAAGGGAGTACAGCGTAACCCTCGACGGCAAAAACACCGTCACACTTCCGATTCGCTGTTTCGATATCCCCGACAACCTTTTTTTCAGCTGCGGAATGTTCCATAACGGAGAGTGGCGCATAGAGCCAAAGCTCATAAAGACCGAAACCGAGGAAACAAAGGATTTCTTCAAAAAGGCAAACGAAGCCGACGGCAAAGAGGAGCCGATAGGAGAGGTTAGACTGCCCTATTCTGTGGGAAATGCCCAAAACTGCGATAAGGTGCTTGTTTTGCGCCGTGAATTTGAAGCCGAGGCAGGAAAAAGAGCCCTGCTTAAAATCAGCTCGATAGATCCCGGCGGCAAGGTTTTTCTCGACGGGGAGTGTATTGCCGATACCGACAGCTTTGAGGGTATGGAGCTTGATATAACCGAAAAGCTCAAAAAGAGCTCAAAGCATCTGCTTGAGATTAGGGTTGAGCCGAGAGCCCCCGAGGTTTTATTCCGTTGGCACAGAAATGTCGACCCCTTTAACGGTTGGTTCTGTGAGGATGTTTCCCTCCTTATAATAAACGAGGTTGAAATTACAGACCCCAAGGTTGTAACAACCTTTGCCGAGGGCAAAACGGCAAGGGCGGTCTTCTCCTGTAAGACCGACAAGCCTTGCAGCATCAGAATATATATGGCGCCCGCCTGGCCCGCAAAGGGAGAGGAGGTACTGCTCGGCGAGTATCCGTGTAAAAATGAGTTTCTGGCAGAAAAAGAGCTTTATGTAAACCTCTGGAGCGCCGAAACACCCGAGCTTTACGACATTCGCTTTGAAGCGGTCCTAAACGGCAGTGCGGTTGATGATACCCTGGTCGAAACAGGCTTCAGAACGGTTGACCAGAGAAACGGCGGAGTATACATAAACGGCAAAAAGACCACCCTTAAGGGCGCCCTTATAATGCAGTATCTGCCGCCCCACAGCGAAACAGCAACGACACACATCTGCCCTCGTGACTGGCAGATAACCTGGCAGTATCTTATGATAAAGAGAATGGGCGGAAATATGATACGTCTGCATATTCTCGGCTACGGAACAAACGATGTCCGCTTTGCAAGATACGCCGACCGACTGGGCGTTTTGCTCATCTGGATAACCAGATATATCGACTCGGTTGAGCATGTGGAGTTTGACGGCAAATGGTATGCCAAGGATGGCTATATAAGACAGATATCCGAAAGGCTTAACCACCCGAGCATCGTTATGTGGGAGGGCTCAAATGAGTTCCATCCTACCCTTGAGGATATAGATAATGTTCATAACGCATTTGTACCCGCTGTAAAGAGTGTCGATACAACCCGACTGCTCTGCCCTCTTTCCTTCCATTATTACGGAGGAATAAACGGAATGACCGAGTGCGGCTACTACAACACAGAGGGAACAGAGGACCAGGACGGGAATCCCGTAAAGGCGTCGCCCTATTGGACCGATGAGCTGGTAGTCCGTTCCTCCCATCCTTATGTCTATTCAATGGGCTACGGCAAGTCCTGGGAGCTTTTCAGAACACAGCCCTGGGATGAACAGGACAAGATGCTAAGGAGTAAAGAGAGGGCTTTTCTGGTCAGTGAGTTTGCCGTTATCGGCAGACAGGACCCCAACACCAAGGAGGCAAAAGAGCTTTACTTTAACCCCTATACCTATGAATTCCCCAACGAAGATGTTCTCGGCTTTAAGCTGACACAGGAGGACTGGAGAATAAGTCAGGCCTATCAGGCCCTTTGCGGAGCCTATGCGGTAAGAAAGTATCGAATTATGGATGCCGACGCAATGCTCTGGTGTTGTCTAATGGGCGGCGCTAACGACGGCGGATACCTCAAACCCTTTATCGACAATTACGGTTACGCCAAATATGCCTATCACACAATGGGCGAAAACTTTAAAACCATAACCTGTCTTAACGACACCACCGATGTAAAGAGGGGGGCGGACTTTACCGTAAAGCCGGTCCTCTTTGCAGAGCCCGATACACTTCGCACCGTAACGGTTGCGGTGATCAACGAACAGGGCGAGGCGGTCGACATTAAGACCTACGGCGAGGTTGAATGTGACGGCTACATGATGCGTCTGCCCGAATGGAAGCCCAATCTTCCCGAAAAGGAGGGCTACTACGCAGTCAAGGCAGTAGTGCTCTAAAAAACAAAAAGAAGGTCAATCGACCTTCTTTTTTACTGTCCCAAGTCAATCTGTTTATTACAGATTGAAAGAACCTTTTTTCTGTGGGTTATAAAGATTATCGTCTTGTCGGTCATTCTTTGAAGTCTCTCGAGCAGGTCCTTCTCGGTTTTCTCGTCCAGCGCCGAGGAGCATTCGTCGAGCAGAAGTATAGGCGCATCGGTCACAAGGGCTCTGGCGATAGCAATTCTTTGTATCTGACCCTCCGAAAGACCTGCCCCTCTTTCTGAAAGGAGGGTGTCAAATCCCTTGGGAAGCGAGGTTATGTAGTCGAAAATTCCTGCCGCTTTTGCCGCATTTTCAATAACCGAGTCGTCTATATCCCGATGGGCGAAGGCAATGTTTTCCCTTATCGTGCCCGAAAGTATCATATTTCCCTGAGGAACAAAGGCAAACATACTTCTGTGTGCGGCGGTTATCGGCTCGGCACCGTTAAAGGCAAGGCTTCCGCTATCGATTTCTATAAGGCTGAGCAAAAGGCGGAACAGGGTAGTTTTTCCCATTCCCGAACGGCCTGTAATAGCTACCGTATCCCCTTTGTTTATGGTAAACGAAGCCTTATTGAAAATATTTTTATTCTTATATGAGAAGCAGATATCTTTTGCCTCGATTGAAGAAAACTCCTCTTTGAAGCGGTCAAGCTCCTCTCCAGAAAGAACTGAGGGCTCCTCGGGTCTGCCCTCGATATCCATAAGCCTTTCTGCCGAAGCTATCATGGAAAGGTAGGAGGGAACTATTCCCGAAATGCTCTGGAGCGGATGGCGGAGCTGATTCATTATCTGGAGCATAGCCATAAGGGTACCGTAGGTCATAAGACCGAGGCTTATTTGGGAGGCGCCCCAAACCAGCGCTATATAATAGGCGATAGTGAATACCGAATAGATACCCGTATGGGTAACTATATGGAGAAGATTTCTTTTGATTTTATATCCGAAGTTTACCTCCTGATACTCGCCCAGTCGTTCCTCCATACTGTCGGCCGCCGAAAAGCTTTTGATTACGGTCATATTTGCAAAGCATTCCTGTAAAAAGGAACGGGTTACACCTGCCGAGTGGTGCATCTGCTTGTGCAGATATTTAAACTTCTGAGAAACAAGACGGCCAAGCAGTGGGAAGAGAATTCCTGCGCCGATAAAGATAAGGGAAAAGGAGGGGCTCATAACAAGCATAGCGCCAAGGCCAACCGCAATTTTTGAAACAAAGGAAACCACCGAGGGAATTATTCCCGTTACCCCTGCGGTTACCGAGCCGACATCCTCGGTAAAGCGGTTGAGCATATCCCCCGAATGAAGCTCCTCCTCAAAGTCGGAGTGCTTGGTGCAGACCGAACGAAAAAGCTTTTTCTGGAATGCGATGCGAACCTTACCGTCAATTCTCACCGAAAGGTGTGAGCCAAGGGCAATCAAGGCAATATAAAGCCCGATAGACACAAAGAGCAGAGCTATATAAAGGGAGGAATTTCCCTTCTGCGCTCCCGTTGCAATATCAAGAACCCGTCCCGAAAAAAGCGCAAAGGAAAGAAGAGATAGGGAGGAAGCGCAGGCTATAAGACTGCGCAGAATTATTGCAGGGAGAAACCTTCCCGCATTTTTATAAATAAAGTTAAGCTCGGCTTTGTTTTTCATAAAATTACCCCGAAAAATAAACAATTCGTAAATTTATTATATAATAAACAACAAAATATTGCAAGAAGTATAGGTTTTGGTATATAATGAGTGGAGAATTTATATCATAGGAGATTGTTATGGATACTTTTTTTGAACAGATTGTCAAGGTAAAGAGAACTCCGAAACAGATGGCAGGGGTTGTAGGAGTATGGCTTTTAGCCTTCCTTCTTCTTGTTGTTGATTTTCTTTTCATCATCCCCTCTGTTTTTCAGATGATAGGGCTACTCGGCATTTTAGGAATTTTATGGGGAGCTTACAAGCTTACCACGCTCTCCTCAATAGAGTATGAATATATCTTTACAAACGGGGATTTTGACGTCGACAAGATAATCGCAAAATCATCCAGAAAGCGCATGGTATCAATAAACTGCGCCAAGGTCGAGAGATTTGGGGAGTACACCTCTTCTGTTCGTCCCTCGACATCAATTAAAAAGACCTATTTCTTCTGCGATGCAAATACCGCAAATGCCGTTTATATGATTGCTCCCGTAAAAAACGAGGGTAATGTAATGATAGTCTTTGCGCCTGACGAGAGGGTTCGTACGGCCGTCGAAAAGGCTATCCCCAGAATAGCAAAGTAAAGGCTATGAATAATAACCAAAGCAAAAAGGATAGAACAAAAGGCGCCGACAAGGTAAAGGTTATCGGCAGACCGACATTAAAAAAACGCCGCCCCGATGCCCACAAGGGCGTTTTTGGAACGGCACTTTCGGTCTGCTCCTCCTACGGAATGGTCGGCGCTTCTATTTTATCCTCGAGGGCTGCCCTTCGGTGCGGACTTGGCATAATGAAGACGGCCTGTGTTGAGGAGAACTACTCGGCAGTTGCCGCCGGTCTGCCCGAGAGTGTGCTTGTGCCCTGCGCCTCCAAGGATGGCAGATACTCTAAAGAGGCTCTGCCGACACTTAAAAAACATCTTAAAACTGCCGATGCCCTGCTTATAGGCTGCGGCCTTTCGGTATCGGTAGATACGGCCTATATAGTAAGAGAACTGGCAACTGCCTCAAAGGTTCCTGTCGTAATAGATGCCGACGGAATAAACTGTGTTGCCGACAGCATAGAATTTATTAAACAGATGAAGGCACCACTTATATTAACACCTCATTCGGCAGAAATGGCACGGCTGTGCGGCTGTACGGTCGCCGAGGTTGAGGCCGACAGAGAGGGAATTTGCAGAAGCTTTGCCAAAGAGAACGGGATTTATCTCGTTTTAAAGGGGCACAGAACCCTGGTTGCGACACCCGATGGCAGACTTTTTGTAAACAAAACGGGAAATTCGGGTATGGCAACGGGGGGTAGCGGAGATATGCTTTCGGGCATGATACTTTCCTTCCTTGCCCAAGGCTATACTCCCGACAAGGCTGCTCTTTTTGGAGTCAGACTTCACGGAGAAGCAGGGGACCGAGCCGCAAGGCGCAAGAGCCGGACCGCAATATTGCCGAGCGATATGATAGAGGAGCTTTCGTTTCTGTTTTAATTCTTGCAGTTACGGGGGCAACAAAAGTGAAAAAAATACTCTCCTTGGTCATAGGGCTATTGCTTCTTGCAGGTTGCGGTAAAGCGGAGGTCACACCCACACTAAATGGCATAACCTTTAATGCCGACATAACCTATTATAATGAAAATTATAAGGGAGAATGTTCGGTGTCACAGGACGGGACAGTGGTGCTTAAAATTACCGAGCCCGAGAGCCTGGAGGGGTATACACTGACGGCCGAGAGGGATAAAATGACGGTAGAGTTTTTGGGACTCACATTTACTCCGACCGAAAACAATATGGCTTTTTCGGGGGTTTTCGGGGATATATATAACTGCTTTTGCGAGATAATCGAAGAGGGAAACTCGGCAAAGAAAAAAGGAGATATATATGAACTGTCATCGGGCAAGGAGTATACCTTGACCGTATCCCCGACAGGTCTGCCCCAGAGCCTTATGCTGCCGGATGAGAGATTTGCCCTTTATTTTTATAATGTAACAGTAAAATAGACGTTGAGGATAGTAAAATGAACAGGGAAGTTTATCGAAAGCTTATGAATTATTTCGAAGAGCACCGCAGATTTTGCCGTGCTCTTGTTTTGCTTGAGAGATTTTTTGAGATACTGGTTATCGCTTCCTATATAGTGCTTTTGCTTTATTTTATTTTTACCTCGGTAGAAGGGGTTCTGCGCTCGGCTGTTACAAGCCTTGTTGCCCTTTATGTCTGCACACTGCTTCGGTTTGTTATGAACAGGCCAAGACCATACGAGAAATATGAAATACTACCCGCTATGAACAAGGACACAAAGGGCCAGTCCTTTCCGAGCCGTCACGCCACCTCGGCAGCGGTAATCTCGGTAAGTATGCTTTATTTCAACATATATATCGGCATAGCCTTTGTTGCCGTAGCCCTGACAATCTGTACGTTAAGGGTCATTTTGGGGGTTCATTTTATTAAGGATGTCACGGTAGGAGCCGCTATCGGCTTTGTAATCGGGGCAATAGGATTATTCATCATTTAGGAGAGATAAAAATGTCTATTGAAAAGGTAAGAAATTATTTTGAAGAGCTTGGAATTGCCGACAGAATCAGAGAGTTTGACGTTTCCTCGGCAACAGTAGCCCTTGCCGCCGAAGCCCTCGGCTGCGAGGGAAAAAGGATTGCAAAAACGCTATCCTTTGAAAAAGGAGACGGATGCATACTGGTCGTTGCGGCAGGAGATGCAAGGGTAGATAACGCAAAATTCAAGGCAGAGTTTTCGATGAAGGCAAAAATGGCAGATTTCAACAAGGTAGCCGAGCTTTGCGGACATGCCGCCGGCGGAGTTTGCCCCTTTGCTGTAAATGACGGGGTTGAAATCTATCTCGATGTGTCGCTCAAACGGTTCCACACCGTATTCCCCGCCTGTGGCAGCAGCAACAGCGCAATTGAGCTGACGGTAGCCGAGCTGGAGCAATACTCAAACCACAAAAAATGGGTAGACGTCTGCAAGGATTGGGAATAGGAAAAGAGATGGTATTGCAAAAATAAAAAGAACCAACCTTTCGGTCGGTTCTTTTGGCTGGGGCACTAGGATACTCTGCGCTATGAGTTTTTTCGAACACTGCGAGTGTTACCGAAAAAGCCTCATTGCTCGAGACTACACTCATTAAAAACCTATCGCGGTTTTTAATTTCGTTTCGACGAACCTCTAGGTTCTCATCCTGCGCCCAAAAAATAAAAAGAACCAACCTTTCGGTCGGTTCTATGGCTGGGGCACTAGGATTCGAACCTAGGTAATGACGGAGTCAGAGTCCGTTGCCTTACCGCTTGGCGATGCCCCAATGCAACAAAATTATTATATACCAATTTTTCGCAATGTCAAGGTTTTTATACGCAAAATTTAAAAAGATCTTGATTTTTATTTATAATTATGCTATAGTTATCGTACTGTTTGGGGGTATAGCTCAGCTGGGAGAGCGCTTGAATGGCATTCAAGAGGTCAGCGGTTCGATCCCGCTTATCTCCACCAAAGGAAAAGGAACCGCTTTTGCGGTTCCTTTTTTTACACTACAAAACAATATGTCACATGTGAAGAATTCTTATCGTTATTTATTATAGTGGATATGGACAATACAAATCTTTACCTGTTATAATGATTGTATTAGAAAGGATAGATCCGAATGAAAAAATTTATTATATGTCTTATTACAACGGCAATACTACTTACTTGTGTTGGCTGCTCAGGTATTTTAAACACCTTTGAAAACGAAAAACTTCGCACAGATACAGAAGCTATGATAAATTCAATTTTGAACGAGGATATAGAAGCGGCGTACTTGTTAGTCGATGAGGTGTGTACCAGGGAGGAGTTTAAACCGATTTTTTATCAACTGGTTGAGAGCTTAAAACAAGCAGATGACTACAGCTTGAAAATAATATCTATTAACACAAACAATACGTTTACTGCCGACGGTAAAATAGAAACGGTTTCGGCGGTTTATATGATGGTTTCAAATCAGAACAGATATATTATTTCTGTACAGACAACGTCACGTTACGAGAAACTGTCTTCTTTTTACATAACCGAATATGAGAAATCAAACTATTACAGCACAGGGCTGCTTAATAATATGAAGGGAGCAAATCCTTTTCAGTGGGCACTGTTGCTTTCCAACGTCATAAGTATAGGCATTATGATTTTTGCGCTTGTTGACTGTTGTCGTCATAAGGTCAAAATGAAGCCGTTGTGGATTGCGATTATACTTTTGGGAATTGTTACGGTTGGCGCAATTGTTTCGGCGAACAGTCTGAAGTTAAAAATCAATTTTTCGTGGCTCACAGCCTACACGGCGTTTGTGCGTTACGGAGGAGGGGCTTTCTGGATACGCATAATGATTCCCTTAGGGTCGATAATATATCTTATAATAAGGAAGTTTATTATTGAGGATACTGCTGCGGCTGCATATGAAGAAGCGGCAGATACTGTTCTGGAAAATGAAACATTCCAAAGCGACCGTTGAACACACAAAAATAAAGAATGAAAGCAAACAGCAGATAATAAAAGAGCAAGGAGCACACTTGCTCTTTCTTTATTTTAATGCTACAATGATTTTGGTGATTTAGATGTATGACGAGTTGACAAAAGTAGATATTGAAAAAATGAAGGAAGAGCTTGAGTATCGCATAACGGTTGTCCGCCCCGAGATTCTTGAGGAGGTAAAGCTGACGAGAAGTTACGGCGACCTTTCGGAGAATGCCGAGTATCATGCGGCAAAGAGGGAGAGGGGCAGAAATGAGAGCCGAATACGCTATCTGCGCAATATGATAAAGACGGCGAGGATAATAGACATAGCTTCCGACGACTCAAAGGTCACGCTTTTTGATACCGTAACCTATTATGTCGAGGAGGACGACTGCGAGGAGCAGGTGCGTATAGTTACCACTTTGCGCCGAGACCCCTTTAAAAATATTATCAGCAAGGAATCTCCCCTGGGCAGAGCCCTTATGGGCCGTTCGGTTGGGGACAGGGTGCTTGTTACTACCGACAGCGGATACGGTTATTATATTGTTATAAGAGCTATAGAAAAGGGCGAGGACGACGCCTCGCTTGAAATCAGAAAATTTTAAAAACATCTTGTTTTTGTAATAATTCTGTGATACAATGAAACAAAATTCATGGGAATTTTTGTAACTAAAATAAAAGTAAAGGAAAGATCTGTATGGGTAGTATCAGGGTAGACAGTGAAAAAATATACATAAATGGTCAGCCGCAGAAGATTATGTCGGGAGCTATGCACTATTTTCGCATAGTGCCTGAGTATTGGGAGGACCGCCTCTTAAAGATTAAGGAGCTTGGCTGCAACTGTGTGGAAACCTACCTTTGCTGGAATCTGCACGAAAAAAAAGAGGGCGAATTTGACTTTTCGGGTTGGCTTGATTTTAGCAAATATCTTAAAATGGCTCAGGATATGGGGCTTTTTGCTATCGTCCGCCCCGGTCCCTTTATCTGCTCTGAGTGGGATTTTGGCGGTATGCCCTGGTGGCTCTTAAAGGACAGAAATATGGAGGTCAGATGTGCCCATCCCCTCTTCCTTAAAAAGATAACCCCCTATCTTGAAAAGGTCTGCGAAATTCTCCGTGACCACCTTATTACAAATGGCGGAAACGTGCTTATGGTTCAGATTGAGAACGAGTACGGAAGCTACGGAAACGATAAGGCTTATTTAAGATGGCTTAAGGAGTTCTATGAGAGCCACGGTATAGACGTTCCTCTGATTACCTCGGACGGAGCCTTGGAGTTTACGCTTCGAAACGGAACCCTTGACGATGTTCTCGCCTCTGTAAACTACAGATGGGAGAGCGAGGTCAGCATTAAGGCCCTCAAAACCTATCACGGTGGACAGCCGGGCGCCGTTATGGAGCTTTGGAACGGTAAGGCTCAGCAATGGGGAGACCCCTTTATCAGACGAGATATAGCAGAGGTTGCCGATTCGGTAGAAAAGGCGCTTGACAATGCCGAGCTTTTAAACCTTTATATGTTCCACGGCGGAACAAACTTTGGCTTTATGAATGGCTCTGTGGTCTATGGCAGCAAATTCTTACCCCAGGCAACAAGCTATGATGTTGATGCACCTCTTGATGAGTACGGAAGAAAAACCGAAAAATACTATGCTGAACAGGAGATAATTTGCAGAAAGCTTGGTAAAAAGGTTGAAAACAACGCTAAAGAACCGCAGATTATGCCCTATGAAAATATTAAGTTTGTCGGCAAAACAAGCCTCGCTTGTAATCCTGGGCTTGTCAGAAAGACCGAAAGCGCAACCGTTCTCAGCATGGAGGAGTGCGACCAGGGCTACGGTTATATAATATACAGCACAAGCTTCTTCGCAGGAGAAAAGGGGGGCCAACTTCTAGTTCCCGAGGTTCACGATATAGCACACTTCTATATTAACGGAAAATATGTAAAGACAATATCGAGAAATGATGCCGAGCGCCAGGTCGAGATAGAGGACGAGGGATATGTCGATGTTAAGATTGTTGTTGAAAACCTCGGCAGAGTAAACTTCGGAACGCCTTTGAAGGATAGAAAGGGTCTTGTCGGAGACCTCGAACTCAAGGCGGCGAAACTGGGAGATTCCAAACTTTTCGGCTTTGATATATATTCTTTGGAATTGCAAGAATTGCCGACAGAGTACAATAAGGAAACCGAAATAAATGCCCCGTCTTTCTATAAATATGAGTTCGAGGCAGAGGAGTGCTTTGACACTATTCTTCGTGTAAACGGCTTTACAAGAGGCGTAGCATTTATAAACGGCTTCAACCTCGGCCGCCACTGGACGATAGAGCATTCCGAAAACAAGCTCTTCATACCTGCACCCTTGATAAAGAAGGGCAAGAATGAAATCGTTGTCTTTGATATAATGGAAAACGAGAACGATAAAGAGGTTTTACTCTGCGCAGAATAAAACCTGCTGAACAAACAAATAAAAAACAGCACAAAAGAGCCCTGTGGCAGAAAAAGAACCTGCTACAGAGTTCTTTTTTGTTGTCCCGTTTTGACCACCATTTATTTTTTATTTTTTAAAATGAAAAAACCTTTCAAAACCCCTTGACAAAATTTTGCACTCGTGCTAAAATAGTATTAGTACAAAATTAGCACAAGTGCAAAATTGCTTTTGAGGTGATGTTTGTGGCACGAATGAACAGAACAAAACAGGAAATAATAGGGGTGGCTTCCAAACTTTTCCTTGAAAAAGGTTATTCAGAAACCTCTCCTAAAATGATATGTGATGAGCTCGGAATAAGTACGGGAAATCTGACCTATTACTTTCCGACAAAGGAGCATCTTTTAACAGAACTCGTCAAGCTTCTGTGCAAATACCAGTACGATATTCTGGTAAAAGAGGCGAATGACGGAATAAGTGAGGTAATGGCTATCTGTCTTGAACTGGCTACAATGGTAGCGGCAAGTGAAAGTGATGAGGCAATAAAGGATTTCTTTCTTGCAAGCTATTCAAACAAGCTTTGTCTTGACATTATAAGAAAAAACGACACGGCTCGAGCTCATAAGGTTTTTAAGGAGTATTGTCCAGACTGGACCGAGGAGCAATTTGCAGAAGCCGAAATTCTTGTTTCGGGAATTGAATTTGCGACCCTTATGACCACCGACGACGAGGTCGATATCGAGACCCGCATAGCAGGAGCGCTTCATAACATTCTCGGAATTTACGGTGTGCCCGAAGAGGTGCGTGAAACCAAGATAAAAAAAGTTTTCGCAATGAATTATAAGGTAATGGGCAAAAAGGTACTGCACAAATTTAAGGAATATGTAGAAAAAATTAACGAGCAGATCTTTCTGGATATGCTTAAACGATAATGGGAGGAAAAGGCAATGACAAATACACGTAAGAAACTCAGAAAGATATTAAGCGTTATTGTTTGTATAGCGCTGATAATGTCTTATATCCCCTCTCTTATAACAGCTTCTGCGGCACCTGCCGAGCAGAATTATTACAAGAGAACGGTAGACACAAATACTATGGACGGTTGGAAGAATTATTTTGACCTTACCGACCTCGACACCGCCAATGCGGGCGGCGTTTGGACCGACAAATCGGTATTTACCGATACTTCTGACTTCCCGAGCAGTGTTACAATGCTCGACGATGAAAAGAACTTCCTTACCGCTCTCTCGGCTATCGCCGCTAACAAGGAAATTGTCGGATATTCTACCGTTCCAACCGATACGGTATTTATTCTCGACCTCTCCAACTCTATGTCATCAACCGCTCGCACCCAGCTTATAAATGCTACCAATGCGGCAATCGAAAAGCTTCAGTCGACCAATAACAACAACCGTGTTGGCGTTGTGCTTTATTCGGGCGAGGACAGAAGCTATGCCGATGCGGTCTCCAGACTTATGCCTATCGACCGCTATACCACAACTGCGACAAGCGGCAATACACCTATATATGTAGAATATGAAAATGGCGTAGTTAAGCTTGCCGATAACCGTCAGGGTACAGTTCAGGTGCAGGGCTCAAACGGCGCAGTCGTGAGCGAGTCAAAGGAATATGGCGGCGCAACCTACATTCAGGCAGGTCTCTGGGAAGCCTGGAAAATGTTTAACGAGGTTCCCGATTCCGATATTTATATAGGTAATGACAACTGGCAGAGCGGCGAATACAGAATGCCTATCATCGTTCTTATGAGCGACGGCGCTCCCACCTTTGGCACCTCCTATTTTGCAGACGTTGAAAATTCAAGATACGGAAACGGCAACCAGAACGCTACCAAGGCAGATGTCGGTGACGGAAACTCAAACGGTATTACCGCAGGTCAGGGCTTCCTCGTTCAGCTCACCGCATCCTATATCAAAAACAGAATTGAAAACAAATATAAGGTAAAAGAGACCAACGGCGCAGTCAGAAGCCTTTTCTATACCCTCGGCTTCAACATTTCTCCCGACACAAATCCGAATACCGTGACCTCGGGCGATGTTGCGCACAGTGTTGTAAACCCCGATGCTTCGACCATTACCGACGCACTCTGGGCAACCTATAACGGACAGGGCACAACAATGCAGGTTCCCGTTGAGGGAAGAAACGGCGGCTCCACCAACGTTACAATTACCAAAAATTCCTATGCTACAAGCAAGTCTTATTCCGACGGCTATTTCTCAGCATCGGGCGACGGACTTACCAATGCCTTTAATGATATAGTTGAGGAAATCGTTCTTCAGTCCCGCTATTATCCCACCCACCTTGAGGGCGGAAGCCCCGACTTCTCGGGCTATATCACCTTTACCGATACCCTCGGCGAGTATATGGAGGTAAAGCACATTAACGGTATCCTCCTCGGCGACACCCTTTTCGACGGTCATATGATGGCGTCAAAGCTTGCCGACAATACCTCTAGCGGACTCGGCACACCCGAAAATCCCACCGCTCTCGGCGATGAGTTTATCCGTGCGGTTAAGACAAGACTTGGAATTGCCGACACCGAAACTGCTCGTGCCCTCGTTGCAAAGGCTTATGAGGATAAACAACTTTACTATGAGAATGCCAATAACTGGTCTAACTATATCGCATGGTATATGAAGGCAGACGGCACATATCTCGGCTTCTATGATGAGGACGGCACCGAGCCTGTTCCCGCAGACGCCGTTTATATAAGCCGCTCCTACGGCTTCCTCGGAGAGACCTCGGGCAGTGTCAAGAACAGCGATATGATGTATATGTCTGTTCAGGTTCTCGAGAATATTGAGGACGGAAAGGTAACGGTAAGCTGGAGAATTCCTGCGGCGCTTGTTCCCACGATTACCTATAACGTTGAGCTTGACGGAAACAGCATAAATAATGCGACAAATGTAAGGATTTCGGTTGAAAACGCCGACAGCGTTGCTCCCATTCGCCTCATTTACGAAACGGGACTTCGCAGTGACCTTAATGAGTTCAACATTACAAGGGTTCAGGGCTATTCGGTAAACGATGCTACACATTTGACCGACGAGCGTCATATTGCTGCCGATGGACACACCCGTCTTTTCTGGAATAACGGTTATGATATTTCGGGTTCGGACCACACAAAGCACAAGGTTTCTCTTGCAGAGTTTACTCCGAATAAGGAAAATGAGAGATTCTATTACACCTTTAACTCTGCCGTTTATAAGGATTTAGGAAACGAAAACTACCAGCTTGTAGGCGAGAATGAAACCTTAAGCGATACGGGCGAATATTACCACCGCCGCTATATCTTTACCGATGATTCCACCACCCCGATTTTCAGGTTTGAAAAAATGTCGGCGGCCTCTATAAAGGCGGCAAGAGATAACGGCTGGCAGCCGAGCTTCGCCACAATCGACAACCAAATTGTCGGCGCTTGGGCGGTTCCCATAGGAACACCTGCCCGAGAGCTTCAGATGTACAGCGCCGAAAAGGCAGATGACGGAGCCGCAACAAACTCCGCTCATATGGTGTTCTACCCCTATCTCACCGAGCAGAACGAGATGTATTATGTTGATATGAATCTCGGCAACAACGGACTTTTAGAGGTTACCCCCGCAACAGGACTTAAAATATCCAAGACGGTTGACATCTTTGAGGAAGGAACCTCAGATACCTTTAAGTTCAGAATTACCGCATCCCAGAGCGGTTCTTTCAACAGCTTTATTACCGCAATCGACGAGACTCCGAGCGGAGAGCCTACAATTGCAACCCTTGCAAACGGAGTTTACGAGTTCGAGCTCAAGCGAAACCAGACCTTCTGGCTTTCGGGACTTCCCGCAGGCACTACCTATCTGGTAGAGGAAATCTCGGATAACCATGACTATAAGATAAAGAGCGTTCACGTTAACGGAATCTCGACCGGCAAAACCGCAGCAGGTACCATCGCACAATACGTTATTGATGATGCTCATTTCGTTAACACAGCGATAGGCGAGGGCGACCTCGTTATCACAAAGCAGGTTGTTGACCAAGAGGGAAACCCTGTAAATATAAATGAAAATGTTAAATTTACCGCTCAGGTAGCCCTTACCAATGCAGACGGCGATCCCGTTTCGGGCAGCTTTGAGGCAACTGGCGGCAGCATTACCGTCCCCGCAAACGGACAGTTCACGGTAACCCTCTCGGGCGGCGAATCCTTCGTGCTTCGTGGCATACCCGAGGAGACCCGTTACACCGTAACCGAGCAGAATATACCCGCAGGCTTCAGCCTTAACGCTGACAGAAGTGTTCTTTCGGGTATTGTTGACAGAGATGCGAACGACCAGGCGCTCATAGTCAACAACTATGCTCCAACCGCTGTTACGGCAGACAATGTTGAGGTGCTTGTTTCGAAGGAAATAAGCGGAGGCCGTACCGAGTGGTTAGACGGGGAGTACTACGGTTTTACCGTCGATCAAACAGGCACAGCGTCTTCTACTGCTCATAACGTGCTTTCGTTTACCATTCCCGGATACAGCGGCTCGGGCAAAACAGGCGGCGGAATTCTTAACGGAGAGGTATTTGATACTGCCGGAACCTATTATTACAGAATTGCCGAAACACTCGGCAATCAGGGCGGTATTACCTATGATACCGCAGAGCGTAGCTTCTCGGTAGTTGTCGCAGACAGTGATATGAACGGAAGCCTTGAGATAGTCTCGGTAAACAATGTTATCGGCACCACCGTTACAAAGGATGAAAATGCATACCTTGTAAGTGCCACCTTTAACAATGTTTATGAACCCACAGGCACTGCTACCGCCTCCATCAATATTGAAAAGCTTATCACAGGTCATTCAAAGAGCGGCTATCAGTTCGCACTTTATGATGCCGATATTACCTCGGCCGAGGCAAACGAGATAATTCGCTCGGGTCTCACAGGCGCAGACGGAAAGGCTAACATTACCCTTAACTACTCTGCGGCAGATGTAGGCAACACCTACACCTACTATCTTGCAGAGATCGGCCACGGCGAACTTATCAGAAATATCCGTTATTCGGATGCTTCCTACAAGATAACCGTTACCGTAAAGGATAACCTTGACGGAACAATTTCTACCGTGGTTCAGGTAGATGGCGATGCATATAGCGGCAGCGCACTTCAGTTTACAAATGTTTATGTTCCCTCGACCTCCGATTATGTAACCATCTCGGGCAAGAAGGAAATTGACGGAGACCGTGCGCTTAACGCAAACGAGTTTATTTTCAACCTTACTGCAGTTACCGCAGGAGCACCGATGCCCACCGTGACAACCGTAAGAAATGATGCAAACGGATACTTTGCATTTCCCGAGATTGAGTTTGCAGATGCCCATAAGGGTCGTACCTTTGTCTATGAGGTTAGAGAGGATGCGACCGCCCAAATCGGCGGCTTTGAGTATGATAATAAGGTTTATACCGTAACAGTAACTGTTACCGACAATGGCACAACCATTACTGCGACCCCCGTTATCACACTCCCGAACTCCTCGGCTTCGGATATCGTGTTTGTGAATAAATACACTGCAACACCTGCTACCATAGAGCCCACGGGCACAAAGCTTCTCACAGGAAAGACTTTGCAGGAAAGCGAGTTCCAGTTTGTGATTGAGCGCATAACCGCAGGCGCACCGATGCCCTATAATGATGCCGAAATGAACGCTGTTACCAACTATGCGAGCGGAAGAATTGAGTTCGGCACCTTTACCTTCAATAAGAAGGGCGTATACCTTTACAAGATATACGAAAATGACAAGGGCGATAACCGTTACGATTGCGATAAGGCGGTTTACATTATGACCGTAACCGTAACCGATAACTCCGAAGGAAAACTAACGGCTAACTACACTCTCGCAAAGGACGGCGCAGCATCGGGCGAAATAGTATTCCGCAACGGCTTCGTGCCCACCGCAATAGAGTATGATATTTATGCAAACTTCGGTGGCGAAAAGACTCTTGAGGGCAGACCTCTTGAGGAAGGCGAGTTTGAGTTTATGCTCATTAACGCTATCAACGGTCAGCAGATAGGCGACATTGTTAAGAACGGTGCAGACGGCAAGGTTTCCTTCCCTGCAATTTCGCTTCACACTGTCGGCACCTATCACTATAAGATTAGTGAGGTTGGCGGCGACGAGAAGGGTGTTACCTATGACTCGGTCGTTTACCACGTTGTAGTTGGCGTAGAGCAGAATGATGCAGGAGAACTCGTAATTGTCCGCAACGAGCTTCACAAGGCAACCGTTGTCGGCGACACTACAAACTACGAGGAAATTACCGATAGCGGAGAGATTGCATTTGTTAACACCTATAAGGCAGATGCGGGAGAGATAAGGCTCGGCGGCAAAAAGATTCTCACAGGCAGAAAACTGAATGAGGGAGAATTCACCTTCAACCTCTATTTCGCAAAGCTGGACCAAAACGGCAAATGGGTAAAGGATCAGCTTGTTGAACAGGTCGAAAATGATTCCGACGGCAACTTTGCCTTCGAAACACGCTTTTCAGAAGAAGCGGCAACCTACATCTACTTCATAACCGAGGACGCTACCGAAAAGAAGAGCCAAGTTACCTATGACACCACCGAATATATGGTAGTCGTAACCTCTACCGACAATCTTGAGGGCGATATGGAAATAAGCTATCAGTATACGGTTGGAGAAGATACGGTCGAAGGAATTACCTTTACAAACACCTATACCGCTCCTCCTCCGATAGTCCAGACAGGCGACAACTCTAGTATGTGGCTTTGGGCTATAATGGCCCTCATCAGCACGGCAGGAGTTTTTGCAACCGGCTACTATACCTTCCGCAAAAAAGAGCAAAACTAACTGAATGAAAGGCATCGGAAACGGTGCCTTTTTTCTTTTTGTATAGAAAGTCAGGGAAGGTCAAAAACTTTTTACAATTTCTTCACATTTACCTATTGACAAAGGGGGAAGAAAGTGGTAAATTATACTTGCGTTAGCACTCTAACCGCTAGAGTGCTAAATAATAAAAAGGGGGTTATGCGATGGAGTTGACACCACGTAAAAAGGCGATACTTGCCGAAATAGTACTGGCTCACATTGAAACGGGAGAACCTATCGGCTCGAAGATTTTGGCAGAAAAACTCCCCAATGCGCCCTCTACCGCAACCCTCAGGAATGAGATGAGTGACCTTTGTGAAATGGGTTATCTCGAGCAGCCGCACACCTCGGCGGGAAGGCTTCCCACAAGCAAGGCCTACAGACTGTATGTAACCGAGCTTATGAAGCCGAACGCCTTGTCAGAGGAGGGCAGAGAGTTAATCGACCGAATGTTGTCGAGCGTTACCCCCGACCCTGAGAGCATCTCTGCGGCGGCGGCAGATATTTTGTCAAAGCTGACAGGCCTACCCACCCTTACCGCCCTCGGTGTAAGCCGAAGGGTAAGAATAAAAAGGGTATCCCTTCTTCCGATGGGAAAAAATTCGGCGGTCATATTCGTGATAACCGATGACGGAAGGGCAAGAAGCAGATTCGTCTACTGCGAAACAAGGCTAACACCACAGCTTATAGAGCTTTTTGACAGGCTTGTGGGAGAGAAGGTGCTCGGTCGTGATGTAACCGAGCTGGACGCCGCCTATCTGCAAAGCGTAGCCGTACTCGGAGGGCTTGACACCCTTTCCCTAGCGCCCTTACTGTCGGGAGTATTTGAACTTGCCAGACAGACCGCAAGAACACAGGTTGAAATCGGCGGCGCCGCAAACCTCTTTTCCATATGCAAGGGAGATGCTGAGGCAAAAAGGCTTCTCCAGCTGCTCGGCGAGGGAGATACGGTCCATAGCTTGTTCAGCCGAATGACCTCTCCCGTAGATGTAATCTTCGGAGATGATACGGCATACAGTGAGCTCAAGCCCACAGGAATGATTGTGGCCTCCTACGGCTCGGAGCAGGAGCTTGGAAGAATAGCTGTAATAGGACCGACGAGAATGGCATACTCCACCCTTATGCCGAGTGTTGAATATATGGCAAAGCGTGTGGGAAAAATTATGACTGATGTACTTAAAGGATTGGAGGAATAAGGATGGCAGATGAGGTAAAAACCCCCGAAGAACAGACAGAAGAGCCTGTAAAAAAGGAAAAAAAGCCGAGAAAAAATCTTGAACTTGAAAAGGTAAAGGCCGAGCTTGAAAGCACAAAGGATATGCTTCTTCGCACCGCCGCAGAGTTTGATAACTTCAAAAAGCGGACCGAGAGAGAAAAGCTTTCAACTGCCGAATATTCAAAGGCATCGGTTATAAAAACACTTTTACCGATACTTGATAATGCCGACAGAGCGGCCCAGTTTGATCAGGGTACCGAACAGTACAATAAAGGTATAGAGATGATAGTCAAACAGCTCGCTGACCTGTCGGGAAAGCTTGGACTGATTGAGATAGGAACTGTCGGAGAAGAGTTTAACCCCGAGGTTCACGAGGCAATAATGCATATCGATGACGAAAGTCTCGGAGAAAACACAGTTTCTGCAGTAATGCAAAAGGGCTATAAAATCGGCGACACCGTTGTCAGACCGGCTATGGTGCAGGTAGCAAATTAAGGGAAAAGGGAAAGGGGAAAAGGGAAGGCGACAGAGCTTTAACTTAACCCTTGCTTATAAGTATTAAATTTAAAACTAATCTTAAAGGAGATTTTTATTATGGGAAAAATTATTGGTATTGACTTAGGTACAACTAACTCCTGCGTTGCAGTTATGGAGGGCGGAGAGCCTGTCGTAATCGCTAACGCTGAGGGTTCAAGAACAACACCTTCTGTAGTTGCTTTTTCTAAAACAGGAGAGAGGATGGTAGGTCAGGTGGCAAAGCGACAGGCTATCACAAACCCCGACCGCACAATCGCTTCCATTAAGCGTGATATGGGTACTGCAAACACCGTTTCTATCGACGGCAAGGCATACACACCTCAGGAGATTTCTGCAATCATTCTTCAGAAGCTTAAGGCCGATGCAGAGGCATATCTCGGAACGACTGTTACCGAGGCTGTTATCACAGTTCCTGCATATTTTACCGACGCTCAGCGTCAGGCAACCAAGGATGCAGGAAAAATTGCAGGTCTTGAGGTAAAGAGAATTATCAACGAGCCTACCGCTGCGGCTCTGGCTTATTCTATTGATAAGGAAGACGACCAGAAGGTTATGGTATATGACCTTGGCGGCGGTACCTTCGACGTTTCTATCATTGAAATGGGTGATGGAGTTCAGGAAGTTTTAGCAACCGCAGGTAACAACCGTCTTGGCGGCGACGATTTCGATAAGAGAATTATGGACTGGATTGTTGCAGGCTTTAAGGCTGAAAACGGAATTGATCTTTCAAACGACAAGATGGCAATGCAGAGAATCAAGGAGGCCGCAGAAAAGGCAAAGATCGACCTTTCGGGTATGACCACAACCGACATCAACCTCCCCTTCATCACTGCAGATGCTACAGGACCCAAGCACTATGAGGCAACCCTCACCCGTGCAAAGTTCAACGAGCTTACTGATGACCTTGTTGAAGCAACAATGGCTCCCGTTCGTCAGGCACTCAGTGACTCGGGACTCGATAAGAGCCAGATTCACAAGGTTCTTATGGTCGGCGGTTCTTCAAGAATTCCCGCTGTTCAGGAAGCGGTTCAGAAGTTTATCGGCAAAGAGCCCTCTAAGGGACTTAACCCCGATGAGTGCGTCGCCCTCGGCGCTGCTATTCAGGGCGGCGTTCTCGGCGGCGATGTTAAGGGACTTCTCCTCCTCGATGTAACACCGCTTTCACTCGGAATCGAAACAATGGGCGGCGTTTCAACCAAGGTTATCGACAGAAATACCACCATTCCTGCCAAGAAGAGTCAGATTTTCTCTACCGCTGCCGACGGTCAGACCTCGGTTGAGGTACACGTGCTTCAGGGCGAACGTGAATTTGCAAGAGATAACAAGACACTCGGTGTATTCCACCTCGACGGAATTGCTCCCGCACCCCGTGGAATCCCCCAGATTGAAGTTACCTTTGATATCGACGCTAACGGTATCGTTCACGTTTCTGCAAAGGACCTCGGCACAGGCAAGGAGAATGACATTACCATCACTTCTTCTACAAATATGTCCAAAGAGGATATTGACAAGGCTGTAAAAGAGGCTGAACAGTATGCCGCAGAGGATAAGAAGCGTAAGGAAGAGGTAGACCTCAGAAACGGCGCCGACCAGATGGTTTACACCACCGAAAAGACCATTTCTGAAATGGGCGATAAGCTTTCCGAGGATGAAAAGAAGAACCTTGAGGATGCTAAAGAGGCTCTTAAAGAAGCTCTTAAGGGCGAAGACTTAGACGCTATCAAGGCAAAGCAGGAGGAGCTTCAGAAGCAGGTTTACGCCGTTTCCGAAAAGCTTTACAAGGCTGCTGCCGAGGCTCAGGCTGCAGCCCAAGGCGGCGCTGATTCAGGTGCACAGGGCGCCGACCCCAATGTCTATGATGCCGACTTTACGGATGTAGACGAGAACAAATAAGGCGGAGCCTTATTTGTTCGAGGGAAAGGGGAAAAGGGAAAGCTTCCTAAGAATTCCTCTGAAAAAACCATGGGATATATTGTATTTAAAGATTTAAAAGTATGGCAAATATCGATGGATCTTGTGGAAGAAGTATATGAATTAACAAAACTGCTTCCAAAGGAAGAAAATTTCGGATTATCTTTGCAGATTCGCAGAGCAGCAGTTTCTGTTCCATCAAATATTGCTGAAGGGAATTCCAGAAATTCTACGAAAGAGTATGTGAATTTCTTAAGCATAGCTAGAGGTTCAAATTCTGAAGTTATGACGCAATTGCTTATTTGTAAGCGATTGGGATACTTTAATGACGAGCAAGTTAAAATAGCTGAATCACTCAGCTATGAGATTAGCAAAATGCTGAATGCAATGATTGCTAAGTTATCAAACAAATAGTGGGAGTATGAGAAAGTAGATAAAGGAAAGGCTTTATTTAAGTCCTTTCCCTTTTCCCCTTTCCCCTTTCCCTTAAGGAGATTATTGTGGCAGAAAACAAACGAGATTACTACGAGGTCTTAGGGGTTGAAAAGGACATCAGCGAGGATGAGCTGAAAAAAGCCTATAGAAAAAAAGCAAAGCTCTATCATCCCGACCTTCATCCCGGAGACGCCGAGGCTGAAAAGAATTTTAAAGAGGTAAACGAGGCCTACGAGGTGCTTTCAGATAAGGATAAACGTGCCCGTTATGACCAATTCGGTCATGCAGGTGTTGACCCCAACTTCGGCGCAGGCGGTGGAGGAAATCCCTTCGGCGGCGGATTTGGCGGCTTTGATTTCGGAGATATCGGAGATATTTTCGGCTCGTTTTTCGGGGGCGGCTTCGGCGGCCAAGGCAGAGGGGGAAATCCCAATGCGCCTAGAAGAGGCAGTAACATTGAAGCCACCGTCGCTATCAGCTTTGAAGAGGCGGCAAAGGGCTGCATAAAGAAGATTGATATTCAGCGTATTGAAACCTGTGATGAATGTTCGGGCAGCGGAGCAGAAAAGGGCACACAGCCTGTAACCTGCGCTAATTGTCAGGGAAGAGGAAGCGTTGTTACCCAGCAGAGAACCCCCTTCGGCGTTATGCAGACACAGCAACCCTGTTCGCAGTGTCAGGGCAGAGGCAAGAAAATAGAAAAGCCCTGCACCAAATGTAACGGCAAGGGAAGGATAAGAAGAACGGTTAATGAGACGGTCAACATTCCCGAAGGAATTGATGACGAACAGGCCTTCAGAATCGTCGGCAAGGGCAATGCAGGTACAAACGGTGGCGGCAGCGGAGACCTTATAGTAGAGGTTTTTGTCCGTCCTCACCCCGTATTTACCCGACACGGCTTTGATGTGCTTTGCGAGGTCCCCGTTACCTTTACACAGGCGGCATTAGGGGACGAAATAACCGTGCCAACCCTCGACGGAAAGGTTAAGTTTACCATTAAAGAGGGTACACAGCCCGGCGATGAATTCCGCCTTAAAGGCAAGGGAATCAAGAGGATGAATTCCTACGGCAGAGGGGACCAGTATGTTCGCATAATCGTTGAGGTTCCTCGTGAGCTTAACCGTGAACAGAAAAAACTACTTAAAAAATTCGAAGAGATTACCGACGACAAAAACTACGGTAAGAAAAAGAGCTTCTTCGATACCATAAAAGACTTGTTTGATTAGCATTAAAAGCCTTTCGGTAAACCCGAAAGGCTTTTAAATTTTAGTTTTTGGTTGTTATTATGGATTGATAAAAGGTCGAAATTTACATAAAAAAGCAAGTTTTTGTGGGATATTTTGTTTTAGTTGACGGATACAAATAGGTGTGCTATAATAGTTATAATTGCGGATATTATATAATATTTTATTTAATAAGGCAAATCGGCATAGTTTTTTCCACGCAAAAAATACATAAAAGGTGCGGATAAGATATGTATAAAAACTTCTTCAAAAGGGCAATAGACCTGGTCGGCGCATTCTTTCTTTTGGTGGCACTTTCTCCCGTTATGCTTATAGTGGCGATTGCTATCAAACTGGATTCTAAGGGTCCTGTCCTTTTCAAACAAAAAAGGCTGGGCAAAGGCGGCCGTGAGTTTTACATATACAAGTTCAGATCAATGGTGGTAGAAGCCGAAAAGGGCGGCGTCTATTCGGATGATAATGACCCAAGAATTACAAGGGTAGGAAACATTCTGCGAAAGACCTCTCTGGATGAAATCCCTCAGGCTATCAATATTCTTAAAGGGGATATGAGCTTTATAGGTCCCCGCCCGCCGCTAACCTATCATCCCTGGCCGATAGAGGACTATACCGAAGAGCAGCTTAAAATGTTCAATGTTAGACCGGGAATCACAGGTTGGGCGCAGATAAACGGCAGAAAGGCTGTCGAGTGGAACCGCAGAATAGAACTCAATGTGTGGTATGTTGAAAATCTAACCTTGATTACAGACCTTAAAATACTTTTCACAACCGTAATAAAGGTTTTAAAAAATGAAGACAATCAGAATGTCGGAGCGACGGTAGTTGCGCAGAGCGTTGCCGCAGAAGAGAAAGAAACCGTCAATATTTAGCAGATAGTTAGGAGAAAAAGCTGTGTTAAAGCTGATGTACATAACCAAGGATCCTCAGATTGCCTTAATAGCCGAAAGCGTTGGTGTTGACAGGATTTTTGTAGACCTTGAATATATCGGAAAAAATCTCCGCCAGGGCGGAATGGATACGGTTCAGAACCATCACACCGTAGCCGATGTCAAAAAGATGAAGGAAACGGTTACAAAGGCCAAAATAGTCGCCAGAGTTAACCCCATTCACGATAAAAGCGAAAACATAAGCAGCAGTGAGTTTGAAATCGATGGCGTTATAAGCGCAGGAGCAGATATTGTAATGCTGCCATATTTCAAAACGGCGGCTGAGGTTGAGAGATTTATTGCGGCGGTAGATAAAAGAGCAAAGACGCTACTTCTTTTTGAAACCCCCGAGGCCATTGAAAACATTGATGAGATATTAGAGTTAAAGGGAATAGATGAGGTCTTCATAGGACTTAACGACTTAAGTCTCGGATATGGTCACAAGTTTATGTTCAAGCCTCTTGCCGACGGAACGGTGGAGAAAACAATTGAAAAATTCAAGGCAAAGAAATTGCCCTACGGCTTTGGCGGAATTGCCGCCTTGGGAAGAGGACTGCTACCCAGTGAAAAGATTATTGCCGAGCATTACCGTCTGGGTTCGACCTGTGTTATTCTGTCCAGAAGCTTTTGCAATACAAATGTCATTGACGATATGGAAGTTATAAACACGGTCTTCAGAGACGGAGTAAGACAAATAAGAGCGTACTCGAGAAACTGTAAGAATCAGGACGAGAAATTTTTCCTCGAAAACAAAGAAAGTGTAAAACAGATAGTTGAGGAAATCTGCCGTTAAAAAGGAGTCGAGATGAATCTACTTGTTACAGGGGCGTTTGGTTGCGCCGATGAAGAGCTTAAGGCTTTTGAACAGCTTGGATACAAGGTTTTCTTTATGCAAAATGAGGATGAGCCTCTGCCTATAGCCTATAGTGATATCGAGGCGGTCATTTGCAACGGACTTTTCCTTCACCACGATATCGAAAGGTTTTCTGCCCTTAAGGCAATACAGTTAACCTCGGCAGGTTTTGACCGAGTGCCTATGGAATATGCCGAGAAAAATGGTATTAAGGTTTATAATGCGTGCGGTGTCTATAGTATACCGATGGCAGAGTTTGCTCTTTGCGGTGTTCTGGAGTTATATAAAAAAAGCAGGTTTTTTTATGAGAACCAAAAGGCGCACCGTTGGGAAAAGAACAGAAATCTTGCAGAGCTTTACGGGAAAAATGTGCTTATTATCGGTTGCGGAAATAATGGAAGCGAGTGCGCAAAAAGGTTTTCTGCATTTGGATGCAATATATATGGCTTGGACGTTAGCCCACTTCAAAAAGAAGTCTTTAAAGAAATTCACGACATAAGTGAACTGAAAGACAGGGTGTTAGATGCTGATATCATACTGCTTACACTTCCTCTTACAGAAAAAACCAGACACCTGATTGATAAAGAGGTTTTGGACAAGGCTAAAGAGGGGGCGGTTCTTGTCAACATTTCAAGAGGCGGCGTGATAAAGGAGAAGGACCTTATTGACGCTCTGGGGAATAAGCTCGGCGGAGCTGTGCTTGATGTTTTCGAAACCGAGCCTTTAGAGGAGAATTCTCCCCTGTGGAGCATGGAAAATGTTATTATTACTCCCCATAATTCCTTTGTGGGTGAGGGTAATAATCAAAGACTGTTTGACCTGGCGCTTAAAAATCTTGAGAAAGAAGCGTTGAGATGAAATTTATTCTGATTTCGCCCAAAAACCGAACGGTGTATAATTTTAGGGGCGACCTTATAAAGAAAATCATTAACTGCGGTTATGAGGTAATAGTTACGGGACCCAACCTTGTTGATGTCGAAAAAATCGAGGAGCTTGGCGCAAGGTTCTGCCTTATCCCGATGAATAAAAACGGAGTAAATCCGCTACATGACCTGAAATATCTGAATGCTTTAAGGAAGCTTTTTAAAAAGGAAAAGCCCGATGTTATCCTCGGATATACAAGTAAGCCTGTTATATATGGTTCTCTTGCCGCAAAACTTGCAAAGGTTCCTCATATTGCCGCTATGATAACCGGCGTGGGATATGCCTTTACAGCTACAACGGCAAAGGCCAAGGTCATAAGGCTCATTCAGTCGGTGCTTTATAAAGCGGCGCTAAAGGCGGCAGATGTCGCAATCTTTCAGAATGAAGATGACCGAGAACAGTTTGTAAAGGAAAGGCTTGTTAAAGACGGTAAATGTAAAATTGTAAACGGCTCGGGAGTTAACACCGAAAGGTTTGCAGTTTGCGATTATCCCGAACAGACAACCTTCTTTATGCTCTCCCGTGTTATGTACTCAAAGGGTATCAGGGAATATCTAGAGGCCTGTAGGATGGTCAAGGAAAAGCACCCCGAGGTCAGATGTATGTTACTTGGCGCCTGCGAGGGAATTCAGGATTCCATTTCTCCCGAGGCCCTCAAGGAATATACCGACAAGGGAATCATTGAGCATTTCGGCGAAACCGACAGGGTTGCCGATTATTATAAACAGTGTTCGGTATATGTTCTGCCGAGTTACCGTGAGGGAACCCCCAGAACCGTGCTTGAGGCTATGAGTATGGGAAGGGCGATAATCACGACCGACGCCCCCGGTTGCAGAGGCACCGTAATTGACGGCCAGACAGGCTATCTGACCCCCGTAAAGAATGCCGAGGCGGTAGCCGAAAAAATGATAGAATTTATAGAACACCCCGAAAAAATACTGAAAATGGGTCAAATGAGCGCAGAGTATTGCAGAGAAAAGTTCGAGGTCAATAAAGTAAACGAAGATATGTGCGAATATCTTAAAATAGAGGAGTAAGCATTATGTCACTGTATGAAAAAATAGTAAGCGGCGAAGAAAAAATTTCTCTTGTAGGTCTTGGCTATGTCGGCATGCCGATAGCAGTAGCATTTTCAAAAAAGGTAAAGGTTGTGGGCTATGACCTTAATGTCAAGAAGATAGAACTTTATAAAAACGGAATTGACCCCACAAACGAGGTCGGCAACGATGCCATAAAGGCTTGTACGGTTGATTTTACCTCAGACGAGACAAAACTTAAGGAGGCAAGGTTTCATATCGTTGCGGTACCTACCCCGGTCAACGATGACCACACTCCCGACCTTTCCCCCGTCGAGGGAGCGTCGAGAATAGTCGGACGAAATCTCACAAAGGGAAGCATAGTAGTCTATGAGTCTACCGTTTACCCCGGTGTTACAGAGGATATCTGCGTGCCGATACTTGAAAAGGAATCGGGACTCAAATGCGGAGCAGACTTCAAGGTCGGCTATAGCCCTGAGCGTATCAACCCCGGCGACAAGGTTCACAGACTTGAAACGATTGTAAAGATTGTCTCAGGTATGGACGAGGAATCTTTAGATGAGATAGCAAAGGTTTATGAACTTGTTGTTGAGGCGGGTGTTCACAGAGCCGAAAGTATTAAGGTCGCCGAGGCGGCAAAGGTTATTGAAAACAGCCAGCGTGATATCAATATCGCATTTATGAATGAGCTTTCTATCATCTTCAATAAAATGGGAATTGACACCCAGGCGGTGCTTCGTGCCGCAGGAACAAAGTGGAACTTCCTTAAGTTCTTCCCCGGCCTTGTCGGCGGCCATTGTATAGGAGTGGACCCTTATTACCTTACATATAAGGCTGAACAGCTTGGCTACCACAGCCAGATTATACTTTCGGGCAGAAGAATTAACGACGATATGGGTAAATATGTTGCCGAGAGCGTTGTTAAAAATCTTATCAAGGCTGATGTTGCCATAAAGGGCGCAAAGGTAGCCATTCTCGGCTTTACCTTCAAGGAAAACTGCCCCGATACCAGAAACACAAAGATAATCGACATCTATAACGAACTAAAAGAGTACGGTATTACCGCAACGGTTGCCGATCCTGCGGCAGACGCAGATGAAGCAAAGTGGCTTTACGGTATGGAGTTTGTCGATATGAGCGCCATAAAGGATTGCGATGCTGTAATCCTTGCAGTAGCCCATGAACAGTTTAAAGATTTAACACAGGCTGACTTTGACAAAATGTTCAAGGCGGGGGACAATAGCAAAAAGGTTCTTGCAGATATCAAGGGACTCCTCGACCGTAAGGAATATGAAGCTGCAGGATATAATTATTGGAGACTGTAATTTCCAAAGTTGAAAGAAGGATTTTATGAAATCGACTGTTACGGGAAGCTGTGAAACAATTAAAAAAATACTGAACGAAAAGCCACAATACAGGGAATGCCTTTTTTCAAGAGGGTATTTGATTACCGAGGATTTTTCTGTGAACACAGAAGAGTATCCGTTTTATGGCGAGTGGAAGGTTTTTGAGATAGGACAGTATAAAGCCATTATCCACAAAGATCAGGATTTTACCCTGTTTAATAAAAACGGTGTTAGCTTTTTAATTGTTGGTCATGCTTATAATCCGTTTAATGAGATATATGATGAAAACTTACTTCTTGAACAGGCCGCTGACGCATATTACGCTTCAAAGGAAGCCTTTTTTGAATGTATAAATGAGTGGACTGGTATTTTTGCTGTTTTTGTTTTTGATAAAGAGATTATCGGACTTCAGGACTGCGCAGGAATAAAGGCGCTATATTATGGTGTAGTGGGCGGTAAGATTTGCTTTACATCCCATCCTCAAATGGTTGGCGATATATATGGTCTTAAAATTGACCCGTTTGTTGAAAAGCTTGTAGCAAACCGTTTTTACAATATTGGCAACCGCTATCTTCCAGGAGATTTATCTCCATTTAAAGAACTCAAAAGAATAGGCGCAAATGTTTATATTCATTGCGATACCGATAAGGTGTTTTCAGTAAAACGTTTTTATCCAACAAGACCGCTTGATATTAAAACAACAGAGGAAGAATATCAAAAGGGGATAAATCAGGCATATAACATTCTTCATAAGAATATTGAACTTGCATCAATGAAATGGCCGAATTCAGCCATTTCGCTTTCAGGAGGAACAGACAGTAAAACAACCCTTGCCTGCGCCAATGGCTTTTATGACAGATTCAGTTATTTTAGTTTTCAGTCCAAAGACACCGAAATAACCGATTCTAATGCCGCCCGTGAAATATGTGACAGAATAGGACTTAAGCACAATATTTATCCTATTCCGGCAGAAAATAGCGAGATAGAGGATTTTGATGAGTTAAAGGCTATAATAGTTCATTCCTACGGATATGTAAGAGGCCTTGCCGAGCGGGAAATCAGAAAGCATATTTGTATGTACCGTTGGAACTATTTCGATACCGAAATCAAGTCTTGGATTTCCGAGGTTGTAAGGGTTTTCTTTGAAAGAAAGTACGGAACTGCCTTCCCCAAAAAGCTTACACCTCGTCATTTCAGCATTTTTCAGACAAGATACTTTTTATCTCCCTTGCTTTTAAGTAAATCGGACAAAATTTATAAAGAGTATATGCAAAGGTTTGACCTTGCTGAGCCCAAGTTTAATTTTGAACATACCGATTTATATTACTGGGAGGTCAGAATGAGCAGTTGGGGAATGATGGTTACCCAGTCGCTCGATATTTGCCACAGAATAACATTTCCGTTTAACAATCGAAAGCTGATAGAGCTTATGTTGACATTAGACCGTGAAAAGAGAAAAACCGACGTGGCTCATAATGATATAATTAAAATTGCGAACAAAGATATATATGATTCCAACATTCATATCTTAAACAACTATTTCCATTCCAGACGGATAATACTCGAGAATCTGTATTTTAAATATAGGACAATATTCAAGAAATAAGAAGGTCAATAATAATGGGCTATAAAAATTTAAAATTCCCCCAAAACAGTGTGTTTTTGGTAACAGGCGCCGCAGGATTTATCGGCTCAAACCTCTGCGAAGCCATACTTAATATGGGCTATAAGGTTAAGGCGCTTGATGACCTTTCAACAGGCAAACAAAAAAATGTTGATATGTTTAAGGATAACCCCAATTACACCTTTATAAAGGGAGATATCAAGGACCTTGATACCTGCATTAAGGCTTGTGAGGGTGTAGACTTCGTTCTTAATCAAGCAGCATGGGGAAGTGTTCCCCGTTCTATAGAAATGCCTCTTTTCTATTGCAGAAATAATATTGAGGGCACTCTCAATATGATGGAGGCAGCTCGTATAAACGGGGTTAAGAAGTTTGTCTATGCTTCAAGCTCTTCCGTTTACGGCGATGAGCCAAACCTTCCCAAGACCGAGGGCAGAGAGGGAAATCTTCTCTCACCTTACGCTCTGACAAAACGCTGCGATGAGGAGTGGGCAAAGCTTTATACCAAGCTTTACGGACTCGACACCTACGGAATGAGATATTTCAATGTCTTTGGTCGCAGACAGGACCCCGACGGAGCCTATGCCGCCGTTATTCCAAAGTTCTTAAAGCAGTTGCTGAACGGAGAGGTTCCCACCATTAACGGTGACGGAAGGCAGAGCCGTGACTTTACTTACATAGATAATGTAATAGAGGCAAACCTTAAGGCCTGTCTTGCATCAAGCGAGGCAGCAGGAGAGGCCTTTAATATAGCTTACGGCGGAAGAGAATACCTTATAGATATATATTACGGACTTACAAAGGCTCTAGGCATTGATATCGAGCCCAACTTCGGCCCCGACCGCAAGGGAGATATAAAGCACTCAAATGCTGATATTTCAAAGGCTAAAAGACTTCTCGGCTACGACCCCGATTACAGCTTTGCCGACGGAATAAAACTTGCAATAGAGTGGTATAAGGAGAATTTGTAAAAAGAGGAATTAATATGAAAATCAATATCAAAAAAGCATCCCGTTCTTTAACACGATTTTTGTGTAATTCAACCTATAAAAAGGAGCTGAGAAAGAATCCCGATGCTTTCTATACGTTGGAGGAGCTTTGTCAAAAGGTTAGATTAGAGACTGATAATTTTGAGGCAGAAGTTAAGGACAGATTTGATATAATCGTTTCGCAGGTTTGCAGATACGGAGATAGGTTTACAAAAAACTGTATTTGCGTTCAACTGTATGAGGATACCGACCAAACTATGATAAAAGCGATATCTGAGGGCGCCCTCGTTTGCGTGGCTGACCATAAAATTGAGGGTATACCCTGTATTGTTGTCCAAAAACCTGCCACGGTTTATGCCGATATGTGTTGCGTGTTGAATGATCTTTCTGCGCTTTGCACGGTTGCAATTGCGGGAAGCATTGGAAAAACCACAGCTAAAAAAATGGTTGACTCTGTGTTTAAGAATAATTTGAACACCCTTTGTGATTCGGGTAATGCAAATTTGCTTGAGAGTATCGGATATGTATGTCAGCATATCCCAAAGAAAGCCGAAGCCTTTGTTGCCGAATGCAGTGAAGACACACCCGGTATGCTGACCGAAATGTCAAAGATTGTAAAACCAAATATTGTTATTATAACCCCGGTAGATAAATCCCACATCCTTCATTACGGCAGCGAAGAAAAAATACTTGCTGAAATTGGCAGCACGGCAGATTATCTTGATGAAAACGGTGTCTGCATAACAAGTATTGATGATGAAAACACCGCAGGAATGTTTAAGGATAAAAAGGTTATATATGTTTCTGCTAAAACAAAAGAGGCAGATTTCTTTGCTGATAATATTACTGTTGATTGCGATGGACTCAAGTTTGAGATAACCGAAAAGATAAGCGGAAACGCTTATAAGATTTTTCTTAAAAACACCTTTGGCGTCCACAACGTATATCCTGCGATGTATGCTTTTGCGGCAGGAGCAGTAGCAGGCTTTGATTATGATAAAATTATTAAAGGCCTTGAAAGCTACAGGTCCGTGGGAATCAGACAAAATGCCTATAAATCCAAAGGAGTCGTAATTTACGCAGACTGTTATAATGCGGTTGCAAAGTCGGTTCGTTCGGCAATTGAGGCGGCGCAGAACATCCCGATTAAGGGAAAGTATATTGCTGTTCTCGGGGACATAGCTGAAGCGGGAGATTATACCGAGTCAACCCACCTTGAAATAGCAGATATTGTAAACAAATCAAAATTCACAGTTTTTCTTGCATACGGCGAAAACATAATTGCTGCTGCAGAGAAGACGAAATTCAGAGAAGATATTACGGTCATTCCTTGTAAGGACAGAAAAACACTTAACAGCAATATCAGGAAATTTGCAAAACGAGGAGATCTTGTTTTGTTTAAATCCAGTCATAGCGGTCATCTTAACCATTCAATTTTAGCTACCTTTACGGTTGGGTATGTAAGAGAGGGGCTTAAAGGTGTTCCGCCAAAAATAAAGTGGCATTTTAAAATGGCTACAAATTAAGTGTAAAAGCGGAGATAGTTATGGATAAAAACCTGAAAATTATAGTGGTTTGCGGCGGCTTTTCCAGTGAACGAGAGGTATCGCTGAGAAGCGGTGCGGCGGTATATAAAGCTCTTAAAGGCAGCGGATATAACAACACAGAACTGTTTGACCTTACAGAAGAAAATCTTTCTGAGCTCATAGATAAAAAGCCTGACCTTGTTTATATTACTCTTCACGGCGTAGGCGGTGAAGACGGCTGTATTCAAGGTGCGCTTGAACTCGCAAATATTTCTTATACAGGCCCCGGTGTTGAAACAAGCGCAGTTTGTATGAACAAGGTGCTGACAAAACAGGTTATGATATCCTACGGTATTCCAACCGCAAAGTTCCTTGTATTTAACAATCGGCAAGGAGTCTCTGCCAAGGAAATATCATCAGAAATTATAAATAAAATAGGGCTTCCCGTTGTACTCAAAGCACCCTGTGAGGGCTCAAGTGTCGGCGTGATGATTGTAAATGAAGAAAAGAATTTAGAAGTCGCAATTGAGGAAATATATTCCTACGGAGATACACTGCTCGCTGAAGAGTTCCTTTCAGGCACAGAGGTTACCCTTCCTATTTTAGGAAACAAAGAGTTAACGGTATTGCCCGAGGTTGAAATCACAACCGACAATCAGTTTTATGATTTTGAAGCAAAATATACTGCAGGAAAGTGCAACCACATAATTCCGTCAAGCCTGAGCCGAGAGGAAAAAGAAAAGGTTGCAAGGATAGGAGCCGACCTTTATAAAATACTCGGTTGCAGAGGACTTTCCAGAATTGATTTTATAGTTGACAAAAACAAGGGCCCGATGGTCATTGAGGTTAACACTTCCCCGGGAATGACCGAAATGAGCCTTTTCCCTGATTCTGCAAGATATGCAAAAATCAGCTTTGAAGAGCTTGTTTTACGAGTAGCGGAGCTTGGGTTAGAGTAATTGTTGGCTTTTAAGGAGAAGTTTGATGAGATTATTAGTGTTGTCACGCTCGGCATGGAGAAACGATAATAGCACGGGCAGAACATTATCTGATATTATGAGCGCATTACCTGATGCCGAAGTTTATGGTATTTCTATGCGTGATCAGGCGATGCAAAATGATATTTGCAAACAAAACTTTATAATTTCTGAAAAACAAATGGTAAAGCATCTGCTTGGTAAGGGACAGGTTGGGAAAAAAGAGCAGGTTTTATCACAGGATACACAAGAAGTCAGCAATATATATGATAATACAAAAGCAAAAAGCCGTATATTACTTTGGTTTTTAAGAGAACTTCTATGGAGCATAGGCGGTTGGAAGAATGAAAACCTTAAAAGGTATATTGAAGAAGTTAAACCCGATATAATTTTTTCTCCTGTTTTTCCGGGCTGTTATCCTCAAAAGTTACTCCTTCACATCAAAAAAATCAGCGGAGCCAAGGTTGCTGTTTTTCATATGGATGACAATTACACCTTAAAAAGATATTCGCTTTCCCCGCTTTTTTGGATTTATCGGTTCTTAATGCGAAAGTGGGTTAAAAAAGCAACAAAAAGCGCTGATATTGTGTACGTTATTTCTGAGCTTCAAAAAAAAGAATACGAAAAGTGTTTTGGTTGTGTTTGTAAGCTTTTAACAAAGGCTGCAGATTTTATGGGAGAACCAGAACTGAAAAAAGAGTACAATTCTCCGCTTCAACTTGTATATACAGGTAATATCGAGCTTAACCGTTGGAAATCATTAGCTCATATAGCAAATGTGCTCGAGCAGATAAATAAAAATGGTATTAAAGCCCAACTTAAAATATATACGGGCAATCAGATAACCGATAAGATGAACGAGGCGCTGAATAGGGGGGAGTCCTCCTGCGTTATGGGCAGTGTTTCTGCCGATAAGGTTGCCGAAATTCAGAAAAATGCTGATATGCTTGTTCACGTAGAGGCTCTTGATATTAAAAACAAGCTTACGGTAAGACAATCTTTTTCTACCAAAATAGTCGATTACCTTGCCGCTGCCCGTCCTATTCTTGCCTTCGGTCCAAAGGATGTTGCATCTATCGACCATTTTGTAAAAAATGACTGTGCGATTACAGCCGATAGCGAAGAGGAGCTTTTTAGCAAACTCTCTGCGGCTATCGAGGATAAAAACGAATTGAACAGGCTTTCAGAAAAAGCTTATGAATGTGGAAAAAGGTTTCACAATAAACAGGATATTGATTCAATGCTCAAAAGCGATATGCTTCATCTGCTGGGTTAAAAGGAGTGTAAATTTTGACAGTATATCTCATAAATATATTCTTAATACTTTTTTGGGGATATTTCTTACTATACAGATACAAAAGTGATAAAAATACTAAAATATACTGCGGCATAATTGCACTCCAGTGGATACTTATATCGGGCCTCAGACATATCACCATGGGCGCAGATACCGAGAGATATTATAATTCCTTTGAAGCAACAAAAAGCTTATCCTGGACAGAAATATTTAATAATCTTCGTGATTATTTGTTTGCAGGAGCCAGGTCTAAGGACCCGGGATATGATTTATTTGAAAAGGTATTTCAGATTTTCTGCTCAGATTATCAGGTGTACCTTGTTTTCATTGCTACAATCTTCACAGTAATTATGGCTGTGTGGATTTATAAAAACTCGGCTATGCCTGAGTTTAGCTTTATACTTTATTCTGTGTTATTTTACGCCTTCTATGCAGTTACGGGACACAGGCAGACAATAGCTACAGCGCTGATTGTTTTCTGGGGATATAAGTATATTAAGGAAAGAAAGCTTGTAAAATTCCTGATACTTGCCTTTATAGCTTTTTTGTTGCACAAATCGTCCTTGGTGTTTATTCCCTTCTACTTTATAGCAAATATACCTATAACCCCGATGTATGTTGTTTTCGCCCTCGTAATAATTGCAGTAGTCGTTATTTCGGGACAAGGCTTATATGGAGCTATAGCAGAAAGCATGGGCTTTGGCGACGAACAAATTAATTATTCTAAAGGCGGAGCCGAAACCTATGCTACTATACTGACGCTTATGTGTATAATTATCCTCGTCTTTTATATCTATTATAAAAACAGGAGTGAAAATGCTGCAAGAATCTTTAATATTACACTGCTAACATTAATGTCTTCCTTGCTCGTATTCCAAAACCAAGGTTTTATGAGAATTCAGCAGTATTACTCCCTTTTCCTAATGGTTACCTTCCCCGAGATTATTTTATCCTTTGATAAAAAGGGTAGAACTATTACATACCTTGTTACTATGGGTGTCCTTATCGGATATCTGATAAGCAACAACCCGAGTTATCTGTTCTTCTGGCAGCAGGTGTAGATATGAAGATAATTCAAATCAATGCTGTAAACGGGGTTTCTTCCACAGGGAGAACCTCCTATGAAATGAGTAGTTTTTTAAACGATGCAGGACATTCTTGCGTAACGGCATATTCACAGGGTCAGAGAACTAAAGAGAATATAGAGTATAAAATAGGTAGCAGATTTGACACTAAGCTTCACGGTCTGATGTCAAGAATAAGCGGAAGGCAAGGGTATTTTTCCCACATAGCTACAAAAAAGCTTTTAAAGTTTATGGATGAATATAAGCCCGATGTAGTATTGCTCAGAAATCTTCACGGCAACTATATAAATCTGCCGATGTTACTGAAGTATTTAGCAAAAAAAGATATTGCAACAGTTGCAGTTTTGCACGACTGTTGGTTCTACACAGGCAAATGCTGTCACTATACTGTTCAAAACTGCTTTAAGTGGAAAGATACTTGCGGCAGCTGCCCCCAGCTCAAAAAACATAATGTCAGCTGGTTTTTTGACAGAACAGCAAAAATGCAAGCCGACAAGATAAAGTTTTTTGGCTCTATACCTCGTCTTGCGGTCGTCGGCGTTTCAGACTGGATAACCAATGAGGCAAGAACTGCGTCGGTTTTTAAAGGTGTAAAGCTTTTTAAGAGAATTTACAATTGGGTAGATGCAGACACATTTTCATATAGCCCGGCAGAAGAATTAAAAGAAAAACTCGGACTTAAAGACAAAAAGGTTATTCTTTCGGTTGCGTACGGATGGACTAAGGATAAAGGTCTTGATACCATTAATGAAATTTCCAAGAAGCTTAAGCCTGATGAAAAAATTCTACTTGTTGGAGATATTTATGAGGACATTATTTTAAATGATAATATCGTCCATGTTCCTACAACTCAGTTATCTGAAAAACTGGCGCAGTATTATTCTCTGGCAGATGTATTTGTTCAGCCCTCCTTGGAGGAAACCTTTGGCAAGGTAACTGCTGAGGCTCTTTCTTGCGGAACGCCGGTGGTATGCTTCAATTCAACCACCACACCCGAGCTTGTCAAAAACGGTTGCGGAACAGTTCTCGAAAGGCTTGATGTTGACAGTATGCTTAGTGCCGCCAGAGAGATTATAACAAAAGGCAAAAAGTTTTATTCTGATTACTGTCGTGAGACTGCGTTGGCTCTTTTTTCCAAAGAGGATAATATCGGCGAATATATTGATGTTTTTGAAAATCTGATAGGGGAGAAATAAACTATGAAAGTTTTATGGATAGTTAATATGGTCTTTCCGGAAGTTGCCGAAAAGTTGGGTTTAAGGACAAGTACAAGTGGCGGCTGGCTACTTGACCTTGCTAAAGGTGTGTCTGAAAACAAAGAAACTGAACTCGGTGTCATGACATATTATTTCGGTAAAGAATTCGTTGATATTGAGCATAACGGAGTCAGATATTTTTTGCTTCCCGGCGGAAGCAAAAGACTTCTTTATAAAAACAAAAAAACAGCTGAAGACTGTAAAAAAATTGTATCATTATTTAATCCTGATATTATTCATATCCACGGAACAGAATATGCGCCCGGATATGAGATGCTAAATGCGCACCCTGAAATTCCATCTGTTTTGACAATTCAAGGTGTGATAAAAAGAATAGCAGAAGAATATTATGGTGGCTTTACGCTTTGGCAAATCCTTAAAATGTCAAAATTCAAGGATATTATAAGAGGGAAAATACCGCTGACATATAAAATGCTTTACACTAAAAATGCTAAGCGTGAAATAGAAGTTCTTAAAAAGGTAAAGTATGTTACCGGTAGAACGGATTGGGATAAGTCAACCATGCTTGCGGTGAATCCAAACCTAAGATATTTCAGGTGCAACTATAATCTTCGGGATGCTTTTTATAATAGTGAAAAGTGGTGTGCTGAAACAATGACACCGCACACCATAATTACTAATGCAGGACATTATTCGTTAAAGGGCTTACATATTGTTATCAAAGCTTTATCAATCGTTAAAAATAAGTATCCCGATGTTAAGCTGTTTATTCCGGGTGGCGGTAAAGCAGAGAATGGCAGACTCGTAAATCCTTCAAGCTATACTTGTTATTTGCTTAAGATGATTGATAAATTGCAACTTAACGAAAATGTTGAGTTTGTAGGAAATTTAGGTCCAGATAAAGTTGCGGAGCATTTAAGAAAAGCTAACGTTTGTGTGGTTTCTTCTGCAATTGAGGGAGCATCGGCAACGCTATGCGAAGCTATGATGGTTGGTACACCTTCTATCAGTTCATATCGTGGAGGAATGACTGATCTGCTTACTGACAAAGTAAATGGCTTTACCTATGATTTTCCGGAGTACCCACAGTTAGCGCTCAGAATTATGGAAATATTTGGAAATGACAAGCTTTCAAACACTTTTTCAAAAAGAACAATTGAACTTGCAAACATTCGCCATGACAGAGAGCGTAATCCACGTGAAATGGTTGAAGTTTATAAGGAGGTTCTGCGTTGTGAACACAAGGAAACAATATAATTCTTTAGACTTAGCAAAGTTTATAGCGGCAATCCTAATTGTTATAATACATGCAAATCCTTTTAGTACATATAGCAGTGTGGCAGCATTTGCATTTAGAAATATTATTGCTACTGTTGCCGTACCGTTCTTTTTCGTAACAAGTGGTTTTCTGTTTTGCGTTAAACTCAATACATTGCCTAGCGAAGATAAATCAAGTTATTTTAGGAAGTACTTTTTAAGACTCCTTACAATGTATCTTTTGTGGAGTGCAGTATACTTTATATTTGTTTTAACTGACTGGATTAGAAACGGATTTACCTCTGCAGACCTACTGATTTATATCAGAGACTTCTTTTTTGAAGGAAGTTATTCTACAATTTGGTTTTTACCGGCTTTAATGACTGCCGTTACTATTGTGTATTTTCTTAAAAAGAAATTTACATATTTTCAAATATTTTTAATGGCACTTCCTTTTTATTTATTTGCGTGTTTGGGTAGTTCTTATTATGGATTAACAAAACAAATCCCATTAATTAGTGATTTGTTTAATGTGTATTATTCTTTTTTTGATACCATTAAGAATGGAGTTCTTTTCGGTTTTGTGTATGTAGCACTTGGCGGAATCTTCTCGGAGAACACTGAAAAACTCATTCTGCCAATTAAAAAGTCAATTTTATGGATAGTGGTTTTCTTTGCAACTATGGCTACCGAAACAGTTGGACAAAGGTTGCTTGGTTGGTCTGCAAAAGGTGTAGATACAAAGCTAATGCTCTTACCATTATCGTTTTTTATATTCTCTTTTGTGCTTTCAATTAATTGTAAAAGTAAATCAGTTTATATTTGGATGAGAAAATTAAGTCTTATGATGTTTTTAAGTCAAAGAATTTTTCTTTCATTGTTCGATATATTCTTAAACGACACTATTTTTGTTCAAAATTCTGTAATTTATTTTTCTTCGATTTTGGGCTTAACTCTATTATTTTCCTTTGCTTTTATTAAGTTGTCTGATAAGATTAAAGTATTAAAGATGTTTTATTAGGAGAGTTTAATGAAACTTACTTTTTTTGGTAGTGTTCTCGGATATCATCAGGAAGGGCTTTGTAATGCCTTTTATGAGATTTTGGGAGATGATTTTCGCTTTGTCGCTTATGGGGACCTGCCCGATTACAGAAAAGAAGCTGGTTTTAAAAACCTTGCTGATATATATCCTTATGTGGTTAAGGCGTATACAGAAGAGGGAAAAAAGGTTGCAGATAATCTCCTTAAGGTCAGTGATGTTGCCATTATAGGAGCTACCGATAATAATGTTATTAAGGCATGTGTTGAAAACGGGGTTGAGACCTATATGTTTTCCGAGCGATTCTTTAAAAAAGGTGCTTGGCGGGCATTCATACCTACAACAAGAAAAAAGGTAAAGGTCAGGGCGGCAGGATACACACAAGATAACTTCAAGGTGCTTTGCGCATCATCTTATCTGCCTTATGATTTGTCTCTTTGCGGTTGGAAGGGAAAGGCATATAAATGGGGTTATTTTCCTGAGCTTAAGGAATATGATATCAATGACCTCTTATCTAAAAAAGCGGCTTCTGATGAACCCGTTAACATTTTATGGGCGGCTCGGTTTCTGGAACTTAAACATCCGGAAAAAGCCGTACAGGTTGCTAAATATTTAAAAGGACGAGGTCTTAATTTCCACTTAAATATTATAGGATATGGCGAACTGGAAAATGTTTTGCTAAAGCAAATTTCTGATTTCGGGCTGGAGGAGCAGGTATCTTTCTTGGGAAAGAAAACTGCGCCCCAAGTTCGTGAAGCTATGGAAAATTCTGATATTTTCCTTATGACCAGCGACTATAACGAGGGATGGGGCGTAGTTATTAACGAGAGCCTCAGTTGCGGTTGTGTGGTTATAGCCGACCAAGCGCCGGGAGCCACCAATTATTTGATTGAAAACGGGGCTAATGGTTTTACCTACAGGGAAGACATACGCACGGTATTCCCGGTGCTCGAAAAACTGATTGCCGATGAGAAATACAGAAAGCAAATTCAAGTGAATGCCTATGAATATATGATTAACAACGCATCTCCGCAAGTCGTTTCCAAGAGATTTGTAGAAATGTGTAAAGATGGTAAAGAGTTTGAAGATGGATTTTGCAGTGAAGCGCCGATTATAAAATCTAAATGGTTTTAATGCCTTTTGGGAGGATATTAATGGTTGAACTAAAGGTTTTGCAGGACTTGGTTTACTCTATTTTCGTAGAGTTCGATAGGATATGCAGAAAACACGACATTAAATATACGATGGAGGGCGGAACCCTTATGGGTGCCGTTAAATACGGTGACTTTGTCCCTTGGGATGACGACATCGATATAGTAATGGCAAGAGAAGAGTATGAAAAATTTCTTAAAATTGCGCCGAACGAGTTAGACTCAAAATTCTTCCTGCAATCCTATAACAATGTCCCTCAGTTTCCTCTCAATTACGCAAAGCTGTGTTTGAACGGTACCGAGATATATGATTATGATTATTCTCATCTAAAAAACATGCATCACGGCATCTTTATGGATATTTTTCCGATTGATAATGTAATCCCCAAAAAACTGAACAAGCATTGTTCAACGGTCGGCTTGTTTACAGGCGCAAGAAAGACAAAGCTTGGCACAATTAAGCCGAGCGGTATGAGAAAATTGGTTTATGGCATACTCTCGCTTTTGCCGATGGGCTTTCTTATTAACGCAATAGATAAAACCTGTAAAAAATACAATAAAAAGAACACAGGATACATATATGAGGTGTGCAACTCAAACCGAAGCTTCAAGCCTCTTAAAGCCGAAATGTACAACTCACTTTGCGAGCTTACATTCAGGGATAAAAAATTTCTGGCAGTCAGTGAGTATGACAGCTTTTTGAAATCACGGTTTGGCGAAAATTATGCTGATGTATTACCAAGCGAGGACAAAAGAAAACCGTCACATAATCAGAACATCAGAATTGTTTCTGAAACAAACAAATGACAAGGTGATTATTGTTGAATAGCTCTAAACAAATAAAAATAGGTGCGCTTATTTCTTATTTTGCGATTGCCTTTAATATGGTTGCGGGACTGATCTATACTCCTTGGATGATAACCCAGATTGGTCAAAGCAATTACGGTCTTTATACACTTGCCAATTCTTTAATAACTATATTTGTTATGGATTTTGGTATGAGTGCGGCAGTATCACGATTTGTATCAAAGTACAGGGCAGAAGATAACCAACAAGCGATTAACGATTTTCTTGGAATGGCATATAAGCTTTATATCGCCCTCGACGGAATCATACTTGCTGCGCTCCTTATAGTAGGCTTATTCATAAATTCGATTTACGATAATCTTACCGCAAGTGAACTGGAGACCTTTAAATCGCTATATGTAATTGTAGGACTTTTCAGTGTTATATCATTTCCGTTTACCAATCTAAACGGCATACTTACCGCTTACGAAAACTTTATAGGTTTAAAACTAGCCGATTTGTTTCACAAGGTTTTTATCATTGTTGTAATGGTATTTGCGCTGTTTATGGGATATGGAGTTTTTGCTCTTGTAACGGTAAATGCCCTTTCCGGAATTTTAACAATTCTTATTAAACTGTATATTATCAGAAAAAAGACTGAAGTTAAGGTAAACTTCAGGTGTAAGGACAAGGCAATATTAAAGGATATTTTCGGATTCTCGATTTGGACAACAATAACAAGCTTCGCCCGACGAATGATATTCAATATATCTCCTTCAATTATTGTTGCGGTGTCCTCTACAGGAGCTATCGGCTCTGCAATTTTTGGACTTGCTTCAACGGTAGAAGGGTATATATCTACCTTCGCAACGGCAATAAACGGCATGTTTATGCCGAGAATTTCAAAAATAGTACACGACGGTAAAAAGGATACCGCACTTGTTGATTTAATGGTAAAAATTGGCAGAATACAATGCATTATTATCGGTGCGCTTGTTGTCGGATTCATTTCATTCGGCAGGTCGTTTATAGTTGAAATATGGAACAAGCCCGACTTTACCGAAAGTTATTTGTGCGCAATTTTCCTTATTATCCCCAGTTATTTTTATATGCCGCTTCAAATTGCAAACACAACCCTGATTGTTGAAAACAAGGTTAAGCTTCAGTCGATAATATATCTGATAACAGGGTTATTGAATGTTTGTCTTTCTCTTGTTCTTTCAAGTATTTGGGGAGCGTTAGGCGCATCAGTTTCGATTTGTATCGCTTATTTGGTTCGCAGCGCAATGCTGGTTACCGCTCACGTTAAGGTACTTCATATTGACATGATGCAAATGTTAAAAAAGTGTTATCTGAAAATTACGCCCTTATTGCTTGTTGCGTTGGGCATAGGTCTTGCGCTCGAGCATTTCAATCCCATGCCACACGGCGCTTTAAGATTTTTAGTAAACGGCATCATTTTTGTAGCCTTTTTTATAATACTTATGTATTTCAAATTAAACGATTATGAAAAGAATCTGTTTTTCGGAATATTGAAGAAGCTGAAACGAAAAATCAAATCTTGATTTATATCAATTTAATAAACAATAAAAGAACGTATATAGAGAGGTATTTGCTATGTCACTTTTTAAAGGAAAAACATTACTTATTACAGGAGGCACAGGCTCGTTTGGAAACGCTGTTCTCAATGGCTTTTTAGACACCGATATCGGAGAGATACGTGTTTTCTCAAGAGATGAGAAGAAGCAGGACGATATGCGTCACGAGTTTCAGGCCAAAATGCCCGAGGTTGCAGATAAGATTAAGTTCTACATAGGAGACGTTCGTGACCTTCAGTCTGTAAGAGGCGCTATGCACGGCGTTGACTACATATTCCACGCTGCTGCGTTAAAGCAGGTGCCTTCTTGTGAATTTTTCCCGATGGAAGCGGTTCGCACCAACGTTATCGGTACCGATAATGTTCTTACCGCCGCTATTGAAGAGGGGGTAAAGTGTGTTATCTGCCTTTCAACCGATAAGGCGGCTTATCCTGTTAATGCTATGGGAATCACAAAGGCGCTTGAGGAGCGTGTTGCTATTGCAAAGGCAAGAAATACAGATAAGACTAAGATTTGCTGCACCCGATACGGCAATGTTCTCTGTTCACGAGGCTCTGTAATTCCGCTCTGGATTGACCAGATAAAGTCGGGCAACCCCATTACCATTACCGAGCCCACAATGACTCGTTTTGTAATGAGTCTTGAGGAAGCGGTTGACCTTGTTGTATTTGCGTTCGAGCACGGCGAAAATGGAGATATCCTTGTTCAGAAGGCTCCCGCCTGCACTATAGAAACTCTTGCGAAGGCAGTTTGTGAGCTCTTTGCTCCCGATACCGAGATTAAGGTTATCGGTATTCGTCACGGTGAAAAGCTTTACGAGACCCTTCTCACTAATGAAGAGTGCGCTTCGGCTGTTGATATGGGAGATTTCTACCGTGTACCTGCCGACAAGCGTGGTCTTAACTATGACAAATATTTCAAGGACGGCGATACCGAGCGCAGTTCTCTTTCGGAGTTTGACTCTACCAACACCGAGCTTATGAGCGTAGAGCAGGTAAAGGCAAAGTTGCTTACCATTCCTTATATTAAAGAACAGCTAAGCAATTGGGAGAAGTAGTATGAAAATACTTATAACAGGGGCTAAGGGCTTTGTCGGACGAAACCTTGCGGAAAATCTCAAGAATATAAAAGACGGCAAAAACAGGACAAGACCGGGGATAAGCATAGAAGAGCTTTATCTTTACGACATTGACTCTCCCGAAGAGCTTTTAGATGAGGCTTGTCAAAACGCTGATTTTGTTTTTAACCTTGCGGGAGTAAACCGTCCGCAGAATACGGATGAGTTTATGCAGGGCAATTTCGGCTTTGGAGAAACACTGCTCTCCACCCTTAAAAAGTATAACAACACCTGTCCCTTAATGCTCTCGTCCTCAATTCAGGCAACCCTAATAGGTCGCTATGATTCAGACTACGGCAGAAGCAAAAAGGCAGGGGAGGAGTTATTCTTCTCTTATAGCGAAGAGATGGGCGCAAAGGTTCTGGTCTACCGTTTTCCGAATCTTTTCGGAAAGTGGTGCAGACCCAATTACAACTCGGTAGTTGCTACCTTCTGCAATAATATTGCAAACGACCTGCCGATTCAGGTAAATGACCCCAAGGCAGAGCTCGAGCTTCTTTATATCGACGATTTAGTCGAAGAAATGCTTGACGCTTTAGAGGGAAAAGAACATAGATGCGAATTTGACGGGATAAACACCGTTTTGTGTGACGGCGGAAAATACTGTGCCGCCCCTGTTTCTCATAAGGTTACCCTTGGAGAAATAGTTGATTTGCTCGATTCCTTTAAAAAACAGAGCGAAACCCTCATTATGCCCGAGATTCCATTTGGTTCCTTTGCAAAGAAACTTTACTCAACCTATCTTTCGTATTTGCCCAAAGACAAGACAAGCTTTCCGCTTAAAATGAACATAGATGACAGAGGCTCCTTTACCGAGCTTTTAAAGACCGCAAACTGCGGACAGTTTAGTGTAAACATATCAAAGCCGGGCATTACTAAAGGACAGCACTGGCACAATACCAAATGGGAATTCTTTATTGTTGTTTCAGGCAAGGGCCTTATACAGCAGAGAAAGGTTGGCAGTGATGAGGTGCTCAACTTCGAGGTTTCGGGAGAAAAAATTGAGGCTGTACATATGCTTCCCGGCTACACCCACAACATAATCAATTTAAGCGAAACCGAAAATCTCATTACACTCATGTGGGCAAACGAGCAGTTTGACCCAAACCATCCGGATACTTTTTATTTAGAGGTTTAAGCATTGATTATCAACAACGACGCAGCGACACAGGCCTTTTTTGAGCTTATAAAGCTTGGAATAGGCACCTCCAATAATGATTATGTTTTCTCAAACATCTCTGATGAGGATTGGGAAAGGATAATGCAGGAGAGCAGACATCAATCGGTTGTGCTGCTTTGTTTTGATGCGCTTAAAAATATAACGATAAAACCACCCAAAGAGGTCTATGACAGGTGGCTCAAAATGGCGTTGGCGTCAATTTCTACACGAGAGAAGCTTATAAAAGAGCATAACAAGCTCGAAAAACTTTTGCTTTCACAGGAGATACCCTACATAGTTTTAAAAGGTTTTTCCTCTGCCTACTACTATCCCGAAAGGGACAAAAGAGATTTTGGCGATATAGATATACTTGTGAAGGCCGAGGATACCGAAAAAGCAAGACAGCTTTTATCAGATAACGGATACCAAATGGCAAGAGATTTAAGCGAGGTTCATTATAAATTTACAAAGTCGGGCTGTAAGCTTGAACTTCATAAAAAAATAGCAGGGCTTCCGGACGGTAAAATCGGAGAGTGTTTTGTTGATGCTATGAAGACGGCTGTTTGTGAGGGTGTCAGGGTAGAAGACCCTGAATTTAGCAAGCCCTCTGAACTTCATCACGGGGTAATAATTCTTCTGCACAGCATACACCATATGCTCTCAAACGGAATGGGAATAAGACATCTTTGTGACTGGGCATGTTTTGTAAAAAGCACAGAATCAAAGGCATTCTGGAAAGCAGAATTCATACCGCTTATGAAGAAAACAGGAACCTTTAAATTTGCCTGTGGGCTTACAATGGTAGCAGAACAGTATCTTGGAATTCCCCGCCCCGATTGGCGTGTTGATGTACCTTTAGATCTCTGTGATACAATAATGGACGAAATTTTTTCGTCGGGAAATTTCGGCAGAAAGGCTGATAATCACAGAAGTCTGCTTATGAGCGCCAAAAACAGTGAAAAGCTAACTGTTTGGGGCAAAATGTCAACCATGATAAAGGCGCTTAACAAAACTAACCATATAGTTTGTCCCGCAATTAAAAAGGTTCCGCTTTTATACCCCTTTGTAATGGCATACCGAATTTTGAGATATTTGGTTTTGATGGTGCGTGGCAAAAAACCGTCACTGCTCTATGTCAGCAGGGCGGCCGACGAAAGAAATAAGGTCTATATGAAATATGAACTCTATAAAAGAGAGGAAGAGTAATTATATGAGTAAACTTAAACTGATGACGGTGGTTGGAACCCGCCCCGAGATTATCAGACTTTCCGAGGTTATAAAGAAATGCGATAAATATTTTGACCATATTCTCGTTCACACAGGTCAAAATTATGATTACTCCTTAAATCAGGTGTTTTTTGAGGATCTGGGACTCAGAGCCCCCGATTATTATCTCGAAGCGGTGGGTAAGGACCTCGGCGAAACCATGGGAAATATAATCGCAAAGAGCTATCAGCTTATGGTTGAGGTAAAGCCCGATGCCGTACTTGTGCTCGGAGATACCAACTCCTGTCTTTCGGTAATAGGGGCAAAGAGACTTCATATTCCGATATTCCATATGGAAGCCGGAAACCGCTGTAAAGACGAGTGTCTGCCCGAGGAGACCAATCGCAGAATTGTAGATATTATAAGCGATGTAAACTTGGCTTATAGTGAACATGCGAGACGCTACCTTGCCGACTGTGGACTCCCCAAAGAGCGCACCTATGTTACAGGCTCTCCTATGGCAGAGGTGCTGCATGCAAATCTTAAAAACATTGAAAAGAGCGATATTCATGCTCGTCTCGGACTCGAAAAGGGCAAGTATATCCTTCTTTCCGCTCACAGAGAGGAAAATATCGATACCGAAAAGAACTTTATTTCCCTCTTTACCGCTATAAATAAGATGGCTGAAAAATATGATATGCCTATTCTTTATTCATGTCATCCGAGAAGCAAAAAGCGTATTGAATCGAGCGGCTTTAAGCTTGATAACAGGGTAATTCAGCACGAGCCTCTGGGCTTCCACGATTACAACTGTCTGCAGATGAATGCCTTTGCCGTTGTTTCTGATTCGGGAACCCTGCCCGAAGAAAGCTCCTTCTTTACAAGTGTCGGCAAACCCTTCCCCGCAGTTTGCATCAGAACCTCTACCGAGCGCCCCGAAGCGCTTGATAAGGGCTGCTTTATCCTTGCGGGAATAGATACCGACGGACTGCTCAGTGCGGTTGAAACGGCGGTTGAAATGAATAAAAACGGGGATATCGGAATACCCGTTCCCGACTATGTGGAGGAAAATGTATCGACAAAGGTCGTAAAGCTTATACAGTCCTATACAGGCGTAGTCAATAAAATGGTTTGGAGAAAATATTAAGCCCTGACTTTTTATGAAAAGACCTTTTGTGATAACGGGTGTGGTGTCACTGTTCATTTCTGCGGTAGCCCTTTTGTGCGATATTAAATTGGTTTTAATTACCGCAGTGTGTATACTTGCCTTAAATATTGCTGTTTTCTTTGTTTTCAAAAAGAAAGTCAAAGCAAACAGCAATATTTATATAATCGGTTTTAGTCTTGTAATTATTGTAATTTCTGCTTGTATCAATATAGGTTGTTTTTACATTCCGCAAAGCCGTTTGGCAGACACCTCCTGTAATATAACGGCAGAGGTAACCGAGGAGCCGAGCGTGTCTGGGGGCTATATCGTTTATTCTTTTAAGGGTTTTCATCCAACCCTTAAACAAAATATCAGATTCAATCTTGTCTGTGAGGACCTTGGCGTAAACACAGGGGACAGGCTGAGTCTTAATGTTACCTTTAAAGAGCTTGAAGGTATTTACAAAAACAGCAATCTTTCAGAGCGCAGGTTTGTCGGCGCAAAGCTTGAGAGGGTAAATTCGGTTGAGCCTTATGCTAATAGGTTTTATACTTTTTTCGGCAGAGTGCGAAATTACATAGAAAATACCATTATAAGCAAGTCCAGCACAGAATCGAGCGGACTTCTCATAGCGCTGCTCACGGGCAACCGTGATTTTTTATCCGATAGGCTTTACGGTGCGGCTAAAGCCTGTGGCGTTAGTCATATATTGGTGGTTTCGGGACTTCATCTCAGCATTTTGTGCGGCTTTATAAATCAGATATTTAACCGATTGAGGCTAAACAAGGGGATAAAAACAGCGGTTTTATTTTTACTTCTGACTTTTATATGCTGTCTTTGCAACTTTCATTCTTCGGCTGTAAGGGCGGCAGCCGTCTCGGCGGTTACTTTAACGGGCGCTCTTATTTACCGAAAATCAGACCCAATAAATTCTCTCGGCTTTGCCGTTACGGTTATGGTGGTCCAAAACCCATTTATTTTTGCAAACGTCGCCTTCTTGTTATCGGTATTTTCCACCTTTGGCGTTATCTTTTTGCCGAAGATGCTGACCGAAATATTCAAAAATGATTCATTATCAGGACTTTTTGGCAGAATTTTAAATACGGTGCTCGATATTGTCTATGTCAGCATCTCTGCGCTTATTTGTGTTTCCCCTGTTGCTATATACTTTTTTGAATATACCTCCTTGCTATCCCCGATAGTAAGTATATTTATAAACTTTGCGGTTACCGCCGCACTCATAATTGCAGCCCTCGGCGTTTTTGTGTCGGTTGTTCCGATTTTGTCGGTCCTGGCAGAGCCTCTTATTTGGGTTTGTGACCTTTTTGCAAAATATATTGCCGAAGTATTAGTCGTATTCGGGGTCGGAAATATTTTTACGCTTCGAATTGGCAAAGAATATACATATATCTGCGCCGCAGTATCGGCAGCTTTGGTAGCAATAATCTATATTACATATAAGAAAATCCTTGCAAAAGGAAGGGGAGAAAGAGAATGTCAATCAGTGAAAGAGCCCTAAAGACCTCTCTCGATTCAGGGGCGCTCTACCCTGTTTATATAATTGTAGGCAATGACACCTTTTTGAAAAAGCAGTCTGTAAACAGAATAATAAAGGCATCGGTCGGCGAGGACGATGGGCTGAATCTGCTTAGATTTGACGGGGAATGTTCGCTTCAGGAGGTCTATGATGAGCTTAACGGATTTCCCGTAATGGCAGACAAAAAATGTGTTATCCTTACCGATTTTGAGCTTGAGTTGGCTACAAAAGGTGAGTTTGAAAAGCTTCTTTCTCTGGCACAGGATAGTTACGAAACCTCTGTTTTTGTTATTTACTTTGATAGCCTTGTTATAGATTTAAGAAGGTCCGACCGCATAAAACAACTGATAACGGCGGCAGAGGCGGCGGGTGGCGTGTCGGTGCTTATAGACCACCGTACCCGTGAGGAGCTTATATCGCTTCTTGTATCTTCGGCAAAAAGACAGAAATGCGTTCTGTCGTCATCAAATGCGGGATATCTTATTGACACCTGTTCGACCGATACCCAGATACTGTCAAACGAGCTTTCAAAGCTTTGCGCCTTTGTAAAAGAGGGGGAAATAACAAAGCAGGATATAGATACCGTTGCGGTACGAAGTATTGAGTCGTCGGCATACGAGCTCTCTACAAAAATAATAAACGGGGATACTGCAGGGGCTATGAAACTGCTTGATGACCTGTATTTTATGAAGGTTGCGCCCGAAATTATTGTCTATAATATATCTTCGGCCTTTGTAGATATGTACAGAGCCGCCGCCGCAAAGGCGCAGGGCAAACGTCCCGAAACGGTTGCCGCCGACTTCAAGCTGAAGGGTAAGGAGTGGCTGTTAAAACGTGCAGAGGGTAACCTTCGCCGCTTTGACCTTAAAAAGCTCGACCTTTGTTTTTCCGCTCTGCTTGACGCTGAGGCAAAAATTAAGAGCTACTCCTCAAATGAGCGCATTGTAGTTGAGCAGCTTGTTATTAAGCTTATTTATATTATGAAGACCGGTGAGACAGTTGATTAGGATAAACAGGGCGGTAATCGTAGAGGGAAAATATGATAAAATACGCCTATCCAATATTCTTGATGCTACAATAATAACGACCGACGGCTTCGGTATTTTTAAAAATACCGAAAAGAGAGAGCTGATTAGGCTTCTTGCCGAAAAATGCGGAATAGTCATTATCACCGATTCCGATTTTGCCGGTCAGATGATAAGACGGCATATCTGCAATTTTGTTAAAAGTGAAAATGTAATAAATATATATCTCCCAGCCATTAAGGGCAAAGAAAAGCGCAAACTAAAGCCCGGCGCCGAGGGGCTTTTAGGGGTAGAGGGAATAAGCGACGAAATAATTACCGAGGCTCTTGAAAGGGCGGGAGTAACAACCGACCGAAGCCCAACTCCCAAAAGGCCTGTTCAAAAAACCGACCTCTATAATTTTGGACTTTCGGGCAGAGAGGACAGCGCTGCAAAAAGAGCAGATTTCTGTCGGCATATCGGACTTCCCGATTTGCCGTCAAATACTCTGCTTGACGCTATTAACACCATTTATACCTATGATGAATTTGTAAGTGAGGTAAACAGATGGAAGCAAGACGAAACGGAAAGCTGAAGATACTTTATATTGTCGATATTTTAAGGAAGTACTCCGATGAGGAAAATCCGCTCAATGCAACCCAGATATGTAAATATCTCGAGGACTATGATATTTATGCCGAGAGAAAGGCTATCTATGACGATATCGAAAATCTTATTACATACGGCTTTGATATAATAAAAACCCGAACGCCCAAAGCGGGGGTTTTTCTGGCTTCAAGGGAACTTGAGCTTCCCGAGATATATCTTCTGACCGATGCAGTTCAGTCGGCAGACTTTATTACCCCTAAAAAGACCAGAGAGCTTGTATCAAAGCTTGATTCTATGATGTCAAAAGAACAGGCGAAAACCAGAGAAAAAAGCACCTATATCGAGTACAACCGCAAGTGTAGCAACGAGGAGATATACCTGAGTATAGATACCGTCCGTCAGGCTATAGAAAAGGGCAGAAAAATAACCCTCAGATATCTGCAAAAGCATCTCGGCGAGGGCAGAAAAATAGAACCTAAAGAAAAGCTTTTCAAGGTAAGCCCCTATGCTCTGCTCTGGACCGAGGACCACTATTATCTGGTCTGCAACAACGAAAAATACGATAACCTTATGCATTTGCGACTTGACAAGATGAAGTCGGTAACCATAACAGAGGAGCCGAGCCGTCATTTCAGCGAGGTTAGTGAGTATACCGAACGGTTTGATATTGCCGATTATTCCTCCAAAACCTTCAATATGTTTGGCGGACAGCTTACCGAAATTGAGCTAAAGTGCAGTGAAAAAATACTAGAACAGGTTGTCGACCGTTTTTCAGATAAAATTCATATCATCGACCGTGCCGACGGCAAATTCAGCTTCAGAACAAAGGCGATGGTAAGCGAAGGCCTTATCGGCTGGATAATGCAGTTCGGGGCAGATATTGAAATTGCCGCTCCAAAAGAACTGCGCAATATGATTAAGGAAAAAATTAAAATGATGGCAAAAATCTATTAGAGCAAAAAAAGACTTGATTTTTTGGTCCGGAGTATGTATAATATACTTCAACCCTGTGGAGAAGTCGCGTAGTTGGTCGAGCGCGCACGATTGGAAATCGTGTAACCATTAAAAGTGGTTCGAGGGTTCGAATCCCTCCTTCTCCGCCAAAACATAGCACCCGTAAGGGTGCTTTTTTGTTTTGGCGGAGAAGGAGTATTACGGTGAGAACTATTTTTGCCTTTTGGCAAAAATGTTCGTCGGAGCAGTCCAAAATGTGCGTTAACATTTTGGAACTGTGAAGTCGGGAGCACGAACAATATGTCGGGTACCGCCCGAAGCGGTCGACAGATTGGAGAGCGCACCGTACCCCGTAAAGTTTAGCATAGCACAAAATAAAAAGTGAGCACCCATAAGGGTGCTTTTTGTTTTGGCGGAGAAACTCTACTTCTTGAAGTTTTAAAAGTTTTATGATACAATCTTAAAAAATGGGCCCGTAGCTCAGCTGGGAGAGCGTACGGTTCGCATCCGTAAGGTCGTCGGTTCGATCCCGATTAGGTCCACCATTTCAAGGAAAATCACCGCCAACTCGGCGGTGATTTTTCGTTTGACCACAATAATACCACAGACGGGAATAAACTTTCACCACTTTACGGGAACACGGGCGGCGAGCGTTTGATGCTCACCGTCCGTGATTTCTGAAGGGATTGGTCGGACGTTGCTGTTCATCTCCATGCAGCCGCTCACTGCGATTATGGCATGGCGAAAGGCATATCATTTCTGCGGCAGGATCATGTCGATCCCGCGCTGAAGCGTCGCAGCATCAATTGCGCCGATTGCCTGCGCAACAGCATACCCATCGGCATCGATAAAGTAGGTGGTCGGCAGCGAGTATGCACTGTAGGTCATGGCTGCGTCGGACTGTGTATCGTAGAACACAGGGAAAGAATACTTGTTTCTTTCGATGAAAGCAGATGCGCTTTCCAAGGTTTCCCGGCCGGTCGTCATATTGACCATCAGGAAGTTGACTTTCTCACCAATCTCCAGATACTTCTCGTGGAAGTCCGGCATCTCCATCTGGCA
>JAZSQK010000018.1:0-11631 GCA_045537915.1 Acutalibacteraceae bacterium
ATCCGCCGTGTCGTGGAAGGACATCGCAATGTGCTTGATCTTGCCCTCTGCTTTCAACCGTTGCACGATTTGGAAGGTGTTGCATTGCTTGTGCTTGGGATACGATTCCCGTGTCAGACAGTGGAACAAATAAAAATCAAAGTATTCCACGCCGCACCCTTCCAACTGCTTTTGGAACAGCGGCAACACCTCTTCTTCCGTCTCAAAATACCACGCGGACAGTTTATCCGCCAATACGTAATCTTCACGGTCATACCGCGAGGTGAGACACGCGCGCACGGCAAGCTCGCTTTTGCCGTCAATATAGCCGTGTGCGGTGTCAAAATAATTAAAGCCTGCGTTCATAAACGCATCGATCATACGGTTGAATTCTTGATAATCCACCTTGTCATCAACCATCGGCAGACGCATGCAGCCGAACCCTAAATTCTTTTTCACTTTATCAAAACCCATGCGGCACACCTCTTTTCTCCTATATAGATATACTATCATATATACAGCGTCTTGGCAATAGAAACCGTTTGGCGTACCGCACGCAACCAAAACAAAAAAAGAAGCACCCGACGAAAACACGTCGGGTGCTTTGCTGTTAATTCGCTTCTTCGCGTTTTTTGTCAAGGGCGCGGTTTCTGAAATACAAAATAAGGTCAAGACCTACCATAAACAAGTTCAGGAAATAGAAAAACAGTACGTACCATTTTTGTGAGAAGTCAGCCATATACGCTTGGTTCAAAAACTTTGAGATAATCCCTGCGACATAGCCAAAGAAAATCAACAATAAAAACAACAGCGATTTGCCTTTGGCAGTACGTGTCTTATAAGATTTCATCACGTTAATCGGCCACGAAGCGCCAAAGCTCACAATCATCACGATTTCCAAAAATTCCGACATTTTTCCACCTGCTTTCAAAATTCAACTGATTATAGCACCTTTTTTAAGGCTTTGCAACTTTTTTTCAAAGAGCGTACCCGAAAATCGCATCGGCTTTGCAGATACGCACTCAACCAAAACAAAAAAACCGACCCCTTTTGGGTCGGTTTCTGTTTTGGTGGGAGCGGGTGGATTCGAACCACCGAAGTCGAAGACAACAGATTTACAGTCTGCCCCCTTTGGCCACTCGGGAACACTCCCATATTCAAAACGCAAGTAGGATTATAGCAAGAAGTCCTCGCTTTGTCAACACTTTTTTTCGAAATTCTTAGAAAATCACTAAAAACGCAGTTTTTCAAAAAAATTTCAAAAAAATCAAAAAAAGTGTTGACTTTTTGAAAGGGGCGTGGTATAGTATCACTCGTCCCCTAAAGGAGACGGAAAAGTTGGTGCTGATGGCGGTGAGGGTACACCCGTTCCCATCCCGAACACGGCAGTTAAGCTCACTTGCGCTGAAGATACTTGGCTGGAAGCGGCCCGGGAAAATAAGAAGGCGCCGACACACACATTCCTCCTTAGCTCAGTCGGTAGAGCATGCGGCTGTTAACCGCAGGGTCGTTGGTTCAAGCCCAACAGGGGGAGCCAAACGAAAATCCGTTCTCGTAAGAGGGCGGATTTTTGTTTGTATTATTCACTATTCATTTTTCATCATTCATTATTCATTAACAGGGAACGGATTTTCAAATGAATAATGAATATTGAAGACGCTTACGCTGATGAATAATGAATAATTATTGCCCTTTCACAGCTTCTATGCTATGGTTGAGTTACAATAGGGACAAAAAGAAAGCAGGGATTCGTCCCCTGCTTTTTTATATATTTTCATCATCAATATATTGCATTATATCTTCAACATTGCATTTTAAAATTTTACAAAACATTTCTATTGTATGTGTACTGACGCTTTCATTTCTTTTTAATCTTGTAATTTGTCCTGGGCTAATATTATATTTTTTAATAAGCGTGTATTGTGTAACGCCTTTTTCTTTCATTGTTTGCCATAATTTATCATAGGAAATCATAATTTTTTCAATCCTCCCTATTGACATAATAACCGATTATGGTATATAATTATATTAACCAATATCGGTTAATATAATTTATGGAGGTTTCAGGATTATGGACGAAAACATCTTATTGGTCCAAGAAAATAAGGAAAATTCGGAGGTGAAAAATTTTAATTTAAAAGGCTTAAAATTTAATAAAGTTTTTGATTTTTCTATTTTTATTGCATGTTGTATCTTTTCCATTGTTTTGATTATTATGTTTTTTACTGCTGCTAATTCGATAAAAACAGGCGGTTTAGAAATAATGAGCATAGAATCTGTTGGAGGTAAAACTCTGGAAGAAGCGTACTACCATGGCTTAGGATATATCTATGAGGGGTATTGTATCGCAATTAGAGCCTCTGGGGTGTTTTGTTCTTCTTTACTTTTACTTTTTGGTATTTCGAGGTTAAAAAATGTCAAGCAGTAAAAGGATAGTATCATTCATAATAATTATAGTCCTGTTGGCTGGATTATGTGGTTGTGATACTGAGTTTGATGAAGCAAGGGAAAAAATCGAGGAAAATAGATTTTTTAGGCAAGAATCTAAATTGCTTACATCCGATCTTGAGGTACAGAATGTCGAAATAGATTATTTGCAATCGAGTTCTTATAGTAATTATTTACATATTGTCGGACTTATAAAGAATAAATCTAACAAAAAAGCTAGCTCTATAACATTAACATTATATTTGTATCAGAATGATAGTCTCGTGCTAACTGAAAAAGAATATGTTTTTGATTTAGGACCTTATGATGAAAACTCGTTTGATTTTTTGATAGATAGAGTGAAATTGTTAACCTGCGATGAATACATAGTTAGGGTTACAGATGTCTTTTAGAAAAGGAGAATAAATATGAAAACAGCAAATATAGTTATTGTACTTGTTTTGTGTGCAATTATGCTGATGCTTACAGTTGGTTGTGAACAAAAAGATCGTACGAGCCTCTTGCCTTTTGGACTTGAGCTCGGCAATGATTATGAGGAAGTTCAAAATAAAATAGATATTGGCGAACTTAAAGATTCAGAAGCTAATGATGGTTATGTATCTAATCTAAAATATATTTCCGAAGAGGAAGAAATAACGGAGATTTTAGGAACTGGCGAAGGGGTTAGCGATGTCGCAATTGCATTAGCGTTCAATGCGGATAAGAAATTATATGAGTTCTATTGCTTTTTCACAGTTGAAAACGATAAACTTTCGGAGACCCATGATGTGATCAGACAAAAGTTTAATAAGGTTGCAGGGGAAGAGGAAGAAGAACCTAATGGCATAGCGTTGTGGAACAACGATAAATATTCAATCGATTACCGTTGTAACAATCGATATGAGGCATATTTGGGCGAGGATGCATCTTGCTCGATTTCTATACATAGTTTTGAACTTGATTTTGAGTGATTAAGGACTCTATTGCAAATAAATAAAATGGTTATGCACAATTTCTAAAATTTATAACTCCTTGGTTTTCAGGCAAAATCAATTCGTGCCACTAGGTTCAAACTACCCAAAAAATCCTGAATGCGATAGCGTTCAGGATTTTTTACTTCTTACCTCTTACTTCTTCACTCTTACCTAAATTGCATTCAGGATTTTTTTGGGAAGTAATAAGTAATAGGTAAGAGGTAATAATATAAATTTTGCCGCAATATCTTGCGAGGCCAACGAAGATATGGTACAATACAGTAAACTTTGACTTCCGTTTAAAGCTTGAATTGTGTGTTGTTTAATTTACATAAAGGGGAATGCAATGATAAGATTATTTAATTATGCTATGGACATAGGTGAGCAAATGCTTATTTCTGGTGCTGAAGTTCATAGAGTCGAAGAAAGCATAAGCCGTATATGTTATGCTTTAGGAGCTTCTAGGGTTGATGTTTTTATCATAACTAGCAGTATGGTTGTAACTGTTCATACAAGTGAAGGAGAAACGTATACACAAACAAGAAGAGTATTAACCAATAATATTAATTTTGAAAAACTTCATCTTTTGAATCAGTTGTCAAGGGAAATCTGCGAAAAAGATCTATCCGAGCAAGAAATTAAAGACAAATTAAACATTGCGGCTAATTGCAAGAAATATCCGATTTGGTTTGAGTTTATTTGTTATGCAATAATAGCCGGTGTTTTTACTTTGTTCTTCGGCGGAAGTATTATAGAAGCAATACTTTCTTTGTTTGTAGGAGCCGTTGTTAGGATAAGCATTTTCTTTTGCGACAAGATAATCTCTAATAAGATTTTCGGCAAATTCTTTTCTACAGTTATTATCACTGTTTTAGCCTTTTTGGCAGTTAAGCTTGGTTGGATATCAAATGTGGATAAATTGATTATTGGAAATATAATGACTCTTATTCCTGGTATTGGATTAACCAATGCATTGCGTGATTTGTTTACCGGTGACAGCATAGCGGGACTTTTGCGCTCTATTGATGCTATTCTAACTGCTCTTGCAATTGCGGCAGGTTATTTCTTGGTTATCGCTTTGGGAGGGGTTGCTTTATGACGCAGAGCGAAATAATTCAGATTTTAGCCGGTTTTGTTGGTTCTGTAGGTTTTGCCATATTATTTAACATTCGCGGTAAAAAACTATTTGTAACCGCTGCAGGTGGTTTGTTGTCCTGGTTGTTATTCATTGTTCTGAGCAAATGTATTATAAACGAACCGGTCATCTACTTCATTATTGCTGGGGTTATGTCGATATGCGCTGAAGTAATGGCAAGAGTTCTTAAGACGCCGACTGCAACCTTCATTACAACGTCTTTAATACCTTTGATACCAGGGGGTTCGCTTTATTACACGATGGCATATGCTTTTGAACAAAATACAGATATGTTTTTGCAAAAAGCAATGTATACATTACAATTGGCGTCTGCTTTGGCTTTAGGTATTATAGCTTCAACAACATTAACCAGAATAATAGTTCAAGTTATTGGACGAAAAAACAGAAAAAATCAATAGATATAGTTGCACATCGTAGTTGTTAATATAAATTTAAGGAAAATCAGATTTTTTACCTAGTTCCATTTTGAGTGTCGCTTCCAACACAAAAAGCACTTCGCAAGAAGTGCTTTTATTTTACTCTTTTACGCAAACCTAGCAGGGAGAGACAGAAAATCCTGAATGCATTCGCATTCAGGATTTCAAGTTTTTGCCTATTAACACTTCATTTTCTCTAAAATTCTAATTTGAAATTTTTGAAGGTAATGTAAGTATATGTTTTATAAGCGCCTCGGTAGAGCAAGAAAGATACTTGTTTCTCTTTCTTATTACGTATAGTGTTCTCTCCGAGTGAACCGTATTAGGCAGATAGAATGAAATATCATCTAAATTTTTGACGTGCTTAAGTACTGAATCGGTTATGAAACATATTCCGAATCCCGCATCTGCATAATTTATTGATGTCATAAGGTGATCAAACTCCTGCGTTACATTTGGAATAATACCGTTTTCTTTAAAAATTTTATTTGAGATCTGTCGCATATTATTACCATGTTTTAGTAATATAAATTTCTCGTTCTTAAGGACATTTAACTCAATTTTAGGATGATTTGAATACCAGTTTTCGTTTGTTCTTATAACGTCATTTTGAATTTTGTATGAAGCTAATTTTTCGTTTATAGAGAAATTTTTCGGGACGGCTAATAAAATTTGCTCTTTTGCTATTGCGAGGTATTCGTATTCATTTTCTTTATTCTTCTGAACGTTATCTACTATAATGTCTATGCTAGCTTTTTCAAGTAGGGCTTCCAGTGTAGTTAAATTTTCAACTAATACGTTGATAGTTATCTGGGGATATCTTGCTTGAAAATTCTTTAGTATAGTAACAATTTTAAGGTTATCTAAAAATCCGAGCAGGTCTGTTACTTACATTTTTTATACTCTTGCGCCAACCGCAGCAGATATGTTACAATAAAGAAAAAATGGAGACGATACAGATGCCAAAACTTATTGAAAGTATAAAGACAACCGTTGACGCCACCATACCTGACAAGGAAGAGCTTACCCACGGACTGCATCCCAAAATTGACTACGCTCTTCTGATTTTACGCAACCTGTTTACAGTGGTTGCGGCCTTGTTCTTTATTTCATCCTTTGTTGTACATGATGCATATAGTACATTTAAGGCTTTGGGATATTTTGCGGGTGCTGCTGCCTACATATTTGAGTGCTTTGCGGTTACCGATTGTTTTAAAACAAAGGTTCCTCATACCGAAATGTTTATGGTTTATTGTTTTGGCCCTCTCTATATTTTAATGGGACTGGGCTATATTATTTTACATTAACGTTATTATATACGGAGAGATTTCAATGAAGATAAACGGTTTTCAAAAGATGACACTTTTAGATTATCCCGGTAAGGTTGCTTGTACGCTTTTTACCGCCGGATGCAATTTCCGCTGCGGCTTTTGTCACAATGCTTCCCTGGTAACCCATATCGACAGTAGTGCCGATTACTCTACGGAGGAGATATTAAAATTTCTCGAAAAAAGGCAAGGTCTTCTTGACGGAGTATGTATCACAGGAGGGGAGCCCTTGCTTCAGCCCGATATTGATGAGTTTATAAAACAAATCAAAGCTTTAGGCTACAGCGTCAAGCTCGATACAAACGGCAGTTTCCCCGAAAAGCTCATCAGCCTTGTCGAGAAAGGGCTAATTGATTATGTTGCGATGGATATCAAAAACTCAAAGCAGAAGTATGCCTTGACTGCAGGCGTTGCCGATTTAGATATAACCCCCATTGAGCAGAGTGTTGAATATCTCAAAAAGGGTAATGTTGATTTTGAATTCAGAACAACAGTTGTTCGTGAATTTCACACAGCCGACGATATTAAAGCCATAGGTGAATGGATAAAGGGTGCGCCGAGATACTTTTTGCAGAACTTTGTTGACTCGGGCGACCTTATTTGTGCCAGTCATACAGCAGTAGATACGACAGAATTGTACAAAATGCAACAAATTGCCGTGGACTTTGTAGTAAATACAGAGATAAGAGGCATATAACACAATATATTGTGAAAAAGTCGTTGACAAGCTACAATATATATAGTATAATGTGTTCACATCGCCACCCTCAAGGTGCGCCGAAACACAATATTATATATATAAAGGAGAATTGCAATGTATAATGTCGTAAAACGTGACGGAAAATTAGTGTCCTTTGACATCTCTAAAATTTCGACTGCGATAAGCCAGGCCTTCGATGCTTGTCAGAAGCAGTACAATCAGGATATAATTGATTTTCTTGCCCTCAAGGTTACCGCTGATTTTGAACCAAAGATTGTTGATGACAAAATCGACGTTGAGCACATTCAGGACAGCGTTGAGTCGGTACTTATCAAGGCAGGCTACGATGATGTTTCCAAGGCATACATTATCTACCGTCGTCAGCGTGAAAAGGTTCGTAACCTTAACGCAACAATGGTTGACTATAAGGCAATCATTGACAACTATCTTAATGTTAATGACTGGCGTGTTAAGGAGAACTCAACCGTAACATATTCTGTTGGTGGACTTATCCTTTCTAACTCCGGCGCCGTTACCGCTAACTATTGGCTTTCCGAAATTTATGATGATGAAATCGGCAACGCTCATAGAAATGCCGACATTCATATTCACGACCTTTCAATGCTAACCGGCTACTGCGCAGGTTGGTCCTTAAAGCAGCTCATTCAGGAAGGCCTCGGCGGAGTTCCCGGAAAGATTACCTCTGCTCCCGCAGCCCATCTTTCAACCCTCTGCAACCAGATGGTAAACTTCCTCGGCATTATGCAGAACGAGTGGGCAGGCGCACAGGCATTCTCATCCTTTGATACCTATCTTGCTCCCTTTGTAAAGGTTGACAACCTTTCCTACAAGGAGGTTAAGCAGTGCATCCAGTCCTTCATCTACGGAGTTAACACCCCGTCAAGATGGGGAACACAGTCGCCCTTCACAAATATCACTCTTGACTGGACCGTTCCTAACGACCTTGCCGAGCTCAACTGTATTGTTGGCGGTAAGGAGATGGATTTCAAGTATAAAGACTGTAAAGCCGAAATGGATATGGTTAACAAAGCCTTCATTGAAATTATGGTTGAGGGCGATGCTAACGGCCGTGGCTTCCAGTATCCTATCCCCACATATTCAATCACACGTGACTTTGACTGGTCTGAAACCGAGAACAATAAGCTTCTCTTTGAGATGACCGCAAAGTACGGAACACCCTATTTCTCTAACTATATCAACAGCGATATGGAGCCTTCTGATGTTCGTTCAATGTGCTGCAGACTTCGTCTTGACCTTCGTGAGCTTCGCAAAAAGTCAGGTGGCTTCTTCGGTAGCGGTGAGTCTACGGGTTCTGTCGGCGTTGTAACCATCAACCTCCCGAGAATTGCCTATCTCGCAAAGGACGAGGCAGATTTCTATGCCCGTCTTGATAAGATGATGGATATTTCTGCCCGTTCACTCAAGGTTAAGCGTGACGTTATCACAAAGCTTCTTGACGCAGGCCTCTATCCCTATACAAAGAGATACCTCGGCACCTTTAATAACCACTTCTCAACCATCGGCCTTGTCGGTATGAATGAGGTTGGCCTTAATGCAAATTGGTTAAGAGCCGATATGACAACCGAAAAGACACAGCAGTTCGCAAAGGATGTTCTCAACCACATGAGAACAAGACTTTCTGACTATCAGGTTCAGTACGGTGACCTTTACAACCTTGAAGCAACACCTGCCGAGTCTACTGCCTTCCGCCTTGCAAAGCATGACCTTAAATACTATCCCGACATTATCACTGCAGGTCGTGGAGAAGGACAGACACCTTATTATACAAACAGCTCACATCTTCCTGTCGGCTATACTCAGGATATATTTACAGCCCTTGATATGCAGGATGAGCTTCATACCCTCTATACCTCGGGAACCGTTTTCCACGCCTTCCTTGGCGAGAAGCTGCCCGATTGGCAGTCCTGTGCAAATCTTGTCAGAAAGATTGCCTCTAACTACAGACTGCCTTACTATTCAATCTCTCCCACATACTCTGTATGTAAGACCCACGGCTATATAGCCGGTGAGGCATTTACCTGTCCCGAGTGCGGCGAGGAGGCAGAGGTCTACAGCCGTATCACAGGCTACTACCGTCCCGTTAAAAACTGGAACGACGGTAAGGCTCAGGAGTATAAGGACAGAAAGGTTTACGATGTCGCAAACTCCAAGCTAACTCATGATGCCCTCGAGAACGAGCCCTGCGCTTGTGCTAAGGAGGAAAAGACTGCTGCTGTTGCTGACGGAACCTACCTCTTCACAACCGCAACCTGTCCCAACTGTAAGATTGCTTGCGCTCTTCTTGACAAGGCAGGGGTTGCCTATGAAAAGCTTCTTGCTAATGAGAACGCTGAGGCTGCAACCGCTTTAGGCATCAAACAGGCTCCCACACTTGTCGTTGTTAAGAACGGCGAGGCATCAAAGTACGCAGGAGTTTCTGATATCAAGAAATTCATAGGTGCATAAATTATGTATGATATTATTATTGTCGGCGGTGGCCCTGCGGGGCTAACCGCCGCCGTATATGCCTTAAGGGCAAATAAAACCGTCCTTGTAATTGAAAAGGGTAGCTTCGGCGGACAGATAACCTATTCTCCCAAGGTTGAAAATATTCCCGGCTTTGCCGAGGTAACGGGAAACGAGTTTGCTGAAAAGCTTGTAGAACAGGCTCTCGGTCAGGGAGCTGAGGTTGAATGCGCCGAGGTGTTAGGTGTTACCGATGGCGATTTCAAAACTGTCCATACCGATAGCGGAGATTTTGAGGCCAAAGCCGTCATTATAGCTACAGGCGCAAAGCACCGCCTTTTAGGACTGGAGAGGGAAGAGGAGTTTATCGGAGAGGGAATTTCCTTCTGCGCTGTGTGTGACGGAGCCTTCTATGAGGGCAAAACCGTTGCTGTAATCGGCGGAGGAAACTCGGCCTTGCAGGAGGCTCTTTTACTTTCCGACCTTGCCAAAAAGGTCTATGTTATACAAAACCTTGATTTTTTCACAGGAGAAAGCAAACTGGTTGACCAGCTTTCCTCAAAGGAAAATGTCGAAATAATACTCGGCACGGTTGTTGAAAAGCTCCTGGGAGAAAAAGAGCTTGAGGGTCTTTCGCTTAAAAACAATAGGGGAGAACTCTACGATATATCGGTCGACGGTATGTTTATAGCGGTCGGTCTTATTCCCCAGAACGAGCCCTTTACAGATCTCGTCAAACTGAATGAAAGAGGATATGTCGAGTCGGGTGAAAATTGCCTTACATCTGCTAACGGCTTTTTCGTTGCGGGGGATTGCAGGGTAAAGAATATCCGTCAGGTTGCAACCGCCGCCGCTGACGGCGCAGTAGCCGCCCTCGCCGCCTGTGATTATGTTGAGCGTTGTTAGTCGAAACGCATTTCATTTATAGATAAAATAAGCTGTTTTTCATCAAAATTTTAAACCTGTTGCCCGAACAACCGTAGTGTTCGGGCAACTTTTAGTTAAAATAAATAATACAAATCGCATATTTTTACCAAAACAGACAAGTTTTAAACAAAAGATTATCAAATTGTGCTAATGAATTACCAGATTGTGCATATAAATTTGCAAAATAATTTGTTATAATCGATTATGAAGTAAATTACCCATATTATTTCTAAAAGGAGAGAAAAATATGAAAAAAATCATTTCAATCGTGTGCATTGTCGCATTGTTGGTTACCTCTTTAGGTACAACTCTGTTCAGTGCCGTTGTAGCTGATGCTGCGGACACCGCTGCGCTTCTGCAGAACGTCGTGGTGCCTGATGGCGTTACCGCTACTGATGCAAACATTCCTCAAGGGACTGTTTATTCTTCTGATTCATCAGCTCGGTATACCTTAACATCTGACGATGTCTCCTTGTCAAATGCTAAGGGTGTTATGTTCTATGTAGAAACCGATGAGCTTAGTGAAACAGAGACTTCTTATAAATTTACACCTTACTTAACTGTTAAGGACACAGAGACTTCTTTTTACAGATTTAGTGGAAATGCATATTTATATGATGCTAAGGTAGGCGTATGGACAACTCAGGCATATACTAATTACGGACCCGAACTTAAGGCTAATTTCAGAGGATATGTATATATCCCTTTAAATGGTTTCCGTAACAGTGCAGGAGTAATAGCTGCCACACACTCGGTTAACGGATTTATGGTTAATTTATATTCTAGCATTAAAGTTAGTGCTCCTATGATTTTATTCGGTGAGCTTTCTAACACTGCTGCTCCTCAGGTAAGCAAGGTAGTTATCGGCGGTACTGATCATTCTTTCCTCGCTCCTGATGCTATTAACAGCGGCGATACTGTTATTTTGCCTACATACTCTGATGAAAAGGGTAATGCTTATTATCCCGAAGCAGATTCAAAGCTTCCCATTCCCTCAAACCTTGTAGAGACTTCCAATGCTTCTTACAAGGCAACCTTTACAGAGAACACCTCGGGCCTTCCCCTTTCCGCTCTCTTCAGTGTTCCTGTTTCTTCCTCCTCGGGAAATGTAACACATCGTCTCTTCTCCGACCCTGCTAGAGTAGGAGATGCTAAGGGTGTTATGTTGTATGTTGAGTCTCCCAGCTCAACCGATGCCTTCTTCTTTAATCCTCGCATCTTTATGTATCATGGCGGA
>JAZSQK010000026.1:0-3119 GCA_045537915.1 Acutalibacteraceae bacterium
CGCCGTGAAAGGGCGGTGTCTTAGGCCTCTTGACCACCGGGCCGTTGGTGGCTATAGTAGGATTCGAACCTACGACACCGCGGGTATGAACCGCGTGCTCTAGCCAACTGAGCTATATAGCCATAAACGCACGAATTATTATACTGTCAATATTCTGTTTTGTCAACATTTTTCTTTAAAAATATTTGTTTTTTGTTTTTTTGCAAATTATTGCATAATTATTGATTGGTTATCATAATGCAAAACTTGTCCTGACACACTTATGTGGATAACTCGGTGGAAAACCTTAAAAAGTTTGCAAATTTTAAAAAATTATAGAAAATTTTGTCAGAAAAGGTCGTGAGAATGGGCTTTTCAAAAAACCACTTAAAAAAAGTTATCCACTTTTTCAACAGAGTTATTAACATTTGGTGTGTTGCAAGAGTTGACATAACAACAAAATTTTATTATTTTCTTGACACAAAGCCTAGAGGAGAATAGAATTACCTTATTGAATAAAAATCCGAAAGGCAGTTGGGTATAAATGGAAAAACAGTCTGCACGAACAGGTCTTGCAGGGCTCATTTTGTCCTACATCGTTTTTGGCTCGATAGGCATTTTTGTCCGATTTATACCCTTGCCAAGCTCTGCGATAGCCGCCTTCAGAGGAATAGTCGGCGGTCTTTTTATACTCGGCTTTATGCTGATAACAAAAAGGGCGCCAAGCTTTAAGGATATCGGCAAAAATCTTACCCTTTTGCTTATTTCGGGAATTGCTATAGGCTTTAACTGGATACTGCTTTTTGAGGCCTACAGATATACAAGTGTTGCGACCGCCACCCTTTGCTATTATATGGCGCCTGTTTTTGTGGTACCCGCATCGGTTATATTTTTAAAGGAAAGGCTGACGGTTATAAATACCGTTTGCATCTCGGCCGCTTTTGTCGGAATGATTTTTGTGTCGGGGATTTTTACAGGCGGCATAAAGGGTATAGAGGGGATACTTCTCGGCCTCGGAGCTGCCCTGCTTTACGCATCGGTCATAATCTGCAACAAAAAATTTGAGGGGATATCAGCCTTCGACCGAACCTTTTTCCAACTGCTTATAGCGGGACTTACGGTTGTGCCCTATATGCTTATTTGCGAGGATTGGGGAGGTATAAAACTCGAGCCTACAGGCATAATTCTCCTTATTGTTGTCGGGCTTTTACACACAGGAGTTGCCTATCTTCTTTATTTCGGCGCAGTGGCGCACACCCCTGCCCAGACGGTAGGACTGTTAAGCTATATCGACCCGGTAGTTGCGATTTTTATTTCGGCGGTCATACTCAAAGAGCAACCTGATATTTATACAATCATAGGTGCAGCGCTTATTCTTCTGCCTACCCTATATTCATCGACAAGAAAAAGATAGTTATTTATCCGACCGAACATAGTCGAGGGCGGCCTTTGCCTGAATTGCCCCCGCCAAAAACTCCTCCTTTGCTTCCTCGCTGCAAAGATAATAAAGCCCCTCTAATTTTGAGGACACTTCATATAAATAGGAGTGATTTTGATAAAGACAGAGAATAGGCTGACCCTTGTTCCAAAGCTCTTCGGCATTTGAAAGCAGGGTTTTAGCGGCGGAGTAATTCTCCTCGTTTGTCAGACGGATAGATTCATCAAGGGCGTCGGATAGCTCGTGACAGGTCCTGTCAAAGTAGGTCCCGCCGATTATACCGACACAGAGCAAAACCGCAAAGGCAACGGCGGCAACAAAAATTCTTTTCAAGGCCTACAGCTCCTTCTTAATAATTGTATAGTCAAGATTTTTATCGACCGAAAGCAGAAAAACCTGTTTTTCGGTCATTTTATTTTCTTTTAAAATTTTTCGCACATCGTCAGGCTTTATACCGAGCTCCTTTATGGCGTCGGTCATAAGTTTGCCGTCACTGACGACCGGTAGAAAAAGTGCGGCATTCTTTGATTTTTTGGCTATATCAGCCTTTGTTGCGGGTTGTTCGCCTGATTTAAGCAGAACATTAAGGCTTCCGTTGGTTTCCATAACCGCAAAGGCAACGGTTGAAATATCAAAGACATCTCGGTCACGCAGCAGCTCGATAAGGTCGGACACCGTAAGGCGAAGCTTTTTCATCTCCTGTTGGTCGAGCCGACCGTCCCTTATAACAATCCGACTGCTGCCCGAAAGCAGACGGTGCAGAGAGGGTATTTTAAGACAGAGTACCGAGAAGAGCATTTCAAGGAAAACGAGTGTGAAGATTGCCGCCACACCCAAAATAACAGGTTGATTTATGTCCTGAAGCGGAATTGCCGCCATTTCGGATATCAAAATCGTTACCACAAGCTCCCCGGGCTGCATTTCGCCTATTTGCCGCTTTCCCATAAGCCTTATTCCGATAATTACAAAGAAATAAAGTATAGCTGTGCGAGAAATAATTGTCAGCATAAAAAATCACCGTCAATAGTATTGACGGCGAACGGATTATTATTTATTTTGTCTTTATTTTATAGGAAAGACACATAAGCGCATCGGTAAAGTGAACGTTTTCGACCGAGGTAGAGGGATAGTTCAGGGCGACGTCATAATGAGAGAAATTCCAGTAGCCGACAACCCCGAGTGACACCAATCTTTTACAAAGTTCCTCTGCTGCCGAATCAGGAATACATAAAAATGCCGCTTTCGGCATATGCTCCTTACAAAAGGCTTCAAGGTTGTCTACATTCTCGACCGCAACCCCTGCAACACAGGTGCCGATTACAGATTTGTCAACATCAAAGGCGCCGACAAGCTCAAACCCGAGCTCCTCAAAATCCATATTGTTTGCAACAACTCGGCCAAGGTTACCCACACCCAGAATAATTGCTTTAATCGGAGAGTAAAGTCCGAGGATATTGCCGATTTCATCGTGAAGAAGATCTACGCTGTAACCGTAGCCCTGCTGACCAAAACCGCCAAAGCAGTTGAGATCCTGACGGATCTGCGAGGCGGTCAGCCCCATCATCTTGGCAAGCGCACTCGAGCTGATGCGAAAGATCCCCTTGTCAAGAAGCTGTTTCAGGTAACGGTAGTATCGGGGCAGGCGCGATTTCACCTGCCGCGATACCAAAAAGGTCTTTCCCTGCTGTTCTTGGTTCATAGA
>JAZSQK010000028.1:0-2491 GCA_045537915.1 Acutalibacteraceae bacterium
AATGAAAACCATTATTATAGGCGGTGTTGCAGGTGGCGCAACGGCAGCGGCGCGACTTCGCAGACTGGATGAAAAAGCCGAAATCATTATTTTAGAGCGTGGCGAATATGTGTCCTTTGCCAACTGCGGTCTGCCGTATTATATCGGCGGTGTCATCACTGACCGCGAGGACTTAACTCTCCAAACTCCAGAGAGTTTCAAAGAAAGGTTTAATATTGATGTCAGAGTGTTAAACGAGGCGGTTAAGATAAGCCCCGATACCAAAACTGTTACGGTCAAAAATCTTCGTACAGGCGAAACCCATGAAGAAATCTATGATAACCTCATTTTGTCTATGGGCGCCGAGCCGATAAGACCAAACATTGACGGTGCTGACGGTAGCAACGTTTTCACACTCCGTAACATTCCCGATACCTTAAAAATTAAAAATTATATTAATACCGCAAAGCCTCGCTCGGCTGTTGTGATCGGCGGCGGATATATTGGTGTTGAGATGGCGGACAATTTAGCTGAGGCAGGGATAAAGGTTGCAATCGTAGAACTTGCCGACCATCTGATAGCGCCCCTCGATTTTGATATGGCGGCGGATGTACATCGCTATATTAAATCCAAAGGAATTTATTTGCACCTTAATAACGGTGTAAAGTCTATAAACGGAAATACTGTTGTCTTGCAAAACGGCGAGATTACCGCCGATATGATCATTATGTCGGTGGGCGTCCGTCCCGAAACTGCTATTGCAAAAGACTGCGGAATAAAACTCAACCAACGCGGAAGCATTGTTGTAAACAACAAAATGCAGACCAATATATCTGATATTTACGCCGTTGGTGATGCAATTGAGGTGGAGGATTTTATAACAAAGAAACCTGCCTTTATTCCTCTTGCAGGGCCTGCCAACAAGCAGGGCAGAATTGCGGCGGATAATATTGCGGGATACGAGAGCGTTTATACCGGCACGCAAGGTTCGGCAGTTTTAAAACTCTTTGATATGACTGTTGCTACCACGGGTCTTAACGAAAAGTCGGCTACTGCGGCAGACATTGATTACGATAAGACCTACACCTATTCGGCATCCCACGCCACCTATTATCCGGGGGCGGCACAGATGTCAATAAAAGCGCTTTGGGATAAGGAAACGCTTAAAATCATCGGTGCGCAGATCGTCGGTTTTGACGGCGTGGACAAACGTATGGATGTGCTTGCCACCGCCATTCGTTTTGGCGCTAAAATTACCGACCTTACCACCCTTGAACTTTGCTATGCGCCGCCTTTCGGCAGTGCAAAAGATCCCGTCAATATGTTAGGTTTCGTTGCCGAAAATATTATCAGCGGAAAGCTAAAACAGTTCTTCTGGCACGATGTGGAAAAACTTGCCCGTGACGGCAGTGTATTCTTGCTCGACACCCGAACACCGTACGAAGTAATGTATGGTAAAATTGACGGTTTTGTCAATATTCCGCTTGATGAATTGCGTGAGCGACTTGATGAAATCCCAAAAGATAAACCTGTCTATGTTCATTGCCATTCGGGACTTCGTTCCTATCTTGCTTGCCGTATTCTCACAGGTAACGGGTACGACTGCTATAACCTTGCAGGCGGTTGGCGGCTCTATGAATCGGTAATAAACGAGCGCACCGTCCCTGAATACTCTTGTAAAGATTGCAAATAAATATGGTTATAAAAATGACCGCTGAGGAATTAAAACTCCTTAGCGGCGTTTTTAACGTTTATCTGACTATGATAAAATCCATTTTATATGAGATGTGACGCATAGTGTCGTGACATCTTATTTTTTATTTGTTATAATAAATTTATAAAGGTGGGATAATATGACACTTGGCGAAAAGTTAAAAAAGCTCAGAACCGATAAGAACCTCACGCAAGAAGAACTTGCGGAAATATTATTCGTTTCACGAACCGCTGTTTCAAAGTGGGAATCAGGACGCGGTTTTCCAAATATTGAATCCTTAAAGGCGATATCTAAATTTTTTTGGGTATCGATGGACGATTTGTTGTCGGGCGAAGAACTGATAGTACTTGCCGAGCAAGAACAAAGACAAAAAGAAAAGCATATTAAAGATATGATTTTCGGCTTGCTTGACTGTGGTATGGCATTGTTGTTTTTTTTACCTTTCTTCGGTCAAGAAGCAGATGGCGTTATCAGAGAAGTATCGCTCCTTGCTTTGAGTGATATTCAGCCGTACTTAAAGGCAGCATATATCGCTTTCGCAGGGATTATGGTGGTGTTGGGCATTATGACTCTTGCTCTACAAAACTGTCGTCAAAGGCTTTGGACTCATAGCAAGAGCATTTTATCGCTAGCATTAAGTGCCGTTGGCGTTTGCCTGTTCATTATAAGTCAGCAGCCCTATGCAGCGGTATTTGTATTTGCATTTTTGATTATCAAGACTTTAATGCTAATAAAATGGCAATGATACGAAGCGTATCATTGATGTGACGGCTAAATTCTTTCGTTTTTTATTATTTT
>JAZSQK010000034.1:0-2199 GCA_045537915.1 Acutalibacteraceae bacterium
TGGTAAGGTTTTTCGCGTTGCGTCGAATTAAACCACATGCTCCGCTGCTTGTGCGGGTCCCCGTCAATTTCTTTGAGTTTCAACCTTGCGGCCGTACTCCCCAGGCGGAATACTTAATGTGTTAACGTCGTCACGGAAGGAGTCGATACCTCCCACAACTAGTATTCATCGTTTACGGCGTGGACTACCAGGGTATCTAATCCTGTTTGATCCCCACGCTTTCGTACTTCAGTGTCAGTTACAGTCCAGTAAGTCGCCTTCGCCACTGGTGTTCCTCCTAATATCTACGCATTCTACCGCTACACTAGGAATTCCACTTACCCCTCCTGCACTCAAGCTAAACAGTCTTAGTGGTAGCGCCGAAGTTGAGCCTCGGAATTTCACCACTAACTTGAATAGCCACCTACGTACCCTTTACGCCCAGTCATTCCGGACAACGCTTGCTCCCTACGTATTACCGCGGCTGCTGGCACGTAGTTAGCCGGAGCTTGCTATTGGGGTACCGTCACTTTCTTCGTCCCCCATCACAGAACTTTACAATCCGAAGACCTTCATCATTCACGCGGTGTTGCTGGGTCAGAGTTGCCTCCATTGCCCAATATTCCCTACTGCTGCCTCCCGTAGGAGTCTGGACCGTATCTCAGTTCCAATGTGGCCGATCACCCTCTCAGGTCGGCTAACCATCGTCGACTTGGTGGTCCGTTACACCACCAACTATCTAATGGTACGCGAGCCCATCTATATCCGATAAATCTTTTACCCCTGTGGGATGCCCCACTGTGGTCTTATGCGGTATTAGCAGTCGTTTCCAACTGTTATTCCCCAGATATAGGCAGGTTGCTCACGCGTTACTCACCCGTCCGCCGCTAAGTTTAGAAGGCAAGCCTTCCAAACTCCGCTCGACTTGCATGTATTAAGCACACCGCCAGCGTTCGTCCTGAGCCAGAATCAAACTCTTAAGTTTAATTATTTAAAGCCGAGTCTTACGACTCAACTGCTCTAACGATTTCGCTTGATAGCGTTAATTTTTTTGTGTCATTAATGACTGTTTTTAAGTACATATTTCATACTCAAAAGATTTGACAGAAACTTGCAAAATAACTATTATTTCGTCTTATTTCCTTCTATTCAATTTTTAAGCTACGTTAGTCAACTGAGGTTGACGATTGCCGTCTTTTTGCGACAGCCTACATATAATAACATAAGTAAATTTTTAAGTCAAGCGTTTTTTCAAAGTTTTTACAGAAATTTTTTATTTTTTTCAAACTTTTTTTTCGACACTAAATACTGTGGTTTTCCTCGCGATAAAACACAATATTTTGAGTGTGCCATTTTTGCAAAATCACTTGATATTTTCTAACGATTTCACTTATGCGTTTTGCCCTCTCGTTTGAGAGCATTATCGATTATAAAGGAAAACCAATTTAAAGTCAACCGTTTTTTCGCGGTTTTTTAAAAATTTTAAAAAAAGTTTAAAATTAGTTTTTTTCAGTCTTTTTCAGTGTTTTTTTGCAAAAAACACGCATTTTTTAAATATCCCAACATATTGTGTTTTCCACCTTCTAACACCACAATTTTTACTCGCGCACGCGCGCGTTACATTATTTATTATATAATATAAGCAATCATAACAAGCCAAGTTCGCAATGATTTAACTTTAACAACTTATATTACTCGCATTTTTATAGGTCAAGTTTTTTTTCACGCAAAAGTGCTTGGATTAAATTCGCTTTTTTGATATAATAAAATTACCGATATAAAAGAATTTAACGGGGTTATAGTATGGAAGGTTACGTTGTAGTGTTTATTATAGGCATTGTTTGCGTTGTTCTTGGGGTGTTTAATATGCGAGGGCATATCACCTCACTCCATTCATATCATAGGCATCGCGTTTCCGAAGAAGATAGAATTCCTTTTGGTAAAAAGGTGGGTCTTGGAACAATTATTTGTGGTTGCGCTATTATGGTGTTTAGCATATTGTCTGCTATAAATCTTTATATCCAAAATCAAATATTGGTTATTGTTGGAACAGTGCTTTTAATAGCAGGGCTTGTTGCAGGGCTTGGTTTAAGTTTATATGCAATGATTAAATACAATAAAGGAATTTTTTAATTAACAAATTCCAAACGAAGTTAACCATTTATGTTTTTTAAAGAAAAAAGTAAAGAGTAGCAAAAATTTTGCTACTCTTTTATAATG
>JAZSQK010000038.1:0-2097 GCA_045537915.1 Acutalibacteraceae bacterium
GCAAAGGAGTGTGCATTTGCTGCAAACAGCCCGTTTATCTTCTGTTCAATCTCCTCCCTCTTGCCATTGTATGAAACGGCATAAATTATACAGTATGTCAGTATGAATGCAATGCTGCACAGTGTCACTCTTTTAATCATAGTTGCTGATGTTTGTTTAGTTGTTTACACCGCGAAGATAAATGATTTTAACGTAGTTTTTGACACTTAAACAGCCCAAACTCTCGAATCTTACACGATTTGCTTAAAATATAAGATTTGTAAGATGAAATATAAGACACAATTACAAAGTGTATGGATTGTATGGCATAATTTTGTGCTGTAAGGTTGTAACAAATAGGCAACTCATCCGTCTTATAGGTATAAACATTTACTTTATATATTGTATTAACATTTATTGACAGGGGGGGGTGAAACTGTTAGCCTATATTATTATAATTGCAAAATTTTAAACAGATTCAAAACAAACCGAATAATATGAAAAAACTATTTTTAACCTTAATCGTTGCATTTGCCACCGTGTGTGGCTTTGCACAGAAACCACGCATTGTGGAAAATCCCAATTATGAAAGTACAAACACATCATCTATTGAATTTACCCGAATTGAGGTAAATAAGAGCGAAACTGTTGTTTCTGCCTCTTTTTGGTACATGCATAACTATTGGGTAAGGATATGCAGCAGCTGTTATCTCAAGGGCAACAATACAGGCAAGGTTTATAAATTTCTGCGTGCCGATGGTATTGAAATGGACAAGGCGACATTCATGCCCATAAGCAACCGTTTGGATTTCAAACTCTATTTTGAGCCGGTAAGCAATGAGGATACAAGCGTGGATTTTTATGAAGGTGCTGAAAGTGGATCTTTCGAGATACACGGCCTCTCCCTGCAACCCGATGCAAATACCCTCAATGGCAGTTGGGAAGAGGTCGGTAACCCCGGCAATGTGGTTGCTGCATTCATTCGTGATAAAATGCTTTACGATGGTGAAGTTTGGAAATACAGTATCGATAAAAGAGGTAATGATATAACAATAAATATCAACTCTGCAGGTATAACCAGACAGCTTTTTGCCGTGCATAAGAAAGACGGAATTCTGCTTTTGAAGAGCGAAAGAAAAGGCAAGGGCATAATGCTTACACGCAAACAGCAGGCTGTGGAACCGGTAGAGTATGCATTTAACCCTGATCGTGCAACACCGTTCTTCTTTACTCCAGGCAAAGTGGTTGTGAAGGGTGCGGTGGTGAACAGAATGACAGGTGATAAAGAGGATAAGTTGATGAACGTGTTGGTCTATAACAATTTTGGAAATGATACAGGAACTCCCGAATTGGTTACAATTAATCGTGACGGAACTTTTCAAGCAGAATTTGACATTCCTCATCCGCAATATATTTCGTTCCAGGAGCCGATAAACTCGACCGTTTTTGTTGTGCCGGGTGACACCGTTGTAATGTGCTGTGATGTTGTAGAGGGTGAGCGTAGCATATACACGGGATATGCTCCAACAGTATTGGGCAATAGCTTGTCGGCACAATTGACACGTTGGTCTGGGTTGTTGGAAGAGGAATTTGAACGAGAGGTTGGGCTGGCAGAACTCGATGCCGATAATTATAGAAAACATAGTGCAACGGATAGTACTGCCTATGCTTTTGCCGAGAAAGCAACACCATATTTCGCAACCATCTGTGAGCAGGCTCCCGACATTCTTGCCAAATATCCACTATCACCTATAGCAAAGGATATCATAGTCACAAATGTTGTAAACAATCTGTTTATAGATATTATGGACATCTCATCGCGTTGCGAAGCATCAATATCATTGCCACGATATTACTCTTTCCTCAAAGACGAACTTTTCCGAAAATATATCCTCGATAATAATTATCTTTTCTGCCACAGACAGAATTGGGTTGTGTTTAACCGCTTTGCTTTTGACGTATATTATGTTTATTATACTCATTTCGTTAACGATTATACGAATAGTACATTCCGGGCACGTCCTGAGTTTGAAGGCTACGAAACGGACAGAGAACTGAGTGGTGTTCTTATGCAACTGAGCTATGGTCCGCACTATACCGCCAAGTATAATGAGAAAA
>JAZSQK010000021.1:0-3485 GCA_045537915.1 Acutalibacteraceae bacterium
AAAGCCGTCCCTTACTGTGCGAAGGTGAGGCTTACCGGAGCGTCTGTCGCATCTCAGTGGTGTAGGAACCTGTACGATCTTTTCTCCGCTTTGTGCAAACCTTGCAATCATTTCGGTTGCAAATTCCATACCGGGACAGACTAAATTTAGTTTTAATGCGGTTTCTCTGTCAAAGCTGCGCATTCCGGAGTGAAAATCACGGATGTCTGTCTTAAACCGCCACCGGGCAAGTGCCGATAGAAACGGGATACCCCATTTGTGACTAAAAGACATTGCGCCTTTTTCAATTCCGCCACGGAAGCGGTCCCCCATAACGAGCTTTGCGCCACATCGAAGCTCCTCCACAAACAAATCGGGATGTGCAAAATCATAGCTTCCGTCACAATCGCCCATTATGATATATTTTCCTTTAGCTGCCTTAATACCGCCTATTAGTGCCGAGCCGTAGCCCCGCTTTTCTACGTTTGTAACCCTCGCACCGTTTTTTATTGCAATTTCTGCTGAGTTATCCTTAGAGCCGTTGTCGGCAATTAAAATTTCCGCATCAAGCCTTAATCTTTCTATGGCACTTTTTGCTTCGTTTATTGCAAACTCCAATGTTTCCGCTTCATTGAGGCAGGGCATTAAAAATGTAAATTCCATCATTTCCGCCTCCGTTTCCTTTGAGGCAGTTCAATGTTCAGCCACATTGCCGCAAGCAGAGCAAATATAGGCGTTACAAGTGCCCTGTATGTAAAGAAGCAATGTAGGTATGAGTGATTGTTAAGTGCAAGACATCTTATCAGAACAACTGCACCGAGTACAATCAAAATTATTGTTGCCTCCGATTTTTTATCCTTGCCCCTGAACAGATACCATACAGACAGTAAAATCAGAACCAAAAATATAATTCCGAGTGCCGTCCGTCCTGCATCAACTCTAATTTCACTCCCAAATAGCATTGACAGATTTGCCGCAACGGCTGAAAGAATTGATTTTGGCTTATCGGCGTACATTTCCACTTTATTTCCCATACGCTCTGCGACAGAGGAAAGAGCCGTTTCAAATGCGTTGGTATTTGTTACCATACTTGCGATAAGCCATTTAACTATAAAGGCTCCGCCGTATGAAAGCACCCAACATATTCCGCATTTCAGGAGCAGAAGCAAATTTTCCTTTAAGCTGCCGAGCCTGTTTTCTTTTGTTCTGACTGCAATCACAAGAGCGAGAGGAATAAGTATCGTTACCGTTTCGGTTGTGAGAAAGTCGAAAAAGGCAACTGCCGTTCCGCTTACAACACTTAATATTGTCAGCCATTTATCATCTCTGCGTTCCAGAATGAGAAACAACGGAACAAGTACAAAAGCAAGGATAAAGCCGGGTTGATATTCCATACTGAGCCGGATATTCCAAATCTGCGCCGCCGCAAGGGACAAAGCAAGTATTACAGCCAAATCCCAATGCCTTTTTCGGGCAAGTATAAAAATCGTCAGCCCAACAAGAAGCAGAAAGGCAATAAATCCGATTAGCTTCACGCCTTCAACATCGGTAATAAGATGTCCGAGCCGTATAAACATTACCGTTCCGTGCCAGTAACGTGTGTAGTCTTTGTTTGGCTCTGTGCCTTGCGTTACTGAAAGATACAGACCTGCATTTTCGCCAAGCTCTCCGCCATCATAATAATTTGTACGGATTGAAGATATAAACGGACTGTCTTCACCCATATTCCACGAAACATTCAGCCATATAGAATCAGCATAGTGATCCGCTACGGAATTTAGCTTTTTACCATTTGTAAATTCAAAAGCAGTTCGCTCTTTATAGGAAAGCGCACTTTGTTCCATATTGTCCCGAATCATATCATTGGGGATCAGTGCAGAAAGAAACAGGAGCAGCCACAACAGAAACAGCACGACAGCAAAAACTGCGGTATGCTTTGCAGCACTGCAAAAAATTTTTCTTATCAAACAACCACCCCCTAAAACAGATTATATATGTAAAGAAAAGCACATAATTATTTATTTTATTTTACCATATTTATATATCTTTTTGTTGCCCTGCACTAATTTTGACAGTTTTTGCACTAAATTTATTTAGTGGTGTAAAATTCTTTGCTTTTTTTATTTCAAAAGTAACGAAATTAATTAAAATTCTCCCGAAATATCGACATAATACGATTTTTATGTTATAATTATAAAAATGGTTGTGAGGTGATGGATTTGAAAATTGCTGTATGTGATGACGATATGATATGTCGATCACAAATTATTTCTCTCTTGAATGATTACATAAAACAAAATTCCAGCAGAAATATTACTGTTTCAGAATTTGCCAATGCTGAAAATTTGCTTGACGCAATCAACAAAAACTGTGAGTTTGATGCTTTTATACTTGATGTAGTTATGCCCGGTATGAATGGCATTGAGCTTGGTGTTGAATTACGCAGGCAAGGTGTCAAAGGAAAAATAATATATCTTACATCAAATGATGAATTTGCGATAGATTCCTACAAAGCAAAAGCTACGAACTATATCCTAAAACCCGTTGCAGAAAGCGAGCTTTTTAACACACTTGATGATATAGCCGAACACATTTCATCCAAAGAAAAAAGTTTTATAGTAAAAACTTCCGAAGGTATTACAAGACTTTCGTATGAAAAAATCGTCTATGCAGAGCTTGTCAGAAAAGCAATCGTATATCATCTTGCAGACGGAAGCACGTTAGAGAGCACAACTATCCGCACGGGATTTTCAAAAGCAGTAGAAGAACTGTTATGCGATAATTCTTTTTTCCTTTGCGGAAGCAGTATGTTGGTAAACTTGTATCATGTCAGTTCCGTAAAAAAAGATTCTTTGGTTTTTCGGAATGAAAACATTTTATTCCTGCCAAAGTCCGCCTGCCTTGATGTTCGCTCAGCGTGGATAGATTTTTGGTTTAAGGAGGAAAGCAGAATATGACAATATTTCGAGAATTATCTGTTATATGGTCTTTGGTTCATGTACTCATCCTGTTTATGTTTCTTTATGAGTCCAGATACCCGAAGAAAAAGGCTATGACGCTTACCATAATTGTAATGGTTCCGCTTGCTATATTTAATCTGGCTTGTTTTTTTATTCTCGGACCTGAAAAGTGCGGAGAGATAGTGCTTCTTACCTGTACGTTGCCGAGCCTTATATTCTTTTGGTTTCTTGCAAAATACCGTGACGGAAGGTTTTTGTTTACTTTCTGCGTAGTAGATACCATTTCGCTTGAAATCATATATATTACCTACATCTTAGATTATTATTTGCCCGGCGACAACTTTATTTTTATGTTTATATCAAGACTTATTGCGTTTCCTTTGCTTGAATGGTTTGTTGCAAAAAAATTCAGAACTGCATTTTTGGAAATACAAAAGCATACGAAAAAAGGTTGGTACGCATTTGCTGCCATCGGAGGAGTATTTTATGTTGTACTGGTGCTTGTAATGAGCTTTCCGACTATTATTACAGACAGACCTGAATACT
>JAZSQK010000035.1:0-89920 GCA_045537915.1 Acutalibacteraceae bacterium
AGTTGCATATTCCGAAATGATTGTGTATAATAATATGGCACCGAAGATATTTCGGCTCTATATCGCGGGATAGAGCAGTCCGGTAGCTCGTCGGGCTCATAACCCGAAGGTCGGTGGTTCAAATCCGCCTCCCGCAACCAAAGAGACTTTGCTGAAAAGCAGAGTCTTTTCTTTTTTATAAAATACGACCTTTGGGTTATGAGACCGAAGGGCGAATAACTCGAAGGTAGAGAGCAAAGCGAACGGCCGAGCGGTAGTGAATGACAGTCCGGTGGACTGTCAGAGCCGCGAGGTGACCGAAGACAAATTCTCCGCAGAGAATTTGCCAAGACCGGTGCTTCAAATCCGCCTCCCGCAACCAAAGAGACTTTGCTGAAAAGCAGAGTCTTTTCTTTTTTATAAAATACGACCTTTGGGTTATGAGACCGAAGGGCGAATAACTCGAAGGTAGTGAGCAAAGCGAACGGCCGAGGAGTTTTTGAAAACAATAAGTAATAGTGAAAAAAGTGTTTTCAGCAAGGCTTTGCCTTGCTTTTTCGCTTTTTGGCGGTATAATGAATATAAAAGTCGGGGATCATTAAGGAGAAAAAATAATGGAAACTCTAATGATAATTTTAAAAATTGCCTTAGTTGCGCTTTGCGGTGTCGGCCTTTATTATCTGTTTATTTTCAGCGTTTATTTCTGGAATTTAGCAGAAGCTATATGCCTTATTATTGAAACAGTTGTTAAATTGGTAACCTATCCTTTTAAGTTTATTAAGAATTTTGTAGAAGAAAAGCGTTCCTCGCTTGAGCTTTCTCTCTGCAATACTCCCCTCGCCCGTTTTGTCGACCGCCACCCAACCCTCGGTACTCCCTCTTCAATTCGGTTTTTAATTTTAGGTATTATATTCATTATAATAATGCTTATAATTTCAATGTTAAATAATTCTGTCGAAAATCTGATTGAAGATTCTCTTAATATGTACCCGTTTTTCTTTATTGTTCAGCTTATTAGCAACCAAGCCTCCTTTTCATTTGTTGGTCTTATAAGCGCCGGCTTTTCGGCTATGCTTATCGGCGCATTTTTTAATTTCTGTATGGGCGACTATGAGCGCAAGGGTAGCTTTTTGCGTTGGCTTGTAGCTATAGGTTATTATATCGTTACCACCACCGTTGCCTGTTACCTGGGACTTCTTCTCAGTAATGTGTGGGAATGGTTCGGTAATACGGGAGTCTGGCTCTTTAACAGCCTCAAAGATATAATTTCAGGCTCAGGTAACGGCTTTTTTGATATATTTATTGTGTTAGGCTGTTTAATTGCGCTGATTATTGTTGTGTACATAGGAATTATTCTTATCCTTGTCGCCGTAAAGGAATATGTTGAGACCTTTTGCTACGGCGCTATGGGAGCCATATTGTTTGCAGTGGTTTTACTACTCTGCTTTGTCTTCGGCTCACAGGAATTTATAAACAGTACGTGGGGACAGGTTATATGCATCGCAACACTATTTATAAGTATTTTTGTTCTGGATTTTATCAGGGTAAACAAGGTGGAAATTTTGGGGTTGGATGAGAAAATTTAAAGGGAGCAAGATTCCCTTTTATTGACACTGAATTTTAAGTATGATATACTTTAATTAAGCATAACATATGCTTAGAAAGGAAGATTTTATGCCTTATATTATAGCTGCTATTATTATCATCGGTCTTATGATTCTTTGCCTTAAGGTTGTACCTCAGGCAACCGAATTTGTTGTTGAAAGAATCGGTAAATACCACCGTACCTGGAGTGCAGGACTGCACTTTTTAGTGCCTGTAATCGACCGTGTTTCAAAAAAAGTCACTCTGAAGGAACAGGTGCTTGACTCTCCGCCACAGCCCGTTATCACTAAGGATAATGTTACTATGCAGATTGACACCGTAGTCTACTTCAAGGTTTTTGACGCAATGCTTTTTACCTACGGCGCCGTAAACCCAATAAGTGCGTTATCTAATCTTACCGCAACAACCCTTCGTAACATTGTCGGCGAACTTGAACTTGACGACACCCTTACCTCCCGTGACACCATTAACGGAAAGATGACCGAAATTCTTGACTCGGCTACCGACCAATGGGGTATAAAGGTAAACCGTGTTGAGCTTAAAAATATTATTCCGCCCTCCGAGATACAAAATGCGATGGAAAAGCAGATGAAGGCAGAGCGTGACCGCCGTGAAACCCTGCTTGAAGCCCAGGGTCACAAGGCTGCAGTTATTACCCGTGCCGAAGGCGATAAACAGGCAATGATTCTTGCAGCAGAGGGTGAAAGAGATGCACGTATTGCCCGTGCTGAAGGCGAAGCGAAGGCAACCCTTCTTGCAAAACAGGCCGAGGCTGACGGTCTTGCAGCTCTCAAGGCAGCCGGAGCAGACGCAGCTGTGCTCGAGCTTAAAAAGTATGAGGCTCTTATTTCTATGTCCAACGGCAAAGCCTCTAAAATAATTGTTCCTACCGATGCTGTCAGCATGGTAAAAAACAACGTGCTGTTTTCAGAAACTTCAGGTCTCGGAGATGTTACTAACCCTTCGCCTGAAGAAGCAAAGCAGAAAAAAACTGACCCCTGTTGTGACTAGCTACTATAAGGTCCTTTGTCTTTAGATAGGGGACCTTGTTTTTATAGCGATTGTAGTGAATCTTGTTATATCAGATGTCACCATTTTAACCCAAAAACACCTGATTGATTTATTTCTTTTTATTTTATATAATGGGCTAAATAAATTTAGTTAAACAACCTAAGAACAATATGCAGTTTAGATCGAGGCGCTTTATTAAAATGAACGGATTCCCAAAGCAAAAATTTAATACCATTGTCTTTTCTGCGGCTATGGGTGTAGCTTCAGGTGCGGTTGTCTTCGCTTTTAAACAGTCGGCCGCCTTTATGGCCTCTCTTTCTTTATATTTGTATGAGTCGGCAAGGCAAAATTACTCTTTAATTCCTGTGCTTTTGATTGTTGTAGCTTTGCTCGGTCTTTTTTCGGCAGTTGCGGTAAAATTTCTTAAAAACTGCTCGGGAGGCGGAATTCCGACGGCTATTGCCGCAATCAAAGGCTTTATTGATTTTAAGCCTATTCGCAACCTTTTTGCCGTTTTTACAGCCAGTCTTGTTTCTTTTTTTGCAGGACTTCCACTTGGCAGTGAGGGACCATGTGTACAAATGGGCGCAGCAGTAGGTGGTATGTTTGGAGGAAAAGACAGTATCTGCAGAAGAACTCTTATTACTTCTGGAGCCTGTGCAGGTTTTTGCGGTGCAACTCTGGCGCCGATATCTGCCATTATTTTTGCATTTGAAGAATTGCGTTGCGGTTTTTCTCTCTTACTTGCTTTATCAGTATCCATAGCGGTGCTCTGCGCTAATCTTACAAACTATTTGCTTTGTCTTCTTTTCTCTGTAGAGGATTCTCTTTTTTCCTTTAACATGTCCGATGTTTTACCCTTAAGGTATCTCTGGACAGCACTTATCGTCGGCCTTGTTTGCGGTATTGCAGCGGTAATTTATATTAAACTACACCACTGTATTTCGGATGTTTTGCGAAGGTTTTTCAGCAGGATATCTGTGTATATAAAAATTCCTTTGCTCTTTGTTGCTGTTTCGATTACAGGCCTTTTCTTGTCACAATGCCTGGGTTCAGGGCATTCTCTAGTTGATGAGATGATAGAGGGTCACGGCGTCTGGTATATGCTGCTGACCTTTCTGTGCATCAGGGTTATATTTGCCATTCTTGCCAACAAGCTCGGCGTTGTCGGAGGCTTGTTTGTTCCCGTTCTCGCCTTTGGCGCTATAATCGGTTCTCTTTGCGCAAAGGGGCTTGTTTTTGCAGGAGTACTTCCCACTGAGTATTTTTCTATTATTGTTATCCTTTGTATTTCGGCCTTTCTGGCCGCCTCGGCGCATACCCCGATTTTATCGGTTGCTTTTGCTGCGGAAGCCCTGTCTGCTATCGGCAATATTCTGCCTGTAGCAGTATCCGTTCTTATAGCCTATTTCTTCGTGCTTGTCTTTAAAACAGAAGACCTTAATGAAACTGCCGCAAAAGCAAAGGCAAAAGACATCTGATTAGTTTAACAACAGAAAAAACACCGTTGCTCTGCTTTTAGAACAACGGTGTTTTTATTTGTTTTTTAGGTCGGTTATACTGTCGGCAATTTTGGCAAAAACCCCTCCGCAACCCTTTGAGGAGTTTTCACTTATCACAGCAACGGCGTATTTTGGATCTTCAAAAGGAAAAAAACCGCAAAACCATGAGTTTATTACCCTTTTTCCGTCTTTAAATATTCCCGTTTCTGCTGTAGATGTCTTCCCTGCTGCTGAAACAGTTTTAGGCTTTGCGGAAAAACCTGTTCCATCTTCCTCAAGTACCCTTGCCAAGCAATCCCTTAATCTTTCGGCAGTGGAGGCCTTCATAAGCTTTACCTTGGCATTTTGCGCCTGTTTATTTATAAGACTCCCATTTTTTACCTCTCCTTTTATCAGCGACAAGGGATAATAGCTTCCGTCTGTGGCTATTGCGCAATAAAGGGTAAGTATGCCGAGCGGAGATACCATCAGTTCTCCCTGTCCGATACTCAAATTTGCGAGGGCACGGTCGGAGGCTTCAAGTCGGTCATAATTTCCTATTTGCGCCGATTTGGTGCTAACGCCGTAGCCCAGACTTACCGCATTGTTAAACCCTGCATTCTGCGCCATTTCAAATATCGGTGTCGCTCCCACCTTGACTGCAAGGTTATAAAAAAAGGAATTACAGGAATGCTTTATCGCACCTGCCATATCGAGCCATTCGTGTCCCTCTGCTTTATGGCATCTGAATATCTGACCGTCAATATCCGAGGCTCCCTCGCAGTTAAAAAGAAAACCTCCCTCTCCCGCCTCTATTGCCGCCGCCGCAACACAGGGCTTAAAGACCGAACCGACATTATATGTCTGCATAACCCTATTTATAAGAGGAGAGTTTTCGTCCTCAAGTGCCGCCGCTAAATTGTCAAGCTCAAAATCAGGACGGCTGACCATCGCCTTTATCTCTCCCGTTTCGACCTCGACTACTGCAACCGCTCCGCAGAATATATCCTCGGCGGCCGCCTCGGCGATTCTTTGAATCTCGCTGTCAAGGGTTAGGGCTATACCGCTGTTTTCAACCGAACGGTTAATCTCAAATTTTATGCTGTCTCCTTTAATTATATCTCCGTTCCCGTCGATACCAAAGGTAAGCCTAACCTTGCTTTCACTATAAAGAATATCATCAAAGACATACTGCAATCCGCTTACCCCATGCCCCTCCTGGTCGGTATATCCTATAATATGGTTGGCTATTGACTGGTTATTAGTTAAGTACCCAAAGGATATTATTCCGTTTCCCGTTATATCCCGTTCGGTTGTAATTATCGGTACCGAGTTTTCTTGCAGTTCGGCTAACAGCAGAGCCGTTTCGGCTTCGGAATAATAATTTTTAAGGGTAACGGTTGCCGAGGGTATGTCGGTAACAAGGCTTAAGTAATTTTCCTTACTGTTTGTTAGCGGCTCCATATTACAGTCATATATGGTACCCCTCTGACCCGTAATAGTAATACTGCGTGATGCGGTTGAATTGGCGGTGGCAAAGTATCTCGGATCAAGCGCAATATCCACAACCCTTAATACCGTAAGGAACATTGCCACAAGCACGGTAAAATAACAGAAAGCTACCCTTCTGTGCACAGTCTTCATAAAGAATCAGCTCCCGTATCAAGTTTTGACACGGGAGCTTTATTTTATTCTGATTTCATTCTGAGCATTGCGCCCTTTGCGATCGGACGGTCAAAGGGAATTTTTATTTTCATCATTGGATGACATGCGTTTTCTAAAGGATTTCCATCTTCATCAAAAATGGTATGGGCAGTTAGCCTAAAAGGTATGTTATGAGGTTCAAGGCAATCAAGTTCCTGACCTCTTTCAAACTTATTTTTTAGTATCGCCGTAACCATATTGTCCTCATATCCGTCGACAACCGCCGCAACCGAATAATCTCTTACATAACCTGCGCTGGTATAGGTCTGGCTATTTTCGGGGCGACCGAAATAAAATCCTGTACTATAATTGCGGTGGCTGATTTTATTAAGCTCCTCACTAACCCACGAAGGCAGTCTCCAGTCTTCCTTACAGTTGTAAAGACTATCGAGCGCTCCTCGGTAGGCATTTGCGGTAACCGCAACATAATACTGTGATTTTGCCCTACCCTCAATTTTCAAACTACCTATTCCCGCATCACGCATTTTATCAAGATGCTCTGCCATACATAAATCGTTAGCATTGAGTATATAGGTTCCCTTATCGGTCTCGGTTATATCGTAATGCTGTCCCTCTCGGTTGGTTTCAATAAGGGAATATGACCAACGGCAAGGCTGAGCGCAGTCTCCCCTGTTGGCATCTCTGCCCGTCATATAGCTTGAAAGCAGACATCTTGCCGAAAAGGATACACACATAGCGCCGTGTACAAAACATTCCAGGGTCAGTTCCTTTGGAGTTTTTGCCCTGATTTCTGTAATCTCATCCAGGGACATTTCCCGAGCGATTACCACCCTTTTTGCACCCATATTATAATAGGCGTTGGCAGTTTCGTAATTCACTATACCCGACTGGACCGATATATGAAGCTCACATTTCGGCGCATATTTTTGCACCATTTGTATCGTTCCCAGGTCGGCCGCTATTACAGCATCTGCGCCAAGGGACTGTACCTGTTCTAAAAAGGCGGGTATCCGAGAAATTTCATCGTTATGGGGCAGAGTGTTACAGGCCACATGCACCTTAACACCCCGCTCGTGAGCGTATTTTATGCCCTTTTCCATATCCTCAAGACCGAAATTTGCGGCGGCAGTTCTCATGCCGAACTCCTCACCCGCAATATAAACAGCATCGGCGCCGAAATCAACCGCAGTCTTCAGACGGTCAAGGTTTCCGGCAGGGCAAAGTAATTCCATTTTTTCTTTATTCATATCAATCAGGATAATATATTCCTTTATTTATCAGTTCCCAGTTTTTAGCCTCGTGGGCTGCGAGGGTCTTGTTGTAGTAGAAATTCATAAACTTATCGGTAATGAAGTAATAATAACCGGGCTGTGAGGTTGAGGGATAAAGCGCCGCCATTATAGACTCCATACTCGGAGAACAGAGCGGTCCTACGGGAATTCCGGGTGTTTCATAGGTGTTGTATTTACCCGAGCCATAAGGATACTCTCTGGTTGGATTAGACTGAAGAAGAGCACTTTGACCCCAATCGTTTATACGATTGTAGAAAATCTCGGCAACCTTTTGCTTATCCTCATAGGAGGAACTTCCTGCCTCAAGCTCAATTACAGAAGCTAAAGACAGAATTTCGTGCATTGAATAACCCAACTCTTTTGCCTGTTTTCTCATATCGGCAGTAAATCTTTTATCCATTTCCCTTAACATTTTATCTATTGCAAGACGGGCACATTCCTCGGTATCCTCATAGGCGTAAAAGCTATAGGTTTCGGGGAAAAGATATCCCTCGAGCCGCCAATATACCGACTTGTAGGGAATTTCCTCAACAAATTCATAATTAAAGGCGGTTTCCTGAATAGCCTTTACAATATCGCTCTTTGTGCCAACCCCTGCATCTACAAGCCTAGTGATAATATCGTCAACCGATGACATTTCGGGAATCAGAACGGTAACCGTTTTCGCCTTTGCGCCATCATTGATAAGCTTCTGAGCAATTCCCTCATAACCGTCATCGTCGCCTATAACATAAACACCGTATTTATACTTTGATTCATAGCCCTTAAGCTTTGAATATGCACGGAATAACAGTTTGCTTTTTATGATATTGTTCTCATACAAGACCTCTGTTATCTGCCCTGCGCTGCTTCCCTGCTTTATCTCAATAGAATACTCGTTTCCTCTGCCGGGACCTATACCGAGATAGTCAGAAGCTGCTATCATTATAAGAGCAGCAAGTCCTATTGAAAAAACAAAGATACAGACTACCCAGATTATCGATTTTATAGCCTTTTTATTGGGTTCCTTTTTTTTATTTTTTTCAGGCTCTGACTGTGGCTCTTGAGCAATAGAAAAGCCCTCCCCGATAATAAAATCGTCTCCCTTGGATTCATTGTTTTGGGCAGAATCTTTTCTTTCAATTTCGTCCATATTCAAATCTCCTTATTTCCTACAGGTTTTTATCTTTCTGTCGGTAACGATAATATCAACCGTTCTATCGTATCTTCCGTGGTGCATATAGGGCTTAAGCTCACCCGAATAGCAAATTCCTGCCGACCTTCCAGTAAACCTTACCATATATCTGTCGTAATATCCCTTGCCGTATCCAAGCCGATATCCGTTCATATCAAACTGCATACCCGGAACTATCATAAGACAGTCGGAAAAGTCGGTCACTATCTCGTTAGTTTCGGGCGGTTCTAAAACAGAAAAGGCTCCGGGCGACAACTCATCAAATGATGCAATGTAGTGAAACTCCATATCCCTCGTGTCAGGAATACACCGTGGAACCGCAACCCTTTTTCCGTCAGCCCATGCGGCTTCTATAATGCCCTTTGTATCAACCTCAATTGGTGTTGAAACATAGACAAGCAATGTCTTTGAGGGGCGGTATTCGTTCAGCCTTCTCACATTGGCAGCTATATCTGCGTCGAGCTTTTTCTTTTCTTCCCTGTCCATTTCACTGCGGCGAAGTCGGCTGCTCTGGCGTAAAGACTGTTTGTATTTTCTTATATCTAACGGATGCATTGCATTGCATCTCCTATTCCCAGCGCTTTTTCTTTTGAGCCTTCAATATACGAAACTATTGCAAAAGCGAACTCAAAAGCCACCCCTGCTCCTTTTGCGGTAATAACATTATCCGAAACAACTACGCTGTCACTAAGACACTCTGCTCCGATAAGTCTATCCTCAAAGCCGGGGTAGCAGACCGCCTTTTTGCCCTTTAAGAACCCGAAATCACCAAGTACTGCGGGGGCGGCGCAGATTGCCGCAACAAGTTTATTGGTTTTTAAGCAATATTCTGTCAGTTCTCTGACCCTTTGATTGTCTTTGAGATGCCAGGCCCCCGGCAATCCCCCGGGCAACACTACACCGTCGAGAACCGTATCACTTGCTTCGCAGATTTCAATATCTGCCTCGACCTTAATGTTGTGGGTGCCTGTAACGTTTTTTCCTGTTACACCGACCGTTTTTACCTCTATTTCGGCTCTACGCAGAATATCAACCGTAGCCAGAGCCTCGATTTCCTCAAAGCCGTCGGCTAAAAAAACATAAATCATTAAATCACCTTTAAAGTTTCTTCTAAAATTTCCTTTGAGATATCTTCTATACTGCGAAGCTTACCCTCCTTAGCGCAGGAGATGCATGTCCAACCCGAAAATTTTGCAGTAAACAGCGCCGCTTTGCGACACTTTTCAAGATATGCGGTATCTCTTTCGTGGATATCCTTATGGCCGCCGTCGGCATTATATCTTCCGTCAAGAAGTTTTTGAGATATCTCATTTGGAACATCAAGGAAAATGACCTTATCGGGAGCGGGTATGCCAAGCTTATTATACTCAAAGTCATAAAGCCAGGAAAGAAAGTTCTCCCATTCCTCCTCGGGCAGCTTTGAACACTGATGCACCGCATTGGAGGTGGTATATCTTCCTGAAACTATTACCGAGCCCTCATTATAGTCCTTGCCCCAATCCTTTTTAAAGGAAGCAAATCTGTCACAGGCATAAAAACAGGAGGCTGCATATGCGTTAACATCATCAGGTCTTGTCCCGAACTGACCGTTCAAATACATTTTGACAAGGGCTGAAGAATCGTCGTTATAGTTGGGAAAGGATACCCATTTACAATCTGTTCCGCCATCCACAAGCTTTTTGAAAAGAAGGTCAAGCTGTGTAGACTTTCCGCTTCCGTCAAGCCCCTCAAGCACAATAAGTTTTCCCATAATTACTTGCTTTCCTTCATTTTGGTATAGTGTTCCCTGACCTCTTTTATCTTACCACAGGTCATTTTTCCTTCGGGGCAGCCGCCGCTGACACAGGACGGTCCCGCATTTTTAAAGAGATTGGGAGCAACCTCTAAAACAAGCTTCAGCATCTGGTCTGCTACATCCCTTATCTCCCACTGTGCACGGTTGCAGCAGCGATGTCTGAAAAAGTTTTGCAGACTTCTTGCGTTCATTGTGACAACCATTTTTGTATCACAGGCATTAGGAAGAACAAATCTTGCATCCTCAATAGCCATTTTTTCTGCGGCTCTGTCTGCGGCCTTTTCTTCCTTTCCTTCGGCTAAAAGTGCGGCCTTATGCTTAGCCTTTAAAACCTCGGAAATTTTTTCATAGTACTCCTTGTCCTTTTCCATGGCCTCCTTAAAAAGCCTTAAGGCCTCAGGCTCGGCAGCTATTTCGGGGGGAGTTACAAATTCAAAATCGTTTTCTGCGACATATCTCTGGCTTTGTACAGAAAAGGATGCTATTCTGTGTCGGGTTATCTGGGCGAGCAACGCTCTTGATACTCCCTCTATGCCAAAGGTAAAGCTTGCGTGTTCAATGGGACTTTCGTGTCCTATTTCTGACAACATTTCAACAAAACTGGCCGCCTTTTCATCGGTCAGGCCCTCTCTTATTCCATCAATATCCGAAGCTGAATAGCAAAGCTTTGCCGCAGATGCTACCGTATGCTCGGGTGAAGGTGTGTGCGCAAGAAGAGTAACTTTAGCCATACCGTTTATCTCCTTAAGTTTTTTGTTATGTATAATTGTAAATATTATATCAAAAATCAAGGCTACTTGCAACATTCTAATTATTTAAAGCTATATTTATTTTACACTTTCAACATTTTTTTAAAAAACTGCCTCTTTTTTGACAAGTTTTGCTTGTAAAGACAAAATAATATGTTATTATATTAATATGAATTGTACATTTGCGCAGAGGAGAAAAACATATGGCAACAATTGATCTGACACATGCGCCTTACGGCGACCTTGCTATCATCAGCATGAAGGGCACAGAAGATATTGCAAAGCAGGTAGACTACTACCTTATGCAGTGGCGAGGCACACCTCAGGAAAAATCCTTTGTAATCCCCGCAAACTGCCCACGTTTCGGCACCGGCGAAGCAAAGGGAGTTTTCAAGCACTCGGCAAGAGGTCTTGACGCTTACATTATTTGCGACTGCTTTAACCACGGTGTTACCTACAAGATGTACGGCAAAGAGGTTCCCATGAGCCCCGATGATCATTATCAGGATTTAAAGCGTGTAATTGCATCTCTCGGCGGAAAGGCAAGAAGAGTAAATGTCATTATGCCGATGCTTTACGAGGGCCGTCAGCACAGAAAGACCTCCAGAGAGTCTATGGACTGCGCTCTTATGCTTCAGGAGCTTACCTCAATGGGAGTTAAGAATTTTATTACCTTTGACGCCCACGATCCGAGAGTTCAGAATGCTATTCCTCTTGAAGGCTTTGATAATGTTCAGGCAGCCTACCAGATGATTAAAGCCCTCCTCCGCAGTGTTCCCGATATAAGCCTTGATAAAGACCACACAATGATAGTTTCCCCCGACGAAGGCGGAATGGGAAGATGTATCTACTACTCCTCTGTTTTAGGTCTTGATCTCGGTATGTTCTACAAGCGCAGAGATTACTCCACCATTGTAGACGGCAGAAATCCCATTGTTGCGCACGAGTTCCTCGGAAAAGATGTAACAGGTATGGACCTTATTCTTGTTGACGATATGATATCCTCCGGCGAATCAATGCTTGATATAGCAGCAAAGCTTAAGGGTAAGGGCGCAAAGAGACTATTTATCTTCTCTACCTTTGGCCTTTTCGTTAACGGTCTTGAGAAGTTTGACGAATATTACAACAACGGTCTTATCGACAAGATATTTACCACCAATCTCATTTACAACACACCCGAGCTTCTTTCTCGTGAATGGTACTGTAATGTAAATATGAGCAAGTATATCGCCCTTCTCGTAGACACCATAAACTGTGACAACTCTATATCAAAGCTTCTTGATCCCGCCGATAAAATTCATAATGTTGTTGCAAAGCATAAGGGGCAGTAAACAAAGGGTTGACTTATTGGTGTTAAACCTTTATAATTGTTAAAAACTTAATAATTCTGTATGATGTTTGCAGGAAAAGTCGAAAGGCTACCGAAGGAGTAACACTCTCAGGTTTTCCGCCAAGGAAAGAGGACTGTAGGCTGACAGAACTTTGGAGAAGCTCATTGATTTGAGTGCCGAAGGTGCAAAGCGTTTAACGCTAATCTCTCAGGCAAAAGGACAAAGTAACACTTTAAAGCTTTTAAAGCCGCATTGGGTTATTTTGCCTATGCGGTTTTTTGTTTGTAATAAATTTTTACATAAAGGAGAATTGAGTTATGATACTCGACAAAATTGCCGAAATTAACGGCAGTATCAATGGCGTAGTATGGGGAATTTTCGGTCTGGCCCTTCTTATCGGTACCGGAATTATTGTTACCTGCTGCACCAAATTCTTCCAGGTTTCACGCCTTGGACTCTGGTGGAAAAACACAATAGGCAGTATGTTTACAAAGGATGTTTTAAAACATCGCAAGGAAAAGGGCACAATTTCTCCCTTCCAGGCACTTTGTACCGCCCTTGCCGCAACCGTAGGTACGGGTAATATTGCGGGTGTTGCTGCAGCTATCTGCATCGGTGGTGCAGGTGCAGTTTTCTGGATGTGGGTTGCCGCATTCTTCGGCATGATGACAAACTATGCTGAAAATGTTCTCGGTATATATTTTAGGCGCAAAAACGCAGTCGGCGAATGGTCGGGCGGCGCTATGTACTACCTACAGGACGGCCTTGGCGGATATAAGTACGAGGATAAGCATGGTAAAGCGAGTTTTAAGGGACTCGGTAAAATTCTTGCCGTTTTATTCTGTATCTTCACAATGTTCGCCTCCTTCGGTATCGGAAGTATGGGTCAGGTTAATAAGATTGTTGCCAACGTTGCCGCCGCTTTTGATGTCAGAGCTCTTTCAAGCATCAACGTTTTCGGAGATGTTTCTCTTTACAGCATTCTTATCGGCGTAGTCATTATGATTCTTACCGCAATTATTACACTTGGCGGTGTTAAGAGAATAGCAAACGTTGCTGAAAAAATCGTTCCCTTTATGGTGGTGCTTTTCGTAATAGGAAGCCTTGTTATCATTGGTATAAACTATCAGGCTATTCTTCCCGCTTTCAAGGCTATTTTCGTTAACGCTTTTGCTCCCGAGGCCTTTGTTGGTGGCGGAATCGGCGGAGTTATAGTTGCAATGACCAACGGCTTTAAGCGTGGCGTTTTCTCAAATGAGGCCGGTCTTGGTTCCTCGGTTATGGTTCATTCTAACTCTAGTGTTAGAGAACCGGTTAAGCAGGGTATGTGGGGTATCTTCGAAGTCTTTGCAGACACTATGGTAGTCTGCACTATGACTGCTCTTGTTGTTCTTACCTCGGGCGGTCTTAACGGCGGAGTATTCAATGCTTCTACCGGTGAGGTTGCCGCAGGTCTTTCGGATGCAACTCTGGTTGGAGGTGCCTTTAATGAAGTATTTTCTTGGGGCAATATCGGACAGAAGTTCGTCGCTATCGCAATGTTCCTCTTCGCCTTCACAACCGTTCTCGGCTGGTCACACTACGGCTCAAAGGCTTGGGAGTATCTCTTTGGCGCAAAGACCACAGTTGTTTTCAGAATCATACACGTCTGTACAGTTATATTCGGCGCCGTTCTCTCCTCTTCACTTGCCTGGGATATCTCGGATACCTTTAACGGCCTTATGATGATACCAAACCTTATCGGTGTACTCTTTATGATTCCTCTGGTTATGAAGATAACCAAAAACTTTGTTGACAGAAAGGTCAAAGGTAAGGATGTAAAGCCTGTTCTCTCATATGATGAGGCTCTTCAGGCCGAAGCCGAAGCAAATCTTGAAGACTAATTTCAAAAATACGTAGAATTTACCTCTCTTTTTAAAAGCACAGGACTGTATAAGTCGTATTGCGAAGGATAATAAGACTCTCTGCTGAAATTCAGCAGAGAGTCTTTTGTTAATAGAGTATTATACGATTTCCTGTTCCAAACTTTTAAATATTTCTGTGTTGAAAAAGTCATAAAGTGATATTTCCAAGCCGTCACATAATTTCTTAAGCGTAACCACACCTGCGTTCTTGCTGCCACCGTTGATTATATTCTTTAATGTTGAAGGCGGAACGGCTGAGATTCTTGCCAGAGCATTGACTGACAATCTCTTTTCCTCACATAATTCTAACAATCTGTTTGCTATGGCTTTTCTTGTATCCACAACATCACTCCTAAAAAGTTCTATCTATAGTTTATGCTTTTTAGGAAAATGATAACGACCATATATGGACTTTTTAGACCATATATGGTATTCTTAGGTAGGTGGTGAGTTGTTGTGTGTAAAAATACCTGTTGCTTTTTCGGTCATAGAAAGATAAATGAAACCGAGGAACTAAAATCAATGCTTATTGAGATTATTGAAAAACTGATTGTAGAGGAAAGAGTTGACACGTTTCTTTTCGGGAGTAAAAGCCGTTTTAATAGCCTATGCCTTGAACTCGTGACCGAAATAAAAGAAAAATACCCACACATAAAACGAGTCTATGTGCGAGCAGAATACCCGTATATAAGTGAGCACTATAAGAACTACTTGTTGGAAAGTTATGAGGACACCTATTACCCCGAAAAGATTATAAATTCAGGAAAAGCTTCTTATGTAGAGCGCAATTATGAAATGATAGACAATAGCCAATTTTGCATAGTCTACTACGACAAACAGGGCACCCCAACCACTCGCAAAAGCGGCACCAAAATCGCCCTTGACTACGCAATGAAGCAATTAAAAAAAATTATTAGAGTTTATAAGGGTTAAGAGGGTTTTAGACTCTCCTATAAAGTGGAAAATGTGATATACATTTTCCCTGCTTGTTACGGTGTAAGACAAAAATTAAGAGCTGTGTGGAAATTCCACACAGCTTTTAACTGCACTTTAAAGTATTACTCCTAAAGCCCTGTGCTATTTTAGTTTTGGAATCGGTCTAGCAGAATTAACTTGTAAAGCATTTTCTCCGAGCAAAGATAAAATCAAATTTTGGTATCGATTGCTCATAATAAGATGAAGAAAGCCTTTTCTTCGAATGAAGATGTATCGAGTATACCTCGAATGAGAAAAAAGGCTTAAAAAAGCGACCTGATTACAGGTCGCTTTTTGTTCTTCGCTTATTATGACAATCTAAAGATTTATATAGCTAATCTCTCTGCCATATCGAAGAGTGCCATATCCAGATCCTTTGTCATCTGAAGAGCCTCAAAGATATCCTTATCTCCAATGATATTGTTGTTGCAGGTTACTACACGGTTTCCTATTCCCTTTGCGAGAAGGTCTACTGCGTAATCAGCCATCTTGGTAGCCATAACTCTGTCACGAATGGTGGGAGCTCCGCCTCTCTGGGTATGTCCGATGATGGTTGCACGGGTTTCGATTCCGGTTTCAGCCTCGATTTTTTTCGCAAGTTCAACCGAGCCGCCTACGCCCTCTGCTACAACTACGATGAAATGCTCCTTGCCTGTTTTACGAACAGCCTTTATCTTCTCGATAACCTCAATGTCGGGATTCTGCTTAAGCTCGGGAACTAAAACTGCGATGGCGCCGCAGCCAAGGCCTGTCTCGAGTGCGAGATGACCTGCATGTCTTCCCATAACCTCAACTACCGAGCAACGTGCGTGGGAGCGACAGGTATCACGAAGCTTGTCGATAAGCTCTGCAACGGTATTCATAGCGGTATCATAGCCGATGGTATATTCGGTAGATGCGATATCGTTATCAATGGTAGCGGGAACGCCGACACAAGGAATCCCGTGTAAAGAAAGGTCACGTGCGCCTCTGAAGGAGCCATCGCCGCCGATTACTACGATTCCGTCGATTCCAGCCTTTTTACAAGCTTCAACGCCACGGAGAACTCCTGCCTCCTCCTTAAACTCAAGGCAGCGTGCCGAGAAAAGCTCTGTGCCTCCCTTATTAACGATATCGGAAACTGCACGAGCGTCCAGATCCTTTATCTCTCCGCTCATAAGTCCTGCGTAGCCCTTATAAATTCCCTTAACGGTAAGTCCTCTGGAAAGGGCTCCTCTGACCGCTGCTCTTACGGCAGCGTTCATTCCCGGAGCATCTCCTCCGCTTGTTAAAACGCCAATTGTTTTCATTGTTCTACACACCTCATTGTGAATTAAATATCAATTTTCCCTATTATATATTGTTTTTCCATATTATTCAACATATTTTACATTATTTTTCCCAAATTTATCATACAATTCTTGTATGAGCTGTTCACTATAGTTTATCCACAGTTTTTCGGGGGCTAAAAGCCTCTTGGAATCCTTTCCTACTATATAAACAGGGCTGTTACCTTGGTGATTTGCAAGAACAGGTCTTATTATATCAAGGGTTTTATCATCTATACTGTCTACCCTTATATATAGGCCCGATTTTACCGTCTTCTTCTGTATAGGCATATTTGCCTTTTCCTCGCCAACGGCAGAAAAGCTGTCAGCCAGAATCTCGGCAGGACGGTCCTCCCTTTCCTGAACCCTACCTGTAACAAGAAGTATACTTCCCGCCTTCAGAAGATGTCTTGCCTCACTGTAGGCTCTGGAAAATGCCGTTATGGAAATACTTCCGCTAATATCTTCTGCAACAATATTTGCCATTATACTGTCATTTCTGGTGGTTCTGGTCTTTACACTGTCAATAATTACAACCGCCTTAATCTTTTGCGAGTCCTCTATCAAGCCGTTTTGTATATCGGATATTCTTGAAGCCTTAATCGAATGAGCATATCCCACATAGTCTTCAAGGGGATGCCCCGACAGATAAAGTCCCGTTGCTTCTTTTTCCATTGAAAGCTTAACGGCCGAGGGCATTTCCTCCATAGCCTCAAGCTTTACTGCTATCTCCTCAACCGAGTCGGAAAACAGATCGAGCTGACCTGCTCCGTAATATTTTCGGTTTTCTCCGACCGCAGAAAGAACGGAGTCTGCGCCATAAAGCATTGTACGGCGGTTTACCTCAAGACCGTCCATAGCACCGCTTTTTATAAGTCCTTCAAGCGCACGGCGGTTGAAATCCTTACCTGAGTTGCGGTTGCAAAAATCATACATAGAGGTATACTTGCCCTCCTCCCTCTTTTTTATTAGGTTCTGGGTAAGCCCTTCTCCAAGATTTTTGATGGCCAGAAGTCCAAAACGGATTCCCTCTTGGCAAGGGGTAAAATGCTCCATACTCTCGTTAACATGGGGTGGGAGCACCCTTATGCCGAGTCTTGCGCACTCGTTTGTATAAAAGGCAATTTTATCTGTATCTTCCTGCATACTTGTCATCAGCGCCGACATATATTCCTTGGGATAATGGCATTTTAAATATGCAGTCTGATATGAAACAAAGGAATAAGCGGCGGCGTGGGACTTATTGAAGGCATATGAACTGAAGGCCGACATCTCATCAAATATCTTTTGAGCAGCGGCTTCACTGACGCCGTTATTAACCGCCCCTACACATATAATATTTCCGTCCTTGTCCTTTTGTCCAAAAACAAAGGCCTCCCTCTCGCTCTTCATAACGTCGTGCTTTTTCTTACTCATGGCACGGCGCACGATATCTGCCCTTCCGAGAGAATAACCCGCAAGAGTGCGGAATATCTGCATTACCTGCTCCTGATAAACAATACAGCCGTAGGTTACATCAAGAATATCCCGAAGCAAAGGGGTATCGTATTTTATATCCTCGGGATGATGTCGGTTATGGATATATTTAGGAATTGAGTCCATTGGACCGGGACGGTAGAGGGAAAGAATAGCCGTCAGGTCCTCTATCTTTTCGGGTCTGAACTGGCGAAGAACATTCTTCATTCCGTCAGATTCAAACTGGAATACACCGTCGGTAAAGCCTCCCGACATAAGCTCGTAGGTCTTCTTATCATCAAGAGGTATTTTTGTTATATCAAAAGAGGGATTAGTCTTTCTGACCGCATCCTCGGTGTTTCGGATAATCGTAAGGTTGCGAAGCCCCAAAAAGTCCATTTTTAAAAGTCCGAGTTCATCTAAAGCGGTCATTGTATACTGGGTAACCACCGACTCATCATTTACGGCAAGGGGCACATACTCATTTACCGCCCTGTCCGAAATAACAACACCTGCGGCGTGTGTAGAGGCGTGACGAGGCATACCCTCTACCTTTTTAGCCATATCAATCAGCTCTTTTACCTCGCTGTCGGCATCATATTCAGCCTTAAGCTCGGGAGAAACCTCCAAAGCCTTTTCTATGGTAATACCCAAAGCTCTTGGAACGAGCTTGGCAATTTTATCGCAAAGGGCATAGGGCTTATCCAGGGCTCTGCCAACATCTCTGATAGCATTTCTTGCCGCCATTGTACCGAAGGTTACTATCTGGCTTACCCTGTCACTGCCGTATTTTTCAACCACATAATCTATTACTTTCTGGCGGTTTACATAGCAAAAGTCTATATCAAAGTCGGGCATAGAAACTCTTTCCGGATTTAAAAAGCGCTCAAAGAAGAGGTTATATTTAATAGGGTCAATGCCCGTTATGCCTATGCAGTATGCGGCAAGTGAACCTGCGCCCGAGCCTCTTCCGGGTCCTACCGGTATACCCGAGCCTTTTGCATAGTTCACAAAGTCCTGAACTATAAGGTAATAATCTACATAGCCCATTTTGTTAATGGTTTCAAGCTCATAATCAAGGCGTTCAACATATTCGTCCGACACAGAAGTACCGAAAATACGGTAAAGCCCCTCAAAGCATTTCTCTTTAAAGAACTCAAAGTGATCCTTATCTCCTATATCAAAAACAGGAAGCTTGATTTTGCCGAACTCAAAGTCGAAATTGCAGCGCTCGGCTATTTTAACGGTATTTGCAACAGCTTCGGGAGTGTCAGCAAAAAGCTCTGCCATTTCTTCTCCCGATTTAAGATAAAACTCATCATTAGGAAATGCCAGAGGGTTTTCCTCCAGAACGGTTTTTCCTGTCTGTATGCAGATAAGCACCTTCTGCATTTTAGCGTCCTCTTTTGTGACATAATGGGCGTCATTGGTCGCAACAAGGCCTATTCCCGTTTCCTTGGAAAGCTGTTTTATAAAGGGATTTATTCTTATCTGCTCGGCAAGGCCGTGATTCTGCAGTTCTAAAAAGAAGTTATTTTCTCCGAAAACATCTCTGAACCAGAGCGCCGCCTTTTTTGCCGCCTCATAATCATTGTTCATAAGGGCAGACGGTATTTCTCCCGCAAGACAGGCAGACATTGCAATAAGCCCCTCGTGATACTTTTCGAGAAGCTCCTTGTCAACCCTCGGCTTTGAATAAAAGCCCTCGGTAAAGGATAAGGAGACAAGCTTTATAAGATTTTTATAGCCCTGCTCATTCTCGCAAAGAAGAACGAGATGGTTATACTTGTTGCCTGTTCCCTTTTCTTTATCAAATCGGCTTTTGGGCGCAACATAGACCTCGCAACCGATAATCGGCTTTATTCCTGCCTTTTTTGCCGCCTTATAAAAATCAACCGCACCGTACATTACACCGTGGTCGGTTACCGCAACGGCGGCTTGTCCCTGCTCTTTTACTGCAGCACAAAGTTCTTCTATACGACAGGCGCCGTCCAGAAGGCTGTACTCACTATGAAGATGCAGATGAACAAAATCCATATTATTTTACCTCTTTCGAGATTTCTGTAATTCTTTTAAAACGGTGGCTGAGTCCCGACCTTGTAAGTCGGTTCCCCGTCAATCGACATAACTCTGCAAGTGATGAGTCGGGGTTTTCAAGTCTTAGGGTTGCCGCCTCGTACAGTTCCTCGGGCAAAAGCTCAAGTCTGCCCGATTCTTTTAGCTTTTTAATGGCTTTTGTTTGGGCAAAGGCGGCGTTGGCGCTCTTTAATATGTTAGAGGTTTCACAGTTATTTTCTCTGTTGCTTTTATTTCGGACACTTTTGTATATTTTAACATTTATAAGATTTAAGGTCTCGTTAGGCGCTCCCATAAGGGTCAAAAGGTCCTCGAGCATTGTGCTGTCCTTTATATAGACCAGATATTTACCTGCCCTGTGGGTTATCCTTGAAACTATACCCTTCAAGGACAAAAGCTCGGCAAAATCCCTCGCCGTTTGCTCACTTTTGAAAGAAAAATCAATTCTGTATTCCTTTTCGGGATCGGACATTGAACCGCCAGACAAAAATGCACCTCTGACAAAGGCGCCGATACTTCCCTCATTTTTCAAGGGAAAATCAAAAACAGAAAGAGGCTTGTCCTGTTTTGCTTTGTAACGGTACAATATCCTTTTTCGGTCGGCCGAAGAGGCAATCTCAACGCAAAAGGTCGGGCGGCTTGTCCCACCCTTTCGAATATCGGTAATTATATCAAATCCGAGCCTTAAAAGACTGCAAAAGCATTCTGCTACCTCTTTGCTGCCTGTCTGGAGAATAATTTTATCAAAAGAAAACTCTCTGCAGGGCAAAAGCATTCCCAGACACTGCGGCAATACCGTTTCGGTCGAGGGCCTTTTAAGAGATAACTGCTGCTTTAATTCAGACGAAAAAGACATTTTCTTACTCCAGATAAATTACTTCGGTTTCAAGTTTTACGCCTTTTTTCTCCAGAACGATACGCTTTATTTCTTCTATAAGGTTCAGCACATCGCTGCAGGTGGCGTTATCCTTATTTATGACAAAACCTGCGTGTTTTTCACTAACCTCGGCGCCGCCGACACTAAATCCCTTGAGTTTGCACTCATCAATAAGCGCAGCCGCAAAATACCCCTCGGGTCTTTTAAAGGTGCTTCCTGCGCTGGGGAAATTAAGAGGCTGTGACGCCTTTCTTTTTGCCATCAGGGTTTCCATTGTTTCGGTTATTTCTTTTTTATCCGCCTTTTTAAGCGAGAAAACGGCACCTGTAATTATTTCTGTATTAGATACAAAAACACTCTTTCGGTAGCCGAAGTCAAGTTCTTTTGTAACCCTTGTTATTTCGTTTTGCTTGTCATCAAGGCTACAGACCTTTTCGATAACCTGCGCCATTTCTCCGCCGTATGCTCCTGCGTTCATATAGACCGCACCGCCTACACTACCCGGTATTCCGTAGGCAAACTCAAGTCCCCCAAGGCTGTTGTCCCTTGCAAAAAGGCAGACCGCCGTAAGAGAAGCTCCCGCTGCGGCAAAAATATGGGTTTCATCAAGAAGGCTTATTTCCTTCATGGAAAGGGTTGATATTACAGGATCGGCTATTCCGTTATCACTGACAAGAAGATTGCTGCCGTTGCCGATAACAACAGGCTTTTTATCCTCTTCTTTCATAAGTTCAAGAACTTGTTTTAATTCACAAAGGCTTTTGGGCAAAACAAAGCAGTCTGCACAGCCACCTATTTTAAATGAGGTGTGCGCCGACATAGGTTCATTTACTCTTATCTCGATACCGAGATTGTCTATAGCCTTTTTTATATCGGGATTAAACATATACCCACTCCGAAGATTTATTTTTTATAAAGTCTGTCGAGAAAAGCTGCGCCGATAATACCCGCATCGTTGCCGAGTTTTGCGGTAACAACATAATCCTTATCGGTACCGCCGTAAACGCCCTGCTTTACAAGCTCGTTAACAGGTCTTGTAAGGTTCTCCTTTTCTCCCGAAACTCCTCCGCCGATACAAACTACGTCGGGACGGAAAATATTTACCATATCGGTTACTCCCACCGCTATATACTTAAAATAATTGTTTACAACCGCAGTTGCAGCCGCATCCTTTTTTCTCCATGCATCGAAGGCGGTAAGGCCGTTGACCTTATCGATATTTCCGTCGCATACCTTCCACATTTCACTTGAAAGGTTTTCCTTCATTGCCTTTTTTGTCTGGCGGATAAGGGCAGATGCCGAAGCGTAGGCCTCCCAACAGCCCCGTCTTCCGCAGGTGCAAGGCTCACCATCCATTGAAATTATCGTGTGTCCAAGCTCTGCGCCGTCATAGGTGCTGCCCGAATAAATCTCGGAATTGATTATTACTCCGCCGCCTACTCCTGTGCCGAGGGTTATTGCGATAAAATTCTCGGTGCCCTTCCCTGCTCCAGCCAGAAATTCTCCGTATGCAGCGGCATTTGCATCATTTTCAAGATTAAATTCAAGCCCAGTTCGCTCTTTCATCAGTTTGGATAGCTCGACATCGTGAAACTGAAGGTTATTGGCAAATTTTATTACCTTTTTTACGGGATCGACAGAGCCGGGAGCTCCTATTCCCGCAACACTTATATCATCAATCTTAATTCCTGCATTTTTGACCGCTATAAATACTGCGGTTGCCATATCGTCTGCTATTCTTTCTGCAGGGCGGGGTGAGTTTGTCTTTACCTTTCCCTTGCCGAGAATGTTAAAATTATCGTCAACGACACCTGCAACGATATTTGTTCCGCCTAAATCTATTCCCAATCTGTACATTATTTGCCTCCGCAAGTTTTGCCTTAAAATGCCTCTACTTCTTCACTCTTTATCTCAGAAGCGTCATCTGACATTCCTAGTCTGCTAAGCAGGTCTGCTGCGGCATTGTAGCCCAGCTTCTTCTGACGGTTGTTCATCGCCGCTACCTCTATAATTACCGCAAGATTTCTTCCGGGCTTTACAGGAATTGTAACCGAAGGGATTGAAAGTCCGAGAATTTCGGTCGTCTGCTCCTCAAGGCCCATTCTGTCATACGCCTTTTCACTATCCCAAGGCTCTATATTTATAATAAAGTCTATTTTCTCGGTAAGCTTTACGGCGCCCACACCGAAAATTCTGCTGACATTAACTATACCTATTCCACGAAGCTCAATAAAATGTCTTATGTTGCTCGGCGCCGCTCCGACAAGTGATTTGCTCGACACACGGCGTATTTCTACCGCATCGTCGGCAATAAGTCTATGTCCCCTCTTTACAAGCTCAATGGCTGTTTCGGATTTACCGACTCCGCTTTCTCCAAGCAAAAGGATTCCCTCGCCGTATACCTCGACCAGAACACCGTGACGGGTAATTCTGGGAGCAAGAGCAAGATTTAAGAAGGCTATGAGCGCCGCCATAAATGCCGAGGTTGCCTCCTCGGTTCGAAGAAGCGGAACTGAGTATTTCTCTGCCGCCTCCTTAAAGCCCTCAAGCTCAAGGTTTCTTGAAATTATTACTGCTGCGGGTTTCTTTGAGAAAAAGGTATCTACAAGCTCTGAATACTTTTCTCCCTCAAATTGCTTGATATAGCTCTCCTCTGCCTTGCCGACAATCTGTATACGGGTATTGTCAAAAAACTCATAATAGCCGCCGAGCTGCATACCCGGTCGATTTATATCATTATTGCTGATTTTTATCATCTCAGCTTCACAAGGAAGATAGACTGTTTCTAGGGCTAATTCCTTTATTATTCTCGATAATTCCACGGTATATTCTGTAGACATATTTTTCCAACCGCCTTTATTTTATATTTGTTCTATTATATTATATATTATAATCGTCAATTTTAAAAGATTTTTTTGTTTTTTCTTGATAAAAACAGTGTAAAGACTTATAATTTAGAGTAATATTATGTGTTTTAACAAAGGGGGCATCTTGTGAATCAAAATAAAAACAACCCTCAAAATACTATATGTTTTGTGACCAGTTCTCTGCAAGGCGGTGGCGCACAAAGAGTTTTAGTAAATATTGCAAATTGTTTTGCACAAGACGGATGGGAAACACACATTATCTGCTTTGTCTCCCAAAACCTACCCTCTTTGTATTCAGTTAATAACTTAGTAAAAATTCACCATCTGCCACGGGGATATACAATCAAAGATAAAATTGTTCCCGAATGCACAAAAATGCTAACAAGACTAATAAAAGAAATTTCACCAAACATATTAATTCCTTTTTTAATGCCTATAACCGCATATGCATTTTCAGCGGCGAAAAAACTCGGAATAAAAATAATCGTAAGTGAACGCAATGACCCTGTTCGCACTCCAACAGATCCATATTGGAGAAAACAGCGAGATTATATTTTTGCACATGCTGATGGGTGTGTATTTCAAACACAAAGAGCATCTGAATATTTTAATAAAAGCAGTTCTTCAATCCACGCTATCATTATGAATCCAATAGATTTATCAAACGCACGTAACGACATAGTAAAGGCAACCGAACGCAGTCATAGAATTGTTTGTGTCGGCAAGTATGAGCCTCAGAAAAATCTGGATTTCCTATTAGATGTATTTAATGAATTTTTACAAACTCATCCCGACTATAGTTTAGAAATATATGGAAATGATTACCACCGCCGCCGTCTGTTGCTAAAACAAAAAGCAATAGCCTTAGGAATTGAAAACAAAGTTCATTTAAACGATGCACGTCCTGACATCTTTGATGTCATATATGATGCCAGAATGTGTGTATTGCCATCCAAATACGAAGGTATGCCCAACGCCCTGATTGAAAGCGTATCATTAGGTATTCCCAGTATTGCCAGTGACTGCCCTGCATACGGTGGTCGTCAGATTGTTTCGCACGGAGAAAACGGGTTTTTGTTACCTGTGGACGATAAGAAGGAGTTTTTGTGCAAGATGACTCTTCTTGCCGATAACGACGAATTAGCTGACAAATTTACCCTCGAAGGCAGAAAAATAAAAAATAAATTTGATATTGGCCAAATTTATTCTCTCTGGAAAAATCTTGTTTGCGATGTTCTCGGGTTTTAATGTTTCATAATGTATTATTACAAGTTAACGGGGCTGTCACGCTAAATTAGCGTGACAGCCCCGTTAAAGCATTTTAGAGCATAAAGACATAACTACTTCATAATACTTCCGTAAAACGCATCATATTCTGCCGGAACAAATCTATCTCTGCCTCCACCAGAAAAAAATGTAAATTCCCCAAAATAGAATCTGTCGCAATCCCCCATCATGTCGATCCTGACATGTTTAAACTCCGCCGAAAGTTTTTCGACAATATCAACCATTTTATCAAAGTAAGATGGTTTTTGATATTTATGTGTTCCTCGTTCATAACCGAAAGAGAAAGGAAGTTCAGTAAACCTCTTATCCACTATCGCCTGATACGGCTCCCCGTTATCATTTTCTTTTTTAAGTTCATTTACGACAGCAACAAACTCTATTCTTCCATCAAAACAAAAAAACTTATAATCAGTTAAATCAGGAATAAATTCCGTTATCAAAAAGTCATTCCAAAAGGAATATACAGGCTCATTTTTATACAATCCGTAATGAATATTTTTTATATAGCCGATAACCCTGTTTATAACATGCCTGTTATATTTTGATTTGTCTTCAATAATAAGGTTGAATCCACTTGAATTAGTGGGCTTTATTACAAACCTATCGGGTAAAAAATCCCAAAGCTTTTTTGAGATTTTTCGTTTTGTAAAGCCAAACATTTCAGGAAGTAAATTCCCATATCCTTTTTTATGTAAATGCTTTCGAACCCGAAATTTATCTACATATTTCCGATATTTTTTATATGCCGGTAAAGTCTTGGCATGGTTAATTTTTTCATTATATGTATTTGGGATGGCCGGCAACACATATCCCCATTCTTTTTCAAACGCAGCATTTACTCTTTTTGTGCGATTGATAAATGCATCAACAATTTCATATGGCTTCATCTGAGCAAATAATGTTTTGCTTTGTATATAATGCTTTGGATAAAAGTCCAAAGCATATTTTTTCTCAAGAAAATCAATCATAAATTCTGAGGCTTTATCAATTTCCTGAGAAACAAATATGTGTTTTTTATAGCCAAAATTATTTCCGAGTTTAATTTGCATTATTTTAGTTTTTGCATAATCGGCAAATAAACAAGCATTTATGTCGGCTTCAAATGCAAAAACAGCATTTGGCTTAATTATCCTTAACATCGAAATAAAAACTTTTCGACTTTGCGCAGTTTGTTGCATAGATGCGCTGTATAGATTTACTTTTTTAGAAAAGCTTTTCTGTGCATTTGTGAAAATTTCATCTTTAGCTATTACCGATATTTTAATGTCCCTTTTAGCCTGATAGTTAATCAACTTTATTAAAAAGCCATTATCTTCATTCAAATTGGATATTATATAACAGATTTTTCCCAAGCCTTTAGGCTTCATCTCCAACACCTCTGATTATTGTGTTTTATAACAACCGCTTTTTCTCTGCAATACTATAAAACAAATCCCTTGACATTGAGTAAATATACATATCGTAATATCTTCCGTTGTAATACTTATATTCCTTAAGGCAGGCCTCCTTACACAATCCTAAAGAATCGTGTATTTTAAGGCTAACATTGTTAAATTCATAAACCTCTGTGAAGATTTTATTGATGTTATAAAACTTAAACAGATAATCAATAAATTTAGCTGCCGCAAAAATTCCGTAAAAGCGTGATTGAAATTCAGGTTTTATATAAACTGTAATTTTCATATGATTATCGTTTTTCATATAATCATAGGCTATTACAAATCCAATAAAATCACCTTTATCATTGCTTATAATCTTAAATTCCGTATACTTGCTTTGGATATGACGCTTAAATGTAGATTCAAACTGTTCAAAGGTAATATATTGTCGTTTTGGTAAAATATTTAATCTTTGATCCTGGTCACTGTATATTTCATATATGTCAGGCAAATACTCGTCTTTAAAATTACTCAATTGAACACTATTTTTCATATCAATCACCAACATATGTTGTTAAAATATCATTTTTTAATCCTTGCTTTTTAATATCGTGTTTTTCAAATGAACTGCTTCCATTAAAGTACAGTCGGAACCTGTTTGATGCGCTTGGTCTATAACCGATAAAACATCCTTTGGCAAACAGGAACCACCATATCCTCTATTATCTTCATAAACAAATGTATGACTCCGACCTATGCGTGGATCTGCAAGCCAAATCTCTCTTGCTTTGTTATAGTCAACATTTAATTTTTTTGCCAAATCGTACATCTCGTTGCAAAAGATAACTTTTGTTGCCAAGAACGCATTCTCCATATATTTTGCAAATTCCGCCGAATCGGAATCGGTTATGTATATTTGGACATTTGAAGTATACACATGTTTATACGCACCGATTGCCCTGTCAACCGCCGCAGAGTCTCCTCCAAAAGAAAGCCATTGTCTGCCAGACAAATCTGAGAACGGATGCGCAACGGTTTCGCCGTAGTACTCAGGTTGAAAAACAATCTCTTTTCCATATTTTTTTGACATCTCTCGAGTAAACCCAACATAAACAGTTGAACGAATAACTATAGTTTTAACATCAAGCCAACCTATTACCTCTTCCACTATGGTAGTATCACAACTGCCATCAGCATTTGAGGGCGTAGGAACACAAACAAATGCAACATCACATTGATTAACTTCATCTTTCGTTCCAATGTTAAGTGGTTTATCATAAATAACAGAATCTTTAAAAAGCTCAGCCATAGCTTTTCCAACGTGCCCATACCCAACAATTCCAATTTTCATATTCATACCTCGCTTTTCCCTTTTCCGGTTTATATCTAATTCCAAGCTGCTTTAATTGCTGTTTCCCACATTTGACCGATATTAGAAACAGAAAGAGTTTTCTTGATTTGAGCGCCGTTTTTAGAAAGTTTATCAGACAATTGCGAAGATTCAACAATTTTGACCATTGCATTAAGTAAGGCATTCTTATCTTCCATCGGTACCAACAAACCGTTTTCTCCGTCCTTTATCATAGCTCTTGCTCCACCGCCATAGCAGTCGGTACAAATTGTAGGGAGCCCTATTGCCATTGCCTCCAGCATAGAATTTGATATGCCCTCTCTATTAGATGTTGAAACAAACATAGCGTCGTTGATTACTTTTTTATGAACATCAGTAGTAAAATCAAAGAAAACAATTGACTGTTCTAATTGCTTTTGTTTGACAATGGATTTCAAGTCTTCTTTTTTGCTTCCATCGCCATAAATATGCAATTGATAATCAGGATACTTTTCATGAAACAAGGAAAATGTTTCTATTAAAAGTTCTAAATTTTTAGGATTTTCTACTCTACAGAAGCTTACAATATTTTTATTACGTTTATTAGTTTTAGCATCCGGAAGATTTTCCAAAATAGGATTTGGTATAACATAGGCTTTGATATCAGGCAAATATGTATAATAATTTCTCATCTCTTCTGTTTGGAAAAATGCTGCGTTTGCACGACGATAAAATTTTTCTTTTAAATAGTTAAAACTACTGTCTCGTGGAAACTCTATATCAGGCGAGGTGCATTCGACAAAGGCAAAATCATTTGGTAAGTCATCAAGCGCAACAGCAGTAGCAAGATTACAAAAAGTCATCCAAGAAACGATTTTATATTCAGGAAAGTGTCTTACATATTGATAAATTCGATTGATGTACAGTTCCTCTAATTGTTCCAGCTGCTTTTTTGCTTTTTCACTTTTTTCGTTATTGGGATTTTCGATATAGTAATCAGCCTGTTTGGGCAAAGGATGGTTTTCATTGTACGGTATACATGTAACATTATCTTCTGTTAACGGTTCTTCATTTTTGTGAAGCAAATAGACCAATTCAACCTGTTGGTTAACAGGTATTTCTACAGCCGGAGAGTCTGCAAACCCAATATCAACCTCTAATCCGTTATTATCTTTTTTGCAGTTATACATCTTGTTTATATCAAGCAATACAATTTTGACCTCGACACCATGTAAAGCCAGATAGTTTGCTACCGAAACACATCTACGCTCTGCGCCACCGACACTATATGTATGAAGTATAAAGATAACCTTTTCCATAGAAAACCCCTCTTTTTTTCATTTACAGGTCACATATTTCTTCTAACGCCTCATGCCATAAAGTACAAATTCTATCCTTAGACAATTTGTTTTTTATCAACACAGCATTTTTAGATATTTTTTTTGCAAACTCATTATCCTCAGCTATGCGCCGCATTGCTTGTGATAAAGAATTAGAATCCTCAACAGGCACCAACAAGCCATTTTCACCGTTTTTGATAACCGCTTTTGCACCGCCGCCATGACAGTCGGTGCATATAACAGGCAGTCCTATCGACATAGCTTCTAACATAGAATTCGACATTCCTTCAAATAATGAAGATGAAACATACATGGCGCAATCATAAATTTTCCGATGCACATTAATATCAAAATCAAATATTTTAACAGAATTGTTCAATCCAAAATCATTAATAATGTTTATAATGTTTTCTTTTTCGGGACCATCACCGTATATGTGAAGTTGATAATCCGGAAAATCTTTTAAAAAAATTGAAAACGCTTCAATCAAAAGAGGTAGCCTTTTTTGCTTTTTTAGCCTACCGAAAGTAACAACGACCTTTCTTTGAACCCCGTTGTAATATGGTAAATCAATATTATTAACCGGATTTGGAATAATATATTTTTTCGTATCGGGCAGAAAAGAATAATAATCCTTTTCTTCCTCAGTTTGAAAAAAAGCGGCTTGTGCCCTTGGATAATATTTCTTTTTCAAGGCATTAAAATAGTGCTCTTTTGGAAATTCCGCCTGGGGAGAATTGCACTCAACAAAAGCAAATTTATTAGGCAATTGTTTGAGTGCCCGTGCACATGCTATCGAATACAAAGAGACCCAAGACACTATTAAATAGTCGGGACAATCTTCACAAAATTTTTTAATTCTGGCACTATAGGAATCAATTATTTCATCAAATTTTTGATTTGTGATGTTATTTTTTCCAAGTCGCAAAAACTCCTTGTTATTAGAAGATTTTGAACATTCAAAATTACAGTTTGATTTTTGATTAGGCTCAAGCTTTTTTGCAATTCCCGATGGGGACAAATAAAGGACCTCAATATTCTTATCGAGTTCAAATAATACATTTGCAGAATCCAATAATACAGCAATAATTTTATGTCCATGTTGAACCAAATAATTTGCGATTGTTGCGCATCGCCTCTCGGCGCCGCCAATACTAAAACTATGTAAGAAAAAAATTATTTTCAATTTTACCCTCCACAATGCAATCTGAAAAAAATAATTTTCACATTGTTTGATAATCAGTGTTTTTTTATCTGTATGTGCGCTTCATTATTTTCAGTGCATATTTCTACCGTTCCGCCTATTGGAAAGGTTGTAAAGGAAGAAAGATGACCGATATCAACATTGGATACCCAGGATTTAAAATCCTCTTCATCACTTAAAACCGCTTTTGCACAAGTACAACCTACAGCAATCGTCATCATGCTGTCATCTGTAAGTCTGCTTTCTTCGGTAAAAAATTCAAAATCCTTTGTCTTGTCCGATTCAAACTCATATACCGAACCTACAATATCTCCAATAATAGCACCAAGCATATATAGTCCTCCGCAAAAAATCATCCACCGTATTTATGATCGTAATCATCCTTTTCTGCCTGTGTCAGCGTTCCATTATGTATTTTTTCAAGAAATTCTTTATGCGCCGAAACCTGATCGTGACTACTATCATTACCATAAACTATGTCAGGCTCGGTTGCATAGGTTTGATGTACGTTTGATATGCAGCAAGAATGAGAAAGTGCGGCAATTTGTTTTTCACACAATTTAAGTAATTCTTTTGCCTCTTTATGATCTTTTTCAGCAGCGCGTTTTAAATAATGTTCCGCCATACCATAATCCTTAACAACTCCAATTCCCGAATAGTAAAAATATCCTAATCTATATGAAGCTTCGATATGACCTTTAAGTGCTGCTGCCATGATATGTTCAACGGCTTTTGGTATATTAACCTCAACACCTTTACCAGCGTAATAAATTTCTCCTAGTGCACAATTAGAATCGGGCCTTGTGAAATCACGAGAATAAAGATTAATAGCCATAGAAATATTTTGTTCAACACCAAAACCGCGCTCATAACATTTTGCAAGTTCAAAGTAGGCATACACATTACCATGCTTAAATACCGCATCGTAATAATACGAAAAGGCTTTCTCTGGATTCATTTCTACTCCATATCCGTATTCATAGCAAATTCCCAAATATAGATTTGCGCTAGCTAGTTCTTTTCCTAGTTCAAAAAGTTTTTGGAAACATTTTACTGCTTCATTATAATTCTTTTGTATACCGCCTTTTCCAAACAGATAGTAATATCCTACCATATTAATAGAATGTGTATCACCCTGTTCTGCTGCTGCACAATACCAACGAAAAGCTTCCACATAATTACGTTTCATCGAATACATATAGGTAAGATGCTTTTGCGCATCTAAAAAACCCTGTTTTGCAGAAAGTGTATACCAATTTATAGCAGTATTATCATTACGCGGTGCCTGTATACCTCGACCTTTTTCCCAACATTCTCCAAGCATATATTGTGCATTAGGATTGCCAGAATTTGCAGCTTTTAAATACCATTCAACAGCTTTTTTATAGTCGGTTTCCACACCGTTACCATTATAATAACATTCGCCCAACTGAAACTGTGCAGAAACATCCCCCTTTTTTGCTAGCTTTTTATATGAAATATATGCTTCTTTCTCCGCAGTTTCCTCTGCTGACAATTTGGAATTCTTAGTGAAATTAAACATTCAACTTGCACCGCCTTGTTTTAAAATAAAACTTCTGTGTCAGGTAACAAACAATCCTCCAATACAAGAACATTTACATGTTTTGTGTCGAAGGTTCCTGCATCTACAGCAATTATACCATTTCCGTGAAAAATTTGAAAGTTGTTTTCATCACGGTCGGTGTCAAACTTAACAGCATAAAAGGTTGGTACATGGCCGCAAACAAGAATCTTGTCTGCAAGAGGTCTTTTTCCGTTATACTTGTCGGTCCATTTTGTCCATCTTGCCTGTTCCCAGGCATTTTCAGTTGTCCTTTTCCTGTTATCAAGCGTATCTGCATTTGGGGGCAACCAACCGTGAACAAAAACATAATTCTCTGTTTCAAAATAATTTATTGTTTCATCAATAAACTCACAAATGCGGTCAACCGTTCGGGTTTTGCCCGAAAAATCAATAGTATCATCAACAGGATTAATAGAATATTTACCAAAAAAGTCCTCAAGTGTTGTCATGGTTCCGTTTATGTAGTTATGCGGAAGGACCTTACCCGTTTGCAGAAGCTTAAGTAAAAGGTCCTCATGGTTACCTCGCAATAAAACCTTGCGCTCTAATCTTTCGAAAAATTTCAATGCTTCAAGATTTTCTCTTCCTCTGTCAAAATAGTCTCCGCAGCAAATCAGTAAATGTTCAGGGTTATCATTATCGAATCCTGCCTTGCTAAGCGCATCTTTAAGCAGTGTATAATGTCCGTGAATATCCGAAACGACAAATAATTTCTTTTTGTTATTCATCTTACCATTCCCTTAATTTTTCATAATTTATACGATCTGCAACAACCGAGATTAAGACCGCACTGTTCATAAACTTATAGAAGTCAGATAACCAATTTGGGACGGTTGAAAGCACATAGGGGTTTTTATGATTATGCTGATTTCCGCAGTATTCCGGAAAAATAATGCTTGAAGTCATATCAAACGTCATTCCGAAGGGTTTTGCCAATTTATGCATAACCTCATAATACATATCGTCATATTCTTTTCTGCTGCCAAAATAAAATGCTTCTAGCATTTCACCTGTCTCATATTTTTTGTTTTTATAGGCATCGCTAAATCGAACGGTTGTGTCATCTAGAGTTTCAATTAACACCTTGATGGCATAACTGCAATTACAGTATTTTGTATCAAGCCGAAGCTGAAGCCCTTTGTTCTCATCATAAAAAGCCGTTACCGTTTCTTTTAAAGCATCAACAAATGTATTGTGGTCGAATTCTTTTGCATGTTGCTCGTTTTCAAGCACATCGCAAGGCTCAACATAACGTCGACGACCAAACGGTTCTTCTATAAAATATTCATAATACAAATCAGCGTTAGCGGTTAAAATCACTTCTTGAATAAAATATAAAACGGACTTGACATCGGTAAACTCAGCAAAAAGCTTATTATTCTGCAAATTGGATTCGCCCCATATTAAATCTAAAACCCTTTTAACGCAATTGTTGTCAATCCGTTTTGAAAGACTTTCTACTGCGCATCCGTTATCATGTATAATATAGGAATCTCTAACTTTGTAAATACTCAATTTTAAATCTGTTCCCAATAAAAACTTGGGAACTGTAATGCATAAAACATTCTTTTCATAACTTGTGCTGATATTGTCAAATAACTGTTTAATCAGTTCTTCAGGCTCAGAAAATTTAGATGCCGGTTTCCAATCCCGTATTGCCCTGGCTTCATCTGTTTTTTTCTTCAGTTTGCAACAAATATCGTCTATTCTATCGATAACGTAATCATATACGTTTTTGTCGGCATCCTGTAAGGATACAAGAATACTATCGTCTGATACAATATTTTTAACCGCCACTCTATATGGCTTTTTGAGTTCCTTTAATGCGCACAAAAACAGAACATCTGCGGTTAGCAAATCGGTTTCTCGTAAAATTGCAATTTGCTCACAACACTCAACATCAAATGCTTCCTCTTTGACACCGTCTTTTGTATTATGAGATAGACTTAATCTTAAATACGACGACGGTTTTACCTCTCTAGAGAAGATATATCGCAAACGTTCTTCTTCAAATTGGACGGAGCTCTGCAGCTCTAAAGGAGTAAGACCGGTATACCCTATTGCGCAAAAATCTGCAACCGCTACGGCAATGTGAGCAGCCGTAAGATACTCTCCATTAAATTCCTCTTTCACTTCATCGGCTCTTTTAAGAATAGCCTTGAACAATGCTGTTTGTACCATAAAACCACCTTTTAACTATTTAATATTTCAATTGCTTTTTCTGCAGATAGTTCATCTAAACCCTTTGCATAACCTGATGTCTTTACAAAATGTCCTCTTATTAGTTCAGAGTCTAAAAACCTATCATCAAGCACAACAAAGTTAGTAACCTGCGTATTTATTTCAAGCCAGTCGGCAATTTCGTCCTCACGACAGGAATTTAAAATTGGTGTTTTACCGAAAATATGTAAACCGTACTGCTCAAAAATATTGTTGATTTCTATTCCTATATTATCACAATTTTTAGGTTCCTCATCCCAATGTTCACGCCACGAGGTTGACAAGACAATCTTAGCATCGGTTGCGGCTGTTATTTGTCTTAACAAGGCCATTTTAGACCGGTCAATTATTAAGCCATACTCCGCACAACTGCGAACATATTTCTCGGTATTTAGTACGCCGTCAAAATCAATAAATATCACTTTCATAAAATACCTGCTTTAAATTAATGTTTAATATATTCCACGTATTTGATTATATATTATTTTTTACTCCAGTGCAATCTCATTCGGTGTCTACAGCAAATCGCATATCTGCGAAAGAGGGATCTTTGAGTTTCTCTTCCGTATTTATCTTACCGTATGCGGCCATAGAATGTTCGTTCTCCAGATATTTATAGATAAAAATCTCATCATTATAAGGAATAGAATTAATGCCAAGTTCCTTAGCCGAAAGTTTATTGTGGGACAATTCACTGCACAAATAAGCCATTTCAAAATGAGTTTTTGAGGTTGGTCTGTTTAGCCTTTTTACATATGCATCACCTTGGGCTAAGTTTTCAAGACTGTTAATGGAAAGAACGGGGATTTCCATAATTGTTCTCTTGTCCGGCGACAGAGCCGCATCCAAGGTTTTTATACGTCGTGTGCCACATTTTTCGGAAAACTCCCTTTTTGTTCTGTGACTTTGAGAACCCAAAAATATCTCAACATTGCAATTTGCTTTTATTGTACCTGCATCAGCGATTCCGTAATTGCCCTCAATTTGTTCGTAAGATTGAACATATAATTGAAAAATAATACGTCTCGAAAGACTTGTCGAAATCTTATTTGTAAAACCGTTAATGACAGGAATGTTCGCAAATTCATCAAGAATAAAAAACATCTCTCTGTTTAGCTTTCCACCGTTTGCCTCGGCTTTCATCAGCATTTCTTTATATACCCAGTCAATGAACAATCCTGCGATAAAATAATCGCTTTTCTCATAGTCTCTGGTAATCAAAAATATTGCAAATGGTTGTTCATCACAATTACTAAGATCAATATTGTTATCGTTTGCCAACGAGTAAATTTTAGGATTGAACCACTCCTGCATTATGTTATCGAAGCACCCCAAATAACTTCTGGTTGTTGTCGGAGCGTTCTCGAAGAAACCTCGCATATGCCGTATAGAGTCATCTGTGATTTTTTTGTGCCAAAGCTTTGTTGTTTTAAGCAAAGGTGTGTTGTTCATCCCAGTCAACACGTTTTCACGAAGAATTTCATAATAGCGCTGCATATTCATAAAATTCATATTTTTTCGTTCAAAACCGCTTCTGCTGTCCAACGCATCCTCAAGCATAAGGTAAATCATACCTCTTAATATTTCCAGTGCGCCTTGTTGCCAGCCGGGGTCCTTTGAGTTTTGAACAGCCGTCGAACCCAAAGATGCTACTAACTGATTGATCAAATCAGAAGTGTGGCTCTCTATTTCGCTTTTTTTATGAGCTACGGCAAAATCAGCATGTTCCTCATTGGAATACGCTTTATCGTCAAAACTCCAAAAACAACCGGATTTTTCGTAGGTGCTGATATTGTCTTCGAGAATGTATTTTGACAGACCTCTCAACGAGCTGTGATATTTCAGCCTTTCTTCAATACTGTTCATTTCCATCCAACCGTCGTATATTTCAAGCAACGGATTCCACATGTTTGAATACTGGGTATCCTTAAAATTAAGTGCAAAGATCTTATATCCTCTTTCCCTTAATATCTCTGTCGCATTCTCCGAAATTTCCCCTTTAGGATCTGCAATCATAAAGTTAGGTTTGTTTTTCTTGGCAGACAAAGAATACACCGAATCCATAACATGCCCCCAGGTTTTTCCCACCTGAGTAGTGCCAACCACCAGTGTATGGGCAGCATCTTGAAAAGTAACAGATAATTGGTCGCTTTTATCACGACTCATTGAATACAGCATTCCCCAAATTTCATGATTTTCAAGCTCATTGTAGTTAACGGTTTTTAAATTATATTCATTTGAATAATCATCAAAATTGAGAACCTCGTTATTCGGAAAAAAGCGTTTTGTATACTCTCTTTCACAATTTTTACTTAATGATTTAACATTAAAAAGCTCATTCATTTTTCTCTCACCCTGAATCCAATACGGTTTTCTTTATTGTTCATCATCAGATAAGCATTACGCCATGTTTTTTCGTTAAAATTCAGAATCTTTTCCACCTTGTTTTGATATGATAATTCATTTGATATCAATATATTCGCCAATTCGTTGTTGATAAGCGAATTCTTTTTAGGTGCAATAATATAGGCATTTAACAATTTTCTTAATTGCCAATACTCTGAAACTTTGGTATCGCTTATATCTTCCGGCTGGTCGTCAGAAAAAATGCTTTTATATCCCGAATTTGTTTTGCCTGTTTTCTGATATAGTTTATCAATCAAAACTGATGAGATTTTGTCGCCCCAAAGAATACATTTTAAAAGGTTTTCTTCGGCTCTTTTAAAATCAATATTGCACCCGATTCCTAATGCATATAAAACAGCGATTTGCCTCGTGATATCAATATTCCCATTTTTTACAAGCCGATTAAGATGCCATAGTCTTAATTTTGCATTATAAGGATGATGGAAATACTCATATTTCATATTTACTTTTATTTGGTTAGCAATACGCATATCGGAGATGTTGTAATTTTGCGCTTCATCTACAGCAATTTCCTCCAATATACGACCTTTAATCTCATACAGTTCAATGTTTTCCTTATCATTATCTGATAAAAGTTCTGTAGAAGATATCGCCTGATAATCTGTAATCAAGCCAATATTCATCATATCTCCTAAAATACATTTTTCGAACTGGTTGATTGTTTCTTGCTCCAATTCAAAAGCTTCTCCGATAAAAGCGATTATTTTATGCGCATCAGAGTCAAATTCCTTACAATTGTATGTAGACATTAAAGAGGTGGACAGACACATTGTATGAAATGTCTCAAAATTATCATAAATTATCGGCAAAAGTTCCTTAATCTCCATCAACAATCACCTCGTCAATAATACCGTACTCGACAGCATCAAAAGGATTCATGTAATAATCTCTTTCGGTGTCAGCAGATATCTGCTCTTGTGTTTTGCCCGTCATTTTAGCCAACAGTTTATCTAACGTTGCCTTTTTTGAAGAAATCAGATCGGCTTGTATTTTAATATCGGTTGCCTGTCCGTATGGTATTGCTCCTAACGCTTGATGTATCATAATAGAACTATTTTCAAGGGCATATCTTTTACCCTTTGTACCTGCCGCAAGTAAAAAAGCTCCCATGCTTGACGCTTCGCCAACACAAAGTGTGCAAACATCACATTTTATATGTTTTATAGTGTCATAAATTGCAAGACCGTCGTTTATGCTGCCGCCCGGCGAATTTATGTAAAGGGTTATATCTTTTTTCGGGTCAACCGATTCAAGAAAAAGCAATTGTGACATTACAATACATGCGGTATTTCGGTCGATATTATCAAATAGCATTATTATGCGGTCTGATAACAGTCTTGAAAAAATGTCATAGGATATTACTCCCGAAATACCTTTTTCTAAATAGGTTGGTGTAGGTATCATAAAACTTCCTCCTTTACTTTTCAAACAACCCTTTTGTTTTTTGCAATTATGTGTTATAATCATCTGGGATGTCTTTGTCATTATTTTACAAAACTCCCATTTAACGGTACATACCTTTGTCGTGAATATTTCTTCTATAGATGATGTGAAAGTTTTTCCACGATTTGTGTGTGATTGGGGGGGTAAATATGTTAGTAAACAAAAATGAAGAATACATTTTAGCGGTAAAGAACAATCTTCGTAATTTTTTGCATACCGTAGGTTACAGAATCGACCAATATGGTAGCTTTACCGCAAAAGATGAAAGAAACGCAAAATTTAAAACTTTAACACACTTATGTAATGAGTTGCAGAAAAAAGCTACTGAAGAAAATAACTCTTATTGGCTGAGTAAGCCGGATAACAAACTAAAAAAACTTCTTTCAAATGAAAATGATACTCTCGATCCGTATTTTATAAACGAAATATGCGGATTGTATAATTTCCCACTGGAAAAGGTGTTCTCTGCTGAAAAAATCACTTGTTCAGAAACAGAAGAAATAATGTCAGAGGTTGCAAAAGAAATTAGAATAAAACAAAAACCATTTGCACCCCTTTCAAAACTTACTCATAAATCTTATTTTGGTGATTTTTACGGGTATACTTTTGACCATAACCCAAACGAAGATGATAAAATCATCAAATTTAAATTATCAATTTTTGAAGATGAAAATTTTGTAGCCAAAGCAGAATATATCTTTTACAATCAAAATCAAGAAAAGCAAGTTTTTATCGGAACGCCTTACTACATATCGGAACTGAATGCAGTTTGCATTGAAATGTCGGCAAATAATAACCGCAGATATCAATACCTTTACTTTAATGGAGCTCCGTATAATTCTAAAAAGCTGACTTATAAAAACGGCACCTGTGTCAGAACCTCCACCGCTTCAAGAAATCACGAGCCGGATGTTAAAAGCTTTATTATTACGGGGTGCGAACTGCCTGATAATGTCGTAGAAACCATCATTCCGGGTTTGCTTAAAATGACTGAAAATAATTTTTACATTTTATCTTCACACCTCGAGAGGCTGGAACAAGAAAATACAAATATAAAAGTTTTCCACGAAAAATACAGTTCGGACTTTCAGCTTGTTGATAACTGCGTCTATTTAGTTAAAGAGAGAAAAATAATAGAAAACACCAAGTACGAAAGTAAGGCAGAGAGAATTTTTGCATTTGAGTGCTTAACAACAATCAAAGCCTTCGCATTAGCGCCAAACCGAATTATGTATCGCAATACAGAAGCAGATTATAACTTTTTCAAACAGTTTCAGCAGGATTTAAATGATATTATGTTATACTAACTTGTTTTCACATAATCGTTATAACAATAAGCATCGACAATATTACGATGCCGTGATATAATACTATTTAAACGCATGAAACACTGATAAATAAAGGAGTTTTAAAATATTATGAAACTAGGTATCGTGGGGCTTCCTAACGTTGGAAAGTCCACCCTTTTTAACGCTATAACAAATGCAGGGGCGCAGAGCGCAAACTATCCCTTCTGCACCATTGAGCCGAATGTCGGAATGGTTGCCGTTCCGGATGAGCGACTTGTCGCACTGCGGGAAATGTATAACCCCGTAAAGTTTACTCCAGCTGTTATTGAGTTTGTCGATATTGCAGGTCTAGTTAAGGGAGCATCCAAGGGAGAGGGCCTCGGAAACAAGTTTCTTTCACACATTCGAGAGGTTGACGCAATCGTACATGTTGTACGTTGTTTTGAGAGTACCGATATTATCCATGTTGAAGGCTCGGTTGACCCTGCAAGAGATATTGAAACCATCAATCTGGAACTGATTTTTTCGGATATGGAGATGGTTCAGCGCCGTCTTGACAAATCTTCAAAGGCGCTTAAGGGAGACAAGTCTCTTCAAGGTGAGGTTGACTTTTTGAAAAGGCTTCTTGACTCTTTGGAAAACGGAATTCCCGCAAGGGCTGTTGTGCCGAATGACGATACGGAAAAAGAGGTTTTGAACACCACCGCTCTTCTCTCTTTAAAACCTGTAATATACGCCTGTAATATGAGCGAGGACGATTTCATAAACGGAATTGACAACAATGCGAACTATAAAAAGGTTAAGGAAATTGCCGCTGCAGAGGGTGCCGAGACACTTCCTATCTGCGCTTCAATGGAGGCTGAAATCTCAAGTCTTGATGAAGAGGAAAAGGTTATGTTCCTCTCTGACCTCGGACTCGAGCAGTCAGGTCTTGACCGACTTATAAAAACCTGTTATTCCCTTCTCGGTCTTATTTCTTATCTCACTGCAGGTCAGCCCGAAGTTCGTGCCTGGACCATAACAAAAGGCACCAAGGCTCCACAGGCGGCAGGAAAGATACACTCGGATTTCGAGCGTGGTTTTATACGTGCAGAGGTGGTTTCCTTTAAGGACCTTATGGACTGTGGCAGTATGGTAGCCGCAAAGGAGAAAGGCCTTGTTCGAAGCGAGGGCAAGGAATATATTATGCAGGATGGGGACATAGTATTATTTAGATTTAATGTTTAGGATGATACTATGTTTGGCAGTTTTTATTTCTACGGTTTTGACATCTATTATATTTATCTTGTAATACCTGCTCTGGTAATATCTTTGATTGCACAGTTTAAGGTAAAAAGCACCTTTGCAAAGTATTCAAAGGTTTCGTCAGGTCAGCTTACGGGGGCTGATGCGGCAAGGCAGGTTCTTTATTCCCACGGCATTGCAAATGTAAGAATTGAGCGTGTTTCGGGAAATCTTACCGACCACTATGACCCGAGGACAAATGTTATAAGGCTTTCCGAATCGGTCTATGATGCCGCTTCGGTAGCGGCGGTTGGTGTTGCGGCTCACGAGGCAGGTCACGCTGTGCAATACGCAGAGAACTATACCCCTATCGTAATCAGGAACAAGTTAGTGCCTGTGGTTAATTTCGGCAGCTCAATATCCTGGTTTTTACTGCTTCTGGGAATTTTTTTAAACCAAGAAACTCTTTTATGGGTTGGTATTGCTCTTTTTTCTCTGACCACACTTTTCCATCTTATTACCCTTCCTGTAGAATTTAACGCCTCAAAAAGAGCCATCAGAACCCTATCCTCCACTTCGCTTTTGCAAGAAGAAGAGCTTCTCGGCTCTAAAAAGGTTCTGTCGGCAGCCGCTATGACCTATGTTGCGGCATTGCTTTTATCTTTAGCGCAGCTTTTACGTTTCGTAGCAATCTTTGGCAGAAGAAGACGCTGAAAATAATTTATAAACCCTTCATATAAAGACACACTAAACTTGGAGATGAGTTTATGTGTAATTTTATAAAATTCGGGCTAGGGGCTTTTTCATACGGCCTTATTGAAATACTCTGGAGGGGTTATACCCACTGGAGTATGATGATTGCAGGTGGGCTTTGTTTTTTGTCCTTTGCCTCAATTTCCGAAAGGTTTAAATCAAAATGCCTTGCAATAAAATGCATTATCGGCGGTCTGACCGTTACTGCGATTGAGTTTGTTTTCGGTCTTATATTTAATATTTTGCTCAAAAAGCAGGTCTGGGATTACAGTGACAGACCCTTTAACCTGTTCGGTCAGGTTTGTCTGCTTTTCACTCTGCTTTGGGGGCTTTTATGCATTATAGCAATACCCTTGGCAGATAAAATAAATAAAAGGTTGAGAGGTAAGGTATGAGTTATCTTCACAGAGCCTGGGCAGAGATAAATTTAGATGCCCTTTTAAACAACTTTGACATAATAAAAAGTACTACCGACAGTAAGATTTTCTCGGTGGTCAAAGCGAACGCTTATGGTCACTCGGTAGGGCCTATCGCAAGGCTTCTTGATGAGGCCGGTACATATGCTTTTGCCGTTTCAAATATTGATGAAGCAAAAGAGCTTCGCAATCTCGGCATCAAAAAACCTGTTCTTATACTTGGTTATACCCCTATTGACAACGCAAACTCACTTGCTCAATATGATATAACACAATCTGTTTTTTCCCTTGAGTATGCGGAAAAGCTTGACAGTTTTGCAAAAAAACATGGGATATACATAAAAGCCCATCTGAAACTGGATACAGGCATGGGACGGATTGGATTTAACTGTCGTACTGAAGAACTTAGTGACCTTAATAATATAAAAGCCGCACTCAAACTTGAAAACATAACTTATGAAGGCGTTTTTATGCACTTTTGTGTTGCCGACAGTTACGAAAACTTTAATGTTGCTTATACCGAAGAACAATACAAGAGATTTTTATCTGCAGTTGATGCCCTTGAAAAAGAAGGATACTCTTTTAAGCTCAAGCACTGCTGCAACTCGGCAGGAACACTTCTCTGCAAGGAAAAGCACCTTGACGCAGTAAGACCCGGAATAATTCTTTACGGTTTGACCCCCTCTACAGAAATCCAAATAGACCACAAATTTAAGCCTGTTATGTCCTTTAAAACGGCAGTTTCAATGGTAAAAACGGTTGAGCAAGGCAGCACATTAAGTTACGGCAGAACATATACTCTTCAAAAATCCCGTAAAATCGCAACCCTTTCGGTAGGTTATGCCGACGGATACCCAAGGCTTTTATCCAACAAGGGTTACGTCCTTATAAACGGGCAAAAGGCAAATATAGTCGGCAGAATATGTATGGACCAGATGTGTGTCGATGTCACCGATATTGATAATATAAAAGAGGGAGACACAGTAACCCTTTTCGGCGATGGACTGCCTGTTGAGCTTGTAGCAGACTGGGCGAGTACAATAAACTATGAAATCGTTTGCGGACTTTCAAAAAGGGTCCCGAGGGTTTATATCAGGGATAAAAAAGAGATTGAAATATAAATCTTACGCAATAAACAAACCGAAAGAGAGGAGTTAACTCTTTTTCGGTTTTTATATTTGCTTGATAAAAATCAATAATTTTGCAGTTCGACACAAAAAGATGGTATTTTTTCTGAATATAGAGTAAAATAGATTTAGACAGTCCGAAAGGAAGGTGCCTTAGTGTACAAAATTTTAAAACTTGACCCTATTCTCCAAAACTACAAGCAGGATATAGAGCTTCGTATGGAGAACTTTACAAGCAAAAAAAGAGAGCTTCTCGGCACAAAGAGAAGCCTTGTAAAATTTGCTGAAGGATATAAATATTTCGGTTTTCACAAAACCAAAAACGGTTGGGTTTACAGAGAGTGGGCTCCCGCCGCCGAGGCTATGTTTTTATGCGGAGATTTTAACAACTGGGACACCTATTCCTGTCCTTTGAAAAGGCTTGAAAACGGAGTTTTTGAGGTGCATCTTGAGGGCGAAAAAACCCTTTCACAAGGGCAGAAAGTACAAGCTATAGTTATTCATAACGGACAGACACTGCGCCGCATTCCAACCTATGCAACCCGTGTTGTACAGGACACCCAAAACTATCTCTGGTGCGCCGAGATAGAGGACACTCTCGGCTCTTTTAAATGGACGGACGAGGGTTTTACCCCTGCAAAAACTCCCCTTATCTATGAGTGCCATATCGGTATGGCGCAGGACAAATACGGTATCGGCAGTTATGAGGAGTTTCGCCAAAATACCCTTCCCAGAATAAAAAAGCTCGGCTACAACACCATACAGATAATGGCTGTTATGGAGCATCCTTATTATGCCTCCTTCGGCTATCAGGTATCTAATTTTTTTGCCGCCTCCTCCCGTTACGGAAGGAGTGAGGAGCTTAAAAGGCTTATAAACGAGGCTCACAGTATGGGCATTACCGTTCTGCTTGATGTTGTTCACTCACACGCCGTAAACAATACTAATGAGGGCCTTTGCAAGTTTGACGGCACCGAATATCAGTTTTTCCATCAAGGCTCACGTGGAAATCATTCGGCCTGGGGCACAAAGCTTTTCAACTACAACAAAAACGAGGTTTTGCACTTCCTTTTGTCCAACCTTAAATACTGGATGGAGGTTTTCCATTTCGACGGTTTCCGTTTTGACGGTGTAACCTCAATGCTCTATCACGACCACGGGCTTGGAAGTGCTTTTACCAACTACGATATGTATTTTTCAATGAATACCGATACCGAGGCGGTTACCTATCTTCAGCTTGCAAATGAGCTTGTGCACAAAATAAATCCCAACGCCATAACCGTTGCGGAGGATATGTCGGGCATGCCCGGTATGTGCATTCCGATTAAAGACGGCGGAATAGGCTTTGATTACAGGCTCTCAATGGGTGTTCCTGACCTTTGGATAAAAATGCTCAGAGAACAGTCGGATTGGGACTGGCACCTCGGTACCCTCTGGTATGAACTTACAACCAGAAGACCTTATGAAAAAAACATTGGGTATGTTGAGTCGCACGACCAGGCGCTTGTGGGTGACAAGACGGTTATGTTCCGCCTGTGCGACGCTGAAATGTATACAGGTATGAAAAAATTTGCAGGAAATATCACGGTCGACCGAGGTATCGCTCTGCATAAGATGATACGTCTTATTACCTCCTCCCTTGCAGGAGAGGGCTATCTCAACTTTATGGGAAATGAATTTGGCCACCCCGAGTGGATAGATTTTCCCCGTGAGCAAAACGGCTGGAGCTATCATTACTGCCGCCGCCAGTGGCACCTTGTAGACGATGAGGAGCTTCGCTTTGGGGAGCTTAATAATTTTGATATGGCAATGATAAGGCTGCTGAGAGAAGAAAATATCTTCTCATCCTCGCCCGACTGCAGATATATTCATGAGGACGACAAAATAATTATCTACACAAAGGGCGACCTTGTTTTTGCCTTCAACTTCAACCCCGAAAGGTCCTTTGAAGGATACTTTATCGATGTGGGTAAGGTGGGAAAATATAAGGTAATTCTGTCAACCGACTGCTCCGAGTTCGGCGGTCAGAGCAGAATTGATACCGACTATTTATACGAGTCAAAGGCAACCCCCTCGGGCAAAATCGGTTTTTCTCTTTATCTGCCCTCACGATGCGCTGCAGTATTAAAAAAGGTATAATAAAACGAGGCTAAGCATAGCGCTTAGCCTCGTTTTTCTATCAGAAGAAGTCGGTTGTATTTTGCAAGTCGCTCGCTTCTGCAGGGGGCACCGCTTTTTATCTGTCCCGCCGACACCGCAAGGGCTAAATCGGAGATAAAGCTGTCCTCGGTTTCACCCGAACGATGAGAAATAACGGTGGTGTAAGAATTATCGTGGGCGGTTTTTATTACATTAAGGGTTTCAGAAACGGTTCCTATCTGGTTTGGCTTTATGAGAATTGAGTTTGCCGCCTTCATAGTTATTCCCTGTAAAAGCCTTTTTTCATTGGTTACGAAAAGGTCATCCCCCACAAGCTGAAGACGGGAGCCCAACCTTTCGGTCAATGCCGCAAAGCCTTCAAAATCCCCCTCGGAAAGCGGGTCCTCAAGCGAGGCTATTGGATAATTATCCGCAAGGTCCTCCCACATTGCTATCATCTCATCACGGTCGAGTTTCTTTTGCCTTTTGGGCATTTTGTAAAGTCCGCTTTCGCACCGCCATTCACTCGATGCGGCGTCAAGACAAATCTTTACCTCTTTATCTGAATAACCCGCCTTTTCTATCGCCTCAACAATAAATTTAAGCGCCTCTTTGTCATCCTTAAGGTCGGGCGCAAAGCCTCCCTCGTCCCCCACTGCCGTTGAATAGCCTTTGTTTGATAACAATTTTCTTAGGGTGTGATATATTTTAACACAACATTCCATAGATTCTGCAAAGCTTTTGGGCATTGTTGGCTGTATCATAAATTCCTGTATATCGATATTGTTTGACGCATGGGCGCCGCCGTTTATAATATTCATCATCGGTCTGGGCATAACGAGCTTTTTTGGAGCTCCGAGATAACTGTAAAGGGGTACTCCCTCACTCTCTGCCGCCGCCCTTGCTGCAGCCATTGACACGGCAAGAATTGCATTAGCGCCGAGATTGGACTTGTTCTCGCTCGAGTCAAGCTCAATCATCTTTTTATCCAGTCCCGTCTGGTCGGATACCTTACAGCCTATAAGTGCGGGACCGATAATGGTATTGACATTTTCGACCGCTCTTTCGACCCCCTTGCCGAAAAGCCTGTCGGTATTATCCCTCAGCTCTGCCGCTTCAAAGCTTCCGGTCGAGGCCCCCGACGGCACAGCTGCGCTACCCTTAAAGCCCCCTTCGGTTTCAACCTCTGCAAATACAGTCGGGTTACCCCTTGAATCAAAAATTTCGTATGCAGATACTCTTTTAATTTTACTCATAATCACAACTCCTTTAAAGTAGTCTGCCCAAATTATTCTATTTATATAAAAACTCTTTCCTTTTTTTATTATTTGTGTTATACTTTATTTTGTATATTTATGTATAAATTTAAGGAGTTCTTCTTTTATGGTAAGCGCCGAACAAAAGGAACATGGTAATAATATTATAGCGGGACGCAATTCGGTTATGGAGGCTCTTCGTTCGGGAAGAGAGATAGACCGTTTGCTCGTATGTCACGGGCAGACAGGCGGTTCTGTTGCCGCCATCATAGCAAAATGCAGTGAAAGAGGAATTCTTATCAAAGAGGTTTCTCCCTCAAAGCTTGACTATATGACCAGTGGCGCAAATCATCAGGGTGTCGCTCTCATTATAGCCGAACAGGAATACTGCGAGGTTGAGGATATTTTAAAACTTGCAGATGAGCGTGGCGAGGCCCCCTTTATCATAATTTGCGATGAGATTGAGGATCCTCACAATCTGGGCGCAATAATCCGCACGGCAGAGGCCGCAGGGGTTCACGGAATTATTATTCCGAAGCGCCGAAGCGCATCTCTCAATGTTACGGTTGCAAAATCGGCAAGCGGCGCCCTTGAATATATGAAGGTTGCGAGGGTAACCAACATTGCAAACGAAATCGACAAGCTAAAGGAACGTGGCGTTTGGGTATACGGGGCGGATATGGACGGCGAGGATTATTCGCTTACTGATTTCTCCTCTCCCTGCGCACTGGTCATAGGCAACGAGGGCAAAGGAATAGGCCAGCTTGTTGCAAAAAAATGCGACGCCATTGTTTCTCTGCCAATGTTTGGCAAGATAAACTCACTGAATGCATCGGTGGCTGCGGGAATTTTAATGTATGCAGTCGTTAAAAGCCGAACAGGAAAATAACAGAAAGGAAAGGTACGGAATATGAATCTGTTTACAAAAAAGAGCAAAGAAAATACCGAAGAGCCCGAGGAATATTCTGCCCTTTTCTTCCCCTTTGCCGATGAAAACTTTGAAGGCGATGACAAAACCGACTCTGAAAAAGAGTTTTCTCTGCCTGAATCTATACCTGTGCAAAAGCTTAACACCGAGCCCGAAGAGGTCAAGGTTTACCCGGGCGGAATCTCTCCTCTAGATTCTCTGAGGCAAAAGCTCAGGCAGACAACTGCCGAGATTTCCGAGGAGATAGTACCCGAAGAGGCTCCTGTTATAAATGAGCCTGTTCAGGAGGTTTGTGAAGAGGCTATAGAAGAAGTGGTCGAGGAGAAGGAAATTTCCAAACAGGAGGTTGTTTCAGATTTTGAAACGCCTAAGGAGGAGCCCAAGGTTTCCTTGCTTGACCGCTGTATGCCCTACATATACGATGAAGAGGGCGTCAGCCAGATCGACACAAAGCCTGACTATGTGCTTGAAAGCGTTGAAGACATAATAAAATCTGCCGAAGCAAAGGCAGATAAGAAAATCGCAGAGCTTTACAAATTGACCGAAACGGCTGCCGCAAAAGATGAAGAGAAAGAAATTCCTATGGAAAGCAGAACTGCAACTGTCTCCACCCCTAAAACAGAGGTTCAGAGGGTTTCTCTTCCCAAAACAGCCGATATCCTTTTTGACGATTTTACCTCAAAACGCACCGTCGTTACCGAGGACGGTAATTCAAGCGTAACCGAAACATATTCTCAGCTTACCGACCTCCAGGCAGGAATTCCCAGCCTTGACCTTGATAAAACCAGAGTTATGCCCTCGCTGAATCAGTCACAGACTCAGTCTATGGAGGATATTTTAAGCCATACAAAGCAGGTCAATATCAAGGACGCTCCTGCTATAAAAGCGGCAAAGCCGATAACCGTAACTCTTAAACACGAGGAGCCTATAGTTGAGGTGGAGGACGATTACCGTTGTCCAGACGACACAAAGCGAATCGGCACAAGGCTAAAAAAAGAACGCCGCAACGCTTTTTTACGCTTTTACTCCACCCTCTTCTTTACCTTGATATCGGCCGTTGTGACACTGATTCTGCCCGAGGATATCTACGGAAATCTTATATTTTTACCCTGTCTTATACAGACGGTTTTGCTCGGCATCTGTTCCTTTGTCAACATTAATATTTTCGCCTCTTTTAAAGCAATGTTCACTAAAAAGGCAAACGCCGCATCTCCCGTGGCGCTATGCGTTTCGGGAATGATAATTTATATGCTTTACGGGCTTATTTTCGGAGTTTACCCCTTCGAGCCGGTCTTGCTTTCACTTGTCAGCCTTTGTGTCTATGACCTCTTTGCGCTGAAGCGTTCAACCTCGGTTCTCAATAACTTCAGAATAATTGTGTCAGGAAGTGAGAAAAAGGCCGTTGCTCTTATTGATGACCAAAGTACAGCCTCCTCTATGGCCCGTTCTTCAATAAGCGGAGAGGTTCTTGCCGCAGGGGTAAAGCGTACCGGTACGGTTACAGACTTTCTGCTTCACACCGCCTGTGATACACCCTTTGCCAACCACCTTTCAACCGTAACTATAGTTTTTTTGGCTCTTGCTGTTGTATTTGCCGCAGTTATAGGAATAAGCCATTCTTCATTCAATTCTGCCCTTTGCGCAGGTGTAACGGTACTGAGCATTTTTGCAATGCCAACCTATTCCTTCTCTGAATTCTTCCCTCTTGACGACCTTTCAAAGAGGCTTTACAGGCTTGGCGCAATGGTCTGCGGAAAATTTTCAGCTTCAAGAATTGAACAGGCAAACGCAGTTGTTGTTACCTCTGCCGAGCTTTTCCCCGAAGGCTCTATAGAGCTTTTCAATATCAATCCTCTCGGCTCAAACAATATAGATGCCACCCTGACCGCCGCAGCTGCGGTTGCAAGGGCAATCGACAGTCCTTTGGTTTCGGTCTTCAACACCTTTGTTGACAGTAGTGAAAACCTTCCTTCGACCGATTCGGTAAAATACGAAGACAACCTCGGCATTTCCGGTTGGGTTGGCGATGACCACTACTTTATCGGAAACCGCACTCTTATGGAAGCCCACGGAATCAGGGTTCCCGCTCTTGAGGTCGACCGAAAGATACTTCACAGAGGTTTCTTCCCGATTTATGTTGCCTGTAACCAACGTGCCTGCGCCCTTATGGTAGTGCGCTATCGTATAAACCGTAAGGTCCGTTCGGAGCTTGTGAAAATGATTAACGCAGGTATAACCCTGCTTATTGATAACTGTGATTCAAACATAACCGTCCAGATGCTGAGCGATTATTACGACCTTTACCCCGACAGTATTAAAATTATGGATCACAAGGGTGTGCATAATTACAAAAACGCTGTAAACTATTCCGAGTCTTACAGCTCCCACGCCGCACACATTGGCTCCTCATTTGCATTTTTTTCCATTATAAACGGTTGTCTTAAGCTTCGGTTCCTTTCAAATTTAATCTGCTCCGCACATATTGTTCTGGCCTCTCTTTTCTGCGTAATATACGCCTTAGCAGGTCTTGACGGAACCCTTACACTTTTACATATATCGGCTTGTTTGATTATTGAGTTAATATGCCTTGCCCTTTCGGCAATAATTTACTATATAGGTCGCAGATAAAAGCCGTTTCTTATCAAACCAAGAAGAAAGGTGAGTATTATTTTAAGGAAATTATTAAGTTGTCCTGAAAATTTAATATATACAGCCTTTGTTAGCGTTTTTCTGCCCTTCTGGCTTACCGCCGTGGTTTTAGTGTTGCTTGGTTTTGTAATTCTTGCAGATTCAAGGTCTGTGCGTCAGGTTTTTTCCCACAACGGAAGCAGGTTTATGGCGCTTTTCACTCTCTATACGGCAGTGGTCGGTTTAATTAGAGATAATTTCTTAGGCGTTGCCTGTTCACTGGGTTTTTTCCTTATAATGATCTTAAGCTATTACTGCCGTTCAAATATCACGGGAGATGTTCTCCAAAGGGCGCTTGATATGTGTTGTTGGATGAGCATTGTCGTCTTTTTCTCGGTTTTTGCAGAGCGACTTATCTACTCCCATCTCGAAAAGTACCGCTGTGTAGGTTGGTTTTTTAATTCAAATTATCTAGGCTCAATGATGGCCCTCGTAATAGTTGTTTGCGCATACAAAGTTATAGCAACCCACAAGGGAAAACCCTTTTACTATATTGTTGCGCTGCTGTCAGCCGTAACAATGTATCTGTGTGGAAGCATTTTAGCGATTATCGAAGTAATAGTCGGAGTTCTTATGCTTCTTATTCTTTATAAAAAGCATTCTGTTATTTCGGCTTTTTTATGCTTTGTTGCTGTTGGAATGATTGCTCTTTATCTGTTCCCCGAAATCTTCCCGAGAATTTTAGAATCAAATGTTACTACCGAAAACCGCATACTTGTCTGGGATTCGGCTATTGCATTTATAAAGCGAAGCCCACTCTTCGGACACGGTTTTCTGTCATATTATCATCTTCATAACAAATTCGGTTCCCTCTGGGCAACCACCCATGCACACAATTTTGCGCTTGAGCCTATTCTCAGCTTTGGAATAATCGGCACGGCTATATTCCTTATCTTTATCTGGGCTTATTATGAAAAGATTTCAGAATGTAAATCTCTTTTAAGAAAAAGTAAGGCGGCAAACCTTATACTAGCCGTTTCGGTGGCCACAATAGTCCACTGCGCCGTTGACCTTACAATACTCTGGATACAAAACGGGCTCTTTTTTGCCCTTTTACTGTCAAGCATAGGGGTTGATGAAAAAACCCTCGACCGTCGAATTAAGGCATGTGCAAAAGCACAAAACGCTAAATCTTCCGAGGAGGAATAAATATATGGATAAGAAAAAGTTTTATATTACAACGGCTATCGCCTACACCTCAAGAAAGCCGCATATCGGTAACGCCTACGATATAGTTCTGGCTGATATGATTGCCCGCTATAAAAGAATGATGGGCTTTGATGTATATTTTATGACCGGCTCGGATGAACACGGACAGAAGATTGAGGAATATGCAAACGCAAAGGGCGTTTCTCCCAAGGAATATGTCGACGAGGTTTCCCAGCAGATAAAGGATGTCTGGAACAGTATGAACACTACCTATGACAAATTTATCCGCACCACCGACGATTACCACGAGAAAACAGTCTCTAAAATCTTCAAAAAGCTTTATGAGCAAGGAGATATCTACAAGAGTGAGTATGAGGGAAAATACTGTGTTCCCTGTGAGTCATTCTTTACCCCATCACAGCTTATTGACGGCAAATGTCCGGACTGTGGCAGAGATGTTTCAGATGCTAAAGAAGAGGCATATTTCTTAAAGCTCGGAAAATATCAGGACAGACTTCTTAAGTACTATGAAGAAAATCCCGATTTCATTAAACCCGACTCCCGTCGCAACGAGATGATAAATAATTTTCTGAAGCCCGGTCTTGCTGACCTTTGCGTTTCAAGAAGCTCATTCAAATGGGGCGTTCCGGTTGAGTTTGACTCAAAGCATGTTATCTATGTCTGGATAGATGCCCTTTCAAACTATATCACTGGTATCGGATACGATCCCGACGGTTCCTCAGATCAGTATAAAAAATACTGGCCCTGTGATCTTCACGTTATCGGTAAGGATATAGTCCGTTTCCACACTATCTACTGGCCTATTATTCTTATGGCTCTAGGTGAGCCTCTGCCTAAACAGGTTCTCGGTCATCCGTGGGTACTTGTAGGAGAGGACAAGATGAGCAAGTCAAAGGGCAATACCATTTATGCCGATGAACTAGCCTCTCGATTCGGTACCGATGCAGTCAGATACTATCTGCTTTCCGAAATCTCCTTTACCAACGACGGAAGTATTACCTACGAAAGCTTTATAAACAAGTTCAATACCGACCTTGCAAACACCCTCGGCAATCTTGTCAACCGTTCGGTCGCTATGACAAACAAGTACTTCGGCGGCAAGGTGTCAAAGAAGGAATATAATAACGAATGTGACAAGGAGCTTCTTGCCGCAGCAAAAGAGAATATCGAAAAATACACCGCATCAATGGAAATCTACCATAATGCAGATGCCTGTGAAGCGGTTATGAACCTTGCAAAGCGTTGTAATAAATATATCGACGAAACTATGCCCTGGGCTCTTGCAAAGGATGAGAGTAAGAAGGACTATCTCGAGTGCGTTCTCTACAATCTGCTTGATTGCATACGCCTTATCGGCACTATGCTCTCCCCTATCATCCCCGAGGCATCAGAAAAGATTGCCGACCAGCTTGGTTGTTCGGATAATACCCTTTGCTTCGGACAGGTATGTGATTATTCTGTGGGAGAGGCCTCTCCCCTCTTTGCACGTCTTGATGCGGAGAAGGTTCTTGCAGAAATAACCGCTGAGGCTGAAGCTGCAAAGGCGGCCGAAGAAGAGGCAGCTAATGTTGCAAAAATTGCTGAGATTTCAATAGAGGACTTCATGAAGGTTGAACTCAAAGCGGCCAAAATAACCGCTTGCGAGCCTGTTAAAAAGGCAAAGAAGCTTTTGAAATTAACCCTTGATGACGGCAGCGGCAAGGACAGAACTGTCGCTTCGGGAATTGCTAAATGGTACACCCCCGATGACCTTATCGGAAAGACCGTTATTCTTGTTTCAAACCTCAAACCCGCCACCCTTTGTGGAGTGGAAAGCGCAGGAATGATACTTGCTGCAGATGCGTCAGAGGATGATGTCAAGGTTGTTTTCTTAGAGGGTGTCCCTGCGGGAAGTAAGATACGATGAGTTATCCTGTACCCCTGTTCCCTGCTCCTAAGGACAGTATTATCGACACTCATGCCCACTTTAACGACCCTAAGTTTGACGGTTACAGGGATGAGCTTTTAAGCAACATTTCTTCCCTTGGTGTGTCAAAAATAGTCAACTGCGGCTGCTCGGATGAAACAAGCCTTGACTGTATTGCTTTGGCGGAGAAATATTCCCATATATATGCGGCGGTCGGCTACCACCCTTGCAGTGTAAATGGGGATATAAATATCGAAGCAATCGAAAAAATGCTCTCGCACGAAAAGGTTGTTGCCGTCGGCGAGATTGGTCTTGACTATTATTGGGACAAGACATATGTTGCAGAGCAAAAGGTTGCCTTCGAGCAGCAATTAGAACTGGCAAAAGGTTATAATATGCCTGTAATCATACACGACCGTGACGCTCATGCAGATACTATGGAAATTATCCGAAAATACAAACCCACAGGCGTGTTTCACTGCTTTTCGGGCAGCGTCGAAACCGCCCGTGAGCTTATAAAAATAGGAATGTATATCGGTGTGGGCGGCGTATTGACCTTTAAAAATTCAAGGCGGCTCAAGGAGGTTGCGGCCGACATTCCGCTTAAATATATCCTTCTTGAAACCGACGCCCCCTACCTTGCTCCCGAGCCTATGAGAGGAAAGACAAACAACTCATCACTCATTATCTATGTAGCAGAGGCTCTGGCTGAGATAAAGGGTGTTTCGATAGAAACTATTTTAAGCCAGACAAAAGAAAACTCTGAAAAATTATTTAATTTTTAAAAACAACGACCAAGATTTTCTTGGTCGTTGTTTGTTTTCTCAAATAAACTCCTTGTATAATATTTGTTTTTAATGACAAAATAATTTTGAAAGCGGGGTGAATTCCATGGACCAGAACAGAAATCAGAACAACAATCAGAATAAGAACGATCAGAACAAGAATAATCAGCAGAATAAAAACAATCAGAAAAACGAAAACAAAAAGAATCAGAATAACGACTAATTCTTACGATTTTAAAAGGCTCGAAGATAACTTCGAGCCTTTAATTTGTTCGTGTTTGCTTAAGTATAAAGGGTGTAGTCTGATTAGACTACACGCAAATTTTTTGCTGGACTTACATCTATCTCTAACAATATTCTATCACATTTTAAAAATTTTTTCAAACGAAAATTTTACTGAATTGACTTAAAATATGCAAAAATACCGTCAACGAAGGCGTCTGCGCATTTGTCATTAAAGCCGTCGTCAATCATCTGATTATATTCCTCATAGTTGCTTATGAATCCGTTTTCGGTAAGAACTACGGGGCAGTGGGTATTTCTGCAAAGATAGAAATAGTGCGATTTCACACCGCTCCATCTTGTTGTGTTGTATAGCGCCTTTTGCTCGGTGGTCTCGTAGATATATTTGGCTGCAGCTGCGGAAAAAGCGTTGAAATGATATGAATTAAATCCTCGAGGATAGGTAGCCCCGTTTGAGTTTCTGTGTATCGCCAAAACAAAATCGGGCTTTATATCCCTGACCTTATTCATACGCTCGAGTACCGAAACGGTAGAGTTGTCGGTTCTTGTCATATAAACGGTTGCACCAAAGCTCTCAAGTTTTGTTTTGAGCTTGGTTGCCAGGGTTAGATTTAAAGCGGCCTCGGTTTTTGGGCCGTATGATGGCGACACGGCTCCCGGGTCTGCGCCGCCGTGTCCTGCGTCAATAAGAATAACTGCACCTTCCAGAGAATATCCGTATTGATTATCCGTCCTATTTAGAATTACAGGATTAAGGAAGCTGAAAACAAGTTGTCCTTCATTGTTATACTCAGCAGACCATCCGTAAAACTTACCCTTATTTTTAAGGTAAAGCCTGAGGGTATAGTCAACCTCATTCTCTATTATCTCATATGAAGAAAATATCCTGTTTGTGCTTAGGTCTATCTCTCCCGTAAACTGCGCCGCATAACAGAAGGTTATATCTATATAGGAATATGTTGCAGAGCTTATTGTAAAATCGGTGTTTCCGTTATAGCTCTGGGGCAACAAGTCAAAGAGAAAGGGGGCCTTCCAATCCACATCAAGGGTTAAAACCGAATGTCTTCCTTCAGAGGAAAAGTCGGCTATACCGACACTGTTTGTGTCGGGCAGACTTCCCTTGTAAACCTTAAGGTTTTCGCCCGTATTGTTTGTCCGCATATAAAGGCGTTTGCCGTATCGCAGGGTTCTGACTTTGTTAGAGCCCAATTCTATTTCGTCCGAGCAATAATCAACCGTTCCTTTTGGCAGATAGTTGTTTGTCGGACGGGAAATATCCTTGCTATCCGAAACGCTTAAGGTTTCTGCGCTTCGGCATATTACCTCGGCAACATTTGTTTTTCCGACATTTTTGTAGTCGGCGCCGCTCGGCATTACATAGCCCTTATCGTCATATGTAATGGTTCGGCGGATTGTTACGCTTGAACCGTTTACCGTTTCCTTGCCCTCCGAGGAGGTCGCTTCGAAAACGATTTTTCCTAAATCCACGTTTCTGTAATAATTTACAGGCATTGTGAGGGTTGCGAGGAAATATGAATATTCCCCGTCCGACGATCCGCTTTGCTCAGAAAGGGTTACTGTTGTTCCGTTAAGTCGAGCCGACACACTGCTTCCGGTAAGAGCTCTTACCTTTACCGTAAGCTTTGAATTGCCGTCTAATGTTAGGCTGTCGGTAGGCATAACCTCTGTAATTACCTTTTTCTTGCGAACTACCGTATATCTCTTTTCTGTATTTTGGGTAACGGTTATTACATTTTCTCCCATAACGAGACTTATGGTATGCGAAAAACTTCCGTCTTCTCCCATTTCAACCTCTTCCCCGTTTATATAAAGAGGAATTGCAGTGTCGCCGCTTCCTGTTACCGTTATTGATTCTGTAAAGACCGTTATATTATCAGTAGGATATGTAACCTCAAGAGGAACTGTTAGGTCTTGCGAAGAGTCGGATTGGGGAGTACTGCTTGTCTGATCGGGGTATGAGCTAAAACTGCCGACAGGTCTATATTCCTCAGGCAAAAAAAGCCACAAAAGCACCGCCGTTGCAATAAGTACAACAGCTACAGATGAAAGAATTATAATTAAAACATTTTTGCTCATTTAACCAAGACTTCCTTTTAATAAGCTATACGCTTTATTAAAACAACGGGATCCCGAAAGATCCCGCTTTAAGTGATTTTTAATATCCGTAGTATATGTTCTTAACCTTAAACTGACCGATAGCGAACCTGCTTACAGTGTATTCAAGTTCATTGACCTTTTCCTCAACGGCGTTTTCGAACTCTTCGCCACGGGCTAAATACAACAGGTCGGAGGCAAGATATTCATCTCTATAATAACTGTCTGAATTTATATCCTTTTTAACAACCAGATAAACTACCTTTTTCTCTGTGTCCGAAATAATTTTCATCTCGCCCAAAGCCATTGCCTTAATAGTTTCAAAATGAGAGGTTTCGGCATCTGTCTTATCCGAGCCGACGATAGAAATATACTCGTCCTTGGGAGCAGGTGTATCAGAATCGGTTTCTTCCTCTTCTTCCTCACTGTCCTTTATTTCATTATATTCCTTATAAATGGTCTCAAAGCTCTCGCCGTTTTCAAGGCGTTTTTTGTAGCCCTCCATCTTGCTAACATAGTCCTCTACCTTGGGACTGGTTTCAGATGAATAATCCTTGGCCAAAGCGTAGACAGCCATATAATTCTCATCCATCAGCTTTTGAAGCTCGTCATCGCCGACCGCCTTTTCTCCTTCTTTTCCGTAAAGAGATTTAAAATAGTTGTCAGCCAGATAATCAAGCTTGATTGCCTCAAGATAGGTTTCATAGCTTACACCATTGGCGGGCAGAATTGCAGAATAGCCGTACTGTTGCCAGTAATACTGCGCCTGATAAACTGCATTAGCAGTATTCTCATCAGAAAGGGTAATGTTGTTTTCCTTGCAGATATTTCTGTATACAATAGCACGAGCGCAGTTTTTTATTGCCTCATCAACAACATAATCCGAATACTTTTTGCCGTCAATTGTCTGCTTAAGATAATCAAAGCCCTCTGCCGAAGTATCATAATTTTCTGTGTCCTCACTTATAAGATTCTTAGCGGCAGTATCGGCTAAGATAAGATAGTATGAGTACATAGCCGAGGTTATGGTATCCTCTCCCGAAGAGATGGCAACCTCTCCCTGCTTATGACAAGCAGTAAATGAAAAGGCCATAGCAATAATAAGTAATACGGCAACAATGCCCTTTAGGTTTTTCATCAGTTATCCTCCGTAGCGATATAAATACATTTTAATTATTATAATATAGAACGCTGAAAATGTCCACAGTAAAATTGTAAATTCTACAGTATTCCCGCAATTTCCCTTACAGCCTCGGCTGCCGTCTGTCCCTTTTTCAGTTTTACGGCATAATAGGGCTTCTCAGAAACCTTCAGAGCCACCCTTCCCTCAAGACTGTCGCAAAGCTTGTTCACTTGTTCTTCTTTAATCTCATTTATTTTAAGATTAAGGGTGTCTCCGGTCTGGGTTATCTCGTAAATTCCGTTTGCCTGTGCCCTGCTTCTGAAAAGGGCTACATCTATAAGTCCCATTACCGATTTTGGCGGTTCTCCGAAACGGTCGCAAAGCTCATCAATAACATCCTGGGCGTCCTCATTTGTTTTAATCTCGGCTATTCTCTTATATATTCCGAGTCTGGCAGGTAGACTTTCTATATAATTTTCGGGTATATGCGCCGAAATGTTAAGATCAACCAGACACTCGGCTTCGGGCTCGGTCTTGATTCCCTTTTCCTCTCCCATAGCCTCACTCAGCAGTTTAAGGTACATATCGTATCCCACCGCCTCCATGTTTCCGTGCTGTTCTCCTCCTAAAATGCTTCCCGCTCCCCTTATCTCAAGGTCACGCATTGCAATCTTAAAGCCCGAGCCAAACTCGGTGTATTCCCTTATAGCCTCAAGCCTTTTTGTAGCAACCTCACTGAGTCCTCTGCCCTGTCTGAAGCAAAAATATGCATAGGCTCTTCTCGGCGATCTTCCCACTCGACCTCTTAACTGGTGGAGCTGAGAAAGTCCGAAACGGTCGGCATCCTCTATTATAAGGGTGTTGGCATTGGGAACATCAACCCCCGTTTCTATTATGGTGGTGCAGACAAGCAGATCTATCTCATGCTCTGTCAGTTTGCGCCATACCTCAGACAGCTCTTCCTCGCTCATTTTTCCGTGAGCAACGGCAATTCTGCAGTCTTCAAGCTGTTCTTTGAGCCGAAGCGCCACTCGGTCTATGGTTTCTACCCGATTGTGAATATAATATACCTGACCGCCTCGGCGCAGTTCCTTTCTTATAGCCTCTATAAGAAGTCCGTTGTTATGCTCCATAACATAGGTCTGGACAGGATGACGGTCGGAGGGCGCCTCATCTATCGATGAAAGATCCCTGAGCCCCGACATAGCCATATTAAGAGTTCTCGGTATGGGTGTCGCCGAGAGGGTAAGCACATCGACTGCGGGATATGCCTCCTTAAGCTTCTCCTTTTGCGCTACGCCGAACCTCTGCTCCTCGTCTATTATAACCAGTCCGAGATCCTTGAACACAACATCCTTTGAAATAAGGCGGTGGGTGCCGACTACAAGATCCACATTGCCCCGCTTTAACCCTAAAACAGTCTTTTGTTGCTCCTTGGGACTGACAAATCTTGATAGCATTTTTACCGTAACAGGCATATCGCCAAAGCGTTTAATAATGGTATTATAGTGCTGCCAGGCAAGTATGGTGGTCGGTACCAAAACGGCGCACTGTTTACCCTCGCTTATGCACTTGAAGGCGGCACGAAGGGCAACCTCGGTCTTCCCGAAGCCGACATCTCCGCAGAGCAGACGGTCCATGGGAACCGGTCTTTCCATATCATCCTTTATTTCATTGACACAGCGTAGCTGATCCTCGGTTTCCTCATACTCAAACCGCCTTTCAAAGTCGCTTTGAAGGTCGGTATCGGCAGAAAAGGCATGCCCCTTTACCGACATTCTTTTTGCATAAAGCTCGGTAAGCTGCTTTGCCATATCCCGAACGGCGGCACGAACCCTTTTTCGTGTTTTTTGCCACTCCTGACCGCCCAGACGGTTAAGCCTTATATTTCCCTCTTCGGCTGCGCCTATATACTTTGAAACAAGGTCCAGCTGGGTTACGGGAACATAAAGAATATCTCCCTTGGCATATTTAATCTTTATATAATCCTTGGTTACAGGGCCACTTGTTATTCGGTTTATTCCCTCAAAAACGCCAATGCCGTGAGATGCGTGTACAACATAATCCCCGTATCTTAATTCATCAAGTGAGCTGACTGCGTTTTTAGCCCTTTTCTTTTTATAACTCTTTTGCTCCCCATATATCTTTTTATGTGTAATAAAGGCAAACTTAAGCTCGGGTATCTCAAAACCGGAAGAAAGTCCTCCGCCTGTTACGACCACGCCTTTTGTGGGAAGTCCTTTTATCCTTTCAAGATAAAGAGCGCTTATACCCGTGTTATTCAGGTCCTCGCTCAAAAGCTTTGCCGCCTTTTCGCTTCCCGCAGCAATTACCACAAGACCGCCTATAGAAAGCATATACCCTATATCCTCTTTAAGCACCGAAATATCTCCGCCCCATGCAGAGTTGCGCTTGAAATCAAAAACTACCGTGTCTTTAAGTCCAAAGGGCAGGGTTGAGGGTAAAAAGCTGTCGAGCAAAATTCCCTTTGAGCAGACATCTGTCATTTCCTGCTCATCAAGATAAAACTTGGCAATCTGTTTCTGGAGGCACCCGTCCTCTAAAAAGAGTTTGATGTCCTCGTTTTGCTGTGAAGTGAGATTTTTTATCCTTTCCCTTACCGAGCTAAATTCATAGGTTATGATGAGAGGCTCATCAAAATAATCAAAAACGGTTGATGCACCGTAAATTAGACTTATATATCGGTCAAGTCCGATTTTTACACCTGCGCCGAGCGCCTCAATATCCCGCTCGACCGAGGCCCTTTGATTTTCGGTAAAGCCCTTTGAATTTTTAAGATATTCCTTTAAAATTTCGACCAGTTTATCATTCTCGCAAAGCACCTCACCTGCGGGTGCGATAACAATGCTGTCGACCTTCTGGACTCGGCGTTGGGAATCGGCCTCAAAATAAGATATGGTATCAATCTCATCTCCCCAGAAATCAATTCTGCAGGGCATTTCGCTGTTTATTGCAAAGAGGTCTAGAATTCCGCCCCTTACCGCAAACTGTCCGACACCGTCTACTAACTCTACTCTCACATAACCTGCCCTTACAAGCCTGTCGCAAAGCTCAGCCAAATTAACACTCTCGCCCTCGCTTAAAGCAAAGGTGTTTTCCTTTAAAACCTCGGGCAAAACGGTATACTGCGCCGCCGCCTCCAAGGATAAACAGAGCAGATCAAAAGCCCCATCCAGAATCTTGGATAGGGTGTCTATTCTCTTATATTCATACTCCTTCGACTGCCCGACAAACCCAGCCACAGCAAAATCTCTCGAGGGCAAAAGCCCGGCCTTTACGCCAAGGGCTTTAAGGTCCTCGCATACAATCGTTGCGGACCCCTCATCGGGCGTGATGAGTATGATTTTTCGTTCTGTTTCCTTTAAAAGCGCCGATGTCAAAAGGGTTTTGTGAATATCGGAAAGTCCTGATGCCTCTATCGGCAGACTTCCTTTCTCGATATTCTTAAGCACCTGTTTAAAGCCGCTGCTTTTAAGGATGACGGAATTAAGAAAATTCAAAGCTCTTCACCGTCTATTTAGAATATTTGTTCATAGCGCTGTCGACTCCCTTTAAAAGCAGTTCATCTACCGCCTTTACGGTGTTTTTAAGCGCCTTTTCAACATCCTCGCTCTGCTCGGCGGGAAATCTTCCGAGCACCCAGTCCTTAAGGTCGTAATCGGGATGGGGCTTTGCTCCGACTCCGATTTTTATTCTCATGAATTCATCAGAATTAAGGTGGGCTATTATATCCTTTATTCCGTTATGTCCACCCGCACTTCCCTTGCGTCTTATGCGTATTGTACCGACATCGAGGGAAATATCGTCAAACATTACAAGTACACGCTCGGCAGGTATTTTATAGAATCTGCAAAGCTCTGCCACAGCCTCTCCGGAATTATTCATATATGTCTGGGGCTTTGCAAGAAGAACCCGTTTCGAGTTTTCCCTATACTCTCCTGTGAGCGCCTTATTCTTCATTTTATCACAATTTATCCCGTGCTTTTCACAAAAGGCATCGAGGGCCCGAAAGCCTACGTTATGACGGGTGTTCTCATATTCTGCGCCCGGATTTCCCAGACCGATAAGAAAAAGATCGTATTGGCATTTGCCCTGACCTTTTTTAAAACCGAACAAATCTTTTCAACTCCTATATTTGTTAAGCCCATTATATTCGTTTTTTCTTCTTCTGTCAATCTCATCATTGAAAACGAAAGGTTTATATAGTATAATAAATATGTATATGTTTAATTCGGCGGTGGAATGATGAAAATACTGGCTATAGGAGATGTCTGCGGAGGTATTGGCTGTGAAAAGCTTCAAAGCTCTCTGCCAAAGCTTAAAAAAGAACTCGGTATCGATTTTACGGTCGTTAACGGAGAAAATGCCGCAGATTCAAACGGAATTTCCCCCGCCACCGCAAACCTGATACTCGGCTGTGGGGCAGACTGTGTTACAGGCGGTAATCACACCCTTCACAGAAAAGACAGTCACGAGCTGCTCGATCACAATGACAGGATTCTGCGGCCGGATAATTTCGACAAGGCAGAATATGGCTCAGGTTACTGTCTTGTTGATATGGGCTACTGTCTTGTGGCGGTCATAAACCTTTCGGGAATAGTTTATCTTGAAAAATGCGAGGCATCTAATCCTTTTTTAGCCGCCGACCGACTTGTAGAAAGGGCAAAAGCCGACGGCGCTTCGGTAATCATAGTTGATCTTCACGCCGAGGCTACAAGCGAAAAGAGGGCTATGGGCTTTTATCTTGACGGTAAGGTGTCGGCAGTTTTCGGAACCCACACCCACGTGCAGACAAGCGATGCCCAGATACTTCCCCACGGCACCGCCTATATTACCGATTTGGGAATGACCGGACCGAAACAAAGCGTTCTCGGTGTTGAGCCCCAAATTATCATCGACCGTTTTCGCAACGGGGCGACAGGCCGCTTTTGTCTTGCCGAGGGCGAATGTGTAATGGAAGGCGCTGTAATTACAGTAGACCGAAAAACCGGTCTTGCAACCGATATTACGGCTATAAGAATTTAATTTGCAATAGTACAGCATAATGAAAGGAGTTTTGGTATGAAAAGGGTAAAACCGTTTATTGCTTTAATTATGGTCTTTTTATTACTTTGTTCTTGTCAGAAGCCCCAGACCGACGGCAATCAGGACAATAGCAACAATCCTTCGAACCCTCAAAACTCCTCTCTCTCACTTCAGCTTCTCTACTGTTCAAATGACACTATAAACCCCTTTAACACGATAAGCAAAATTAACTCGGAGATTGCCGACCTTTTATACGAGCCTTTAATCAGACTGACAGATGATTTCGAGCCTGTTTATGCCTTGGCGCAGGAGGTTACAATAGAGGGCACTGTCTGCAATGTGAAACTTGGTTCGGCGCTTTTCTCGGATCAGACCGCCGTTACTGCCGACGATGTAATAAACTCCTATAATCTTGCAAAATCCAGTAGCCGTTATTCCCACCTTTTTTATGAGGTAACAAGAGCTTTCGCAAAGGATAACTCTACGGTTGTTTTTGAGCTTTCCTGTCACGACCCGTATTTTACTAATCTTCTGACCTTTCCTATCATAAAAAAAGGCACTGAAAATCTAAAGGATGCAGACAATGTAGAAATTTTGCCCACAGGAAGTGGGAAATATATTCTTGACAAGAATAACGAATTACTTGTTGCAAACGAGTTTTATTACGGCGAAAAACCGAAGGTTAAAACTATAAAACTTATTGATGCGCCCGATACCGAATCGGTTGAGCATTATGTTGAAATCGGCGCAACCGACCTTTATTATACCGACCCCGTAAACGACAACATTATCAGAATGAGCGGCAAAAAGCGTTCCCTTAATATGCTCAATCTGGTTTATATAGGAATAAATCACAACTATTCGGTTTTATCCTCTCCCGAGCTTCGTTATGCTCTCTCAGGCGCTATTGACAGAGAAAAAATTGCAAACACCGCCTTCTTCTCAAACGCTACCGCTGCTACAGGCTTTTTCCACCCCTCATGGAGTAAAACTTCAGGGTATCAGAGTATACAAACAAAAGCCCAGTTAAAAATTGTTGTTGAGAATTTGGAAAAGATCGGTTATAATAGTACGGATAGCGAGGGCTACAGGCTGTCTTCGTCGGGGCGCAGACTTTCACTTACTCTTCTGGTAAATAAGGACAACGCCTCAAGACTTGCGGCCGCAAATCTTATAAAAGAGCAGTTTAAACAGGCAGGTATTCAGCTTACCGTTAATGCAGTTTCAAACGAGCAATATTTCTCCGCTCTTAAAGGCGGTAACTTTCAGCTCTATCTCGGAGAGGTTAAACTCACGCCGAATATGGACCTTAGCAGTCTTGTTTTATCGGGAGGCTCTGCAGCCTACGGCATAAAGGCCGTCGAAAGCAATAACCCCGACCAAAATACCGAAGACCCAACTATTGCCGACTCGGTCAACTATTCGAGGGTTGTCGAAGGGTATTCTCGGGGTGAAAATTCTGTTTTTGACCTTGCAACCTCACTGCAGACGGCTATGCCTGTAATTCCCGTTCTTTACCGCAACTCGCTTCTTTTTTATTCAAACAATGTTGAAGAATTTATAAACTGATATAATTTAAGGAGGATTTTAAATGATCGCTTATGACACCAGAACAGGAAAAATAAATATTTCTGAAGATTATTTACAAAAACTTATCGGACATACGGTTACCTCCTGTTACGGAGTTGTCGGTATGGTGCCGAGCGGCTCTAAGCAAAAGTTTGTTGATCTGTTTTTGAAGAAAGACAGTTTAAATAAAGGAATTATTATCAAGGGTAACGCTGAATCCATTACCGTAGAGCTCCATATCGTTGTGTCCTACGGAATGAACATCAACGCTATAGCAAAAAGCATTGTCAACAAGGTTCAGTATACCGTAAAGGAGTCGACCGGAATTACCGTTGACAAGGTAATCGTCAAGGTTGACGGAATCAAAGAATAACCCCTAAGGAGTGTTTCGATGTTTAACGGTAATTTACTGCGAGATGCCATAATCTCGGCAGCAAACAATATCCAAAATCAGAAAAAACAGGTCGATGACCTTAATGTTTTTCCTGTTCCCGACGGAGATACCGGTACTAATATGTCTATGAGTATAGGCAACGCCGCAAGAGAGCTTGAGCGCCTTGAGGGCGAATCCGTAAGCCAGGTAGCTTCGGTTGCCGCCTCGGCTCTTTTAAGGGGCGCAAGAGGAAATTCCGGCGTTATTACCTCTCTTCTTTTCAGAGGCTTTTCAAAGGGCTTTAAGGATGCCGATGAAATAACACCTCAGAATCTGGCTTTAGCCTTAAAGCTTGGCGTTGAAGCCGCCTATAAGGCTGTTATGAAGCCAACCGAGGGAACCATACTTACGGTTGCAAGGGTTGCTTCTGAATATGCCGAAAAGGCAAAGGACGAGGGCAAGGATACCCTAGAGGTTTTCGAGGCTGCTATGGAGGGCGCATCTGTCGCTCTGGCGCAGACTCCCGAGCTTTTGCCCGTTCTTAAAAAAGCAGGGGTTGTAGATGCAGGCGGTAAAGGCTTTATCGTTATTCTTGACGGTATGTACTCGGTATTTAAAAACGGAGTAATTATAGAGTCCACAGGCGCTGCTGCCGAACAGAGTGAAGAGGAAGAGTCAAGAAGCGCTGCCGCAGAATTTGAGGGAGATATTAACTTCCCCTACTGCACAGAGTTTATTGTTAACCGTGCAGATGACGAAAAGGACCCTGCCGAGCTTCGTTCTTATCTTGAGTCTATCGGCGACTGTGTCGTTGTTGTAGACGACGATGAAATAATCAAGGTTCATGTTCATACCGACCACCCCGGTAACGCCATTGAAAAGGCCCTTACCTTCGGAGCACTCGTGAAGCTTAAGATTGAAAATATGTGCGACCAGCACGAAAGAGCAAAGCATGATGCCGACAGCTCTTCAAAGAAGGCTCCCAAGAATGCCGAGCGCACCGAAACCATAAAATCTGTTGCCCCCGAAAAGCATTTCGGCTTTGTATCGGTAGCCGCAGGCGACGGTCTTTCTGAGCTTTTCCGTGACCTCGGCGCAGATGTTGTTGTAAGCGGCGGTCAGACTATGAACCCCTCTACCGACGACATTCTCCGTGCTATTGAGTCAACCCCCGCAGAAACCGTTTTTGTGCTTCCTAACAACAAAAATATCATTATGGCGGCCGAACAGGCTATTCCCCTTGCCACCAGAAATGTTATTGTTATTCATTCCAGAACCATTCCTCAGGGCGTTACAGCAATGCTCAACTTTGATCCTGACGCTTCTGACAATGACAACGCTATCGCTATGCAGGCGGCGCTTGACACCGTTTTAACAGGTCAGGTAACCTTTGCGGCAAGAGATTCTGATTTTGACGGCAAGCAGATTAAACAGGGAGAGCTTCTGGCCCTTGCAAACGGAAAAATCGTGTTTACCGAAACCGACCTTGAGCTTTGTATGTTAAAGCTTACAAAGCAGCTTATAAACAAGGATTCTGCATATATGACACTTTTCTACGGAGAAAATGTCAGCGAAGAAGACGCAGAACGTATTACTGCCGCTTTGAATGAAAAGTATTCTGACAAGCTTGAAATAACCCTCGTAAACGGCGGTCAGCCTGTCTACTATTTCATTATTTCGGTAGAATAAACTCCGGAGGTGCCGAGTATGGCAACCAAGCTGGACAACATTCAATATCTGAAGGGCGTGGGAGAAAAACGTGCCCTTCAACTTCGAAAACTGGGCATCGACACGGTCGGCGCCCTTTTGCGTTTTTATCCCCGTTCGTATGAAGACTGGAGCACAATAACCCCTATAAGCCAAGCCAGAGGCAAAGGAAATGTCTGCATAAAGGCGGTAGTTGCCTCTGCAGTCAAGGAAAGCCGTATCAGAAAAAATATGATACTTTACAAGTTTACTGCGACCGACCAAACAGGCAGTATGCAGGTTACTATTTTTAACAGCAAATATGATGCCCAAAGAATACATCAGGGCTGTGAATATCTCTTTTACGGCAAAATAAATCCCGATTCATTTTATATTGAAATGTCTGCGCCCAAAATAAGCTCAACCGCAGACAAAAGACTACGTCCAATCTATTCCCAGACGGCAGGTTTTTCCTCAAAGGCTATAGAATCCCTTGTAAAAACGGCTATTACCTCAGTAGCCCATGACGAATTTCTGCCCGAGGATATACTTTTAAAAAATAACCTTTGCTCGTTGGAATTTGCAATCAAAAATATTCATTTTCCAACCGACCTTACCGCTTTAGAAGCCGCAAGAAAAAGGCTTGTATTTGATGAGCTTTTTATGCTCCAGGCAGGGCTACTTTTACTCAAAGGCCAACACAGAGGGCTCACCCCCTGTGTTATGAAGTCCGACTTTACAGACACTTTTATATCCTCTCTTGACTTTAATATGACCTCGGCTCAGGTGCGTTGTGTCAAGGACTGTGTTAAGGATATGTCTGCCGATAGTCCTATGAACCGTCTTGTTCAAGGGGATGTCGGCAGCGGTAAAACCGCCGTTGGAGCGGCGGCGGCCTATAACGCAGTTAAAAACGGTTTCCAGGCCGCTTTGATGGCTCCTACCGAGATCCTGGCAGAGCAGCATTTTAGCACTTTTAAGAACTTCTTTGAAAAAAGCGGAATTGTCTGTCAGCTGCTGACAGGCTCAATGACAAAAAAGAAAAAAGACTCTATTAAGAAAGAGCTTTCAGAGGGGAAAATTGACATTATCATCGGAACCCATGCGCTTTTATCGGATAATGTTGAGTTTTGCTCTCTTGGGCTTGTTATTACCGACGAACAACATCGTTTTGGCGTGGCACAAAGGGCTTCCCTCTCCTCAAAGGGAGAGAGTCCACACGTTCTTGTTATGTCGGCAACCCCTATTCCGAGAACCCTTGCTATGATTATGTACGGAGACCTCGATATCTCGGTTATAGATGAATATCCCAAGGGCAGACAGCAGATAGAAACCTACTCGGTAACACCCGCTCTCAGACAAAGGGCATACAACTATATAAAGAAGCATATTGACGAGGGCCGACAGGGCTACATCGTTTGCCCTCTTGTTGAGGATGACGAGCAGACCGAGCTTGTCTCTGCCGAGGCGCTGTTTGACAAGCTTTGCGAGGGAGATTTTAAAAACTATCGACTGGGTCTGCTTCACGGAAAAATGAAGCCATCACAAAAGGAGAGCATTATGAGAGCCTTTGCAAAGGGTGATATTGATCTTCTTATAGCCACCACCGTAATAGAGGTGGGTATAGATGTGCCTAATGCCGCCATAATGGTAATTGAAGATGCCGAGCGTTTCGGGCTTTCGCAGCTGCATCAGCTTCGAGGCAGAATAGGCAGAGGGTCCTTTAAGTCAACCTGTATTTTTATATCTCAGGGCGGCGCAAAGTCAAATGAGCGGCTAGATATTATGTGCTCAACTATGGACGGCTTCAAAATAGCCGACGAGGACCTTCGACTTCGAGGACCGGGAGATTTTCTGGGCAACCGTCAGCACGGTCTTCCCGAGCTTCATATAGCCGATATTTTCTTAGACCTTGCAACCCTAAAATTAGCAGGTAAACAGGCGCAGGACCTCTTACACGAGGACCCCACCCTCTCCCTTATCAAAAACCGACCGCTTTCGGCCGAGTTATCGGTTCTTCTTAAGAAGTTTAAAAATAATTGATTACCGATTAAAAATATGATAGAATATTCAAAAATCACTTCGGAGAATATTAAATGCAGGAATTCTTACACAATTTGTTTCATATCCTTGAACATCCTTTTATTGAAACCTTAAAAATGGCTCCCGTGCTTTATCTTGCCTATCTCTTTATGGAATGGCTTGAGAAGGCGGAGGGCAGTAAAATTGCTGCCTCTTTCAAAAAAGCCAAGAGGACGGGTCCTCTTTTCGGCGCTGCTGCAGGAATTATTCCCCAATGCGGTTTTTCGGGCGCTATTGCGAGTATGTATGCGGCAGGAGCCGTAACTGCAGGAACTCTGATTGCGGTTATGCTCTCAACAAGCGATGAAATGCTACCGATCCTTATATCCTCAAAGCTTACGCCACTTAACATAATTCTTATATTGGCTCTTAAATTTTTTATAGCGGTTATTGTCGGATTTTTGGTTGATTTTATACTAAAGCGCAAAAATGCCCAGACAGATTCCGACATACACGACTTTTGCAGACGTGAGCATTGCTCCTGCAAGGATTCAATCTTTCTTGCGGCGCTAAAGCATACCGCAAAAATTATCGTTATCATATTTATCGTTTCGGTTCTTTTACATATTGCGGTTGACCTCATACCTGAACAAACCATAAAGACTTTGCTTAACTTCCCCGTTTTAAGCCAGTTTATCGCTTCTCTCCTCGGACTTATCCCAAGCTGTGCGGTATCGGTGCTTTTCACAAGCCTTTATGTTGACGGAGCCTTAGGTCTTGGCCCCATGCTTTGCGGACTGCTTACAAACGGCGGTGTCGGTCTACTCGTTCTTTACAGGGTAAATAAAAGCCGCAAGGACTCTCTCTTCATTACCCTGGTTCTGCTGATTTCGGGCTTTGTTCTCGGAACGGTGGCAGGTTTCATATTTGAGGGTGTTTTGTAATGAATAATACGCATTTTGAAATAGAAAGAAAGTTTTTAATTGAGTACCCCGATATAAAACTGCTTGATTCGCTTGAGGATTGCACAAGGGCAGATATAATCCAGATTTATACAAAGGATAAAATCCGCATCAGAAAATGGACCGAGAATGGCAAAACCACCTACATAAAAACCAAAAAGGAAAAGGTTTCCGAAATTACGAGAATTGAAACCGAACAGGAAATTGACAAGGCAGAATTTGACCGTCTTTGCGCCATTGCAGACAGTGACCTTCGACCAATCGAAAAGCGCCGCTTCAGATATCCCTTTAAAAACAAGATTATCGAAATCGACATTTTCCCCTTCTGGACCGACAAGGCTCTTTGCGAGGTTGAGCTTGAGAGTGAAAATGAAGAGTTTTCCCTCCCACCCTTTATCAAGGTAATACGGGAAGTTACCTTTGATAAGCGTTATCGAAACAGCGCTTTAGCAAAAGAAATACCATAAAAAAGGGAAGGCATAGCCTTCCCTTTAATTTTGTTCTAACCATTCCTTTGCCTTTTCGGCCGACATGCGCTTTATGTCTTCCTTTGGATAAGCCGATTCGGGACCGCCGTTTACATAGAGAAAATACTTTCCCGTTTTGGTTTTATAAAGGCTCTCCTCATATCCGTCGGCAGCGCCGAAGCTTCCAAAAGACTTTTTCTTTATAAGCTCTGAACTCTCGGTATCATAATCTACCTTACAAATAATCTTTTTCATAACAAAATCCTTTCTTTTTTAGTATTTTTGTCATGAAAGTTGTTTTTATTCTTTTTCGCTTATAAATCCCTCACTGTCAAAATTTACATTTATCGAAAGCTCTTCCATAAAGCTTAAAATCCGCTCTTTTTCCTCGTCCTCTGCAATTTTAACATAACAGTTTTTTTGTATTGCAGGAATAAATTTATAAGACGGCTTACCGTCCTCGGATATATTTATTTCAAAAATGCCCGTATCTGCAGTATAGGCATTAAAAAGGAAGTTTCCGAGGTTATATATAATGGGAATTCCCTTATAATACTGGACTCCCTGAAGAACATGGGCGTGTGCTCCTACAACTATATCTGCTCCCGCATCAATATACTGACCGCCCATTTCATAAAGACCGTCTTCAATATGATGATATCCTTCGGCTCCCCAATGAACATAAACAATATTATAGTCACATTCTTTTTCTGCAGTTTTTATAGTTTCGATATACTTTGCAGGGTCATAGGTTCGCATAACTCCCGAAGAGGTTTCGGTAGCCTCGGGTGTGCGGATATTCTTTTCCGCCCTCGTTGCCGCCGAAAAGGCGTATTTTCTGCCGTTTACTATAAAATAATAAGGCTTTGCCGCTTCAGCAATATCCTTTCCTCCGCCGATGTATGGAAGGTTTGCATTTTTAAGGGTAGTAAGTGTATCCTCAAAGGCGTCTGCTCCGAAATCATAGGCGTGGTTGTTCGCAAGGGATACAATATCAGCACCCATATCAAGCATATGATTTACCCTGTCGGGATGAGCTCTGAAGGTGTAGGCCTTATTAAGCGGTGTGCCTCTCTGGCTATATGTAAACTCGTTGTTTGCAAGAAAAATATCGGCGCTCCTTAGAATATCCAGAGTTTCCTGTGACATAACGTCAAGAAGACCGTTATCCTTTATTTTTGGAGCAATATGCCAGTTATCCGCAAAGGAAACATCCCCGACAATGCGGATGACCGTTTTAGTGTCGCTTGAATCTATTACCTTTATATCGCTTCGGTAGTTGGGGCTATCCTTATCGAGCGCACCCGAATACATATCTCTGAGAACCGCCTCACTGTTTTTAGTCAAGGTATACCAACCGTCTGCCTCCATTTTACCCTGCTTCAAGGTATCGCAAAGATCGACCAGTGTTTCCTGGCCGAATTTGTCCTCCAAAAAACAGAGGAAATCCATTGTCACAAGCTCCTTTGAGCTGTCGGTCAGGTTGTCATGGTATGAAATTATTTCATTTTTAACAGCTATGTTGTCGGCATCTGTATTTGTTGGGTCTTCCCCTTTTTTCGATGCGCAGCTGCAAAGAAAAGCAATACAAAAAATAAGACAAATTATTTTCTTTATCATAAATCCTCCAAAAAAACTTTTACACTGATAGTCTACCATAATATAAAAATTTTTTCAACAAGCGCACCTATTTTCCAATAACTACTGACCTAAATATAAAAACTTTACTTTTTATGGCGTCGGTGGTAAAATTTAGTTAACTTAATTGAAAGGTCCTAATTTATGATACATTCTTTTTTGCTTATAGGTCAGTCGAATATGGCAGGTCGTGGCTTTTTAAGTGAAGCCGAGGAGATAAAATCCGACCGTATAAAAGTTTTGCGTAACGGCCGCTGGCAAAATATGTTCCGTCCTGTGACCCCAGACAGAATTACAGCAGGTGTTTGCCTTGCAGAAAGCTTTGCTGAAAAATATGCAGAAAAATATAATGTGGAGGTTGGTCTTATTCCCTGTGCCGACGGAGGTACAAGCCTCGACCAGTGGAAAAGCGGCGGACTTCTGTATGATAACGCAGTTAATAATGCCAGACTTGCAATGCGGACATCGACCATAGCGGGTGTATTGTGGCATCAGGGCGAAGCTGACTGTCCTATCACACTTGCAAGACAGTACAAACCGAAATTTGAAGCCATTATGGAAAGTCTAAGAAGCGACCTTGACCTTTATGATGTTCCCTTTATTCTGGGAGGTCTTGGAGATTTTCTGGCGCACTGCGAACCTCAGGAGCACTTTAAAAGCTATAATCTTGTGAACAAAGCACTTGAGCAGATAGCAGAAGATAATGAAATGACCGGCTTTGTCAGCGCGAAAGGACTAAGCTCCAATCCGGACAATCTGCATTTTAATGCAAAATCGCTTTATGAGTTCGGACACAGATATTTTGAAGTTTATGAGAAAATCCGAAATCCAAAAAAGGTCTTTTTAGAGAAACTGACAGATGATATTTCGTTTAGAACAGAAATGGAAAAACTATAACAAAAAAACCGAGTGTTGCTCGGTTTTTTGTTTATGTAGCTTCTTTTAATTGGTTTTGAGCGTTTTGCATCGTTCTGGATTATCGGACTTCCCGCCATCCATGTCAATATAGAACCAACGTATCAAGACGCAGAACCGTCCCCTGTCCCGAAGTAGCAAGTGAATTTTGTTCGTGTGTAATTTGCTTTATCCATTATGAAATCTCCTACCAAATATTACAAGAACTATAATTAAGAGTAACACATCTCAGAGATCCTTTCAAGTGTATCATAATTCAATTCATGTTTGCGAAGCAAACAAATCACGGCAAAGCCAATTCATGAACCTTAGTTCAATTCATGCCCAATAGGGCAAATCATAAAAAAAGACGGCGAATACTGAACTGCCCCTTTTTGTGCGGACAGTACAATACTTGCCGTCTTTTTTTATTTAATCAATATCAATCACAGAACCGTCCCCTGATTGACCCTTGTCTTTCTACTTATTAAGTTTGGGATTGTCAGTACGGTTTAGCAAATAATCAACAGAGACATTATGAAAATCTGCAATTCCAATTAAGATAGATGTAGGTATATCTATATCCCCTCGTTCATAATTGCTATATACCCTTTGGCTGCAAGAAAGTTTCTTTCCCATATAGGTTTGCGTTAAATCTTTATCTTCACGTAAACTTCTGATTCTTTCATAAACCGGTATACTACCACCGCCTATTTAATTGTTAATTACATTATATTCTAGCGAAATATTCGCTATTGACTTTTAGCGAATATTTCGCTAGAATGTACAACGTAACCTGTTTTAAAGGAGTGATTTCTTGTCTTTAAAGTTAATTAAACGATTAATAAATAACAGGTATTTTCAGTCTGCTAGAAATATCATTACAGACCCGCACGGCAACTATGCCAGAAAAAAATTTGTTAATTATATGAACTCAACGGCAAAGGATATACATATGTTGAACAGTTGTTTTTTCAATGCGAGCGGAACCAGTTCCCTCTCTTATTCAACAGCCTTAGATCTATCTTATTTATGTGAAAAAGCAATTCATTATGATTACATTATCGATATTTGGCAAAGGGAAAATTTTTGTGTAGATATTGAAGGAACTAACAATCGCAAAATAAACATTGAAAACATTGTTCAAAAGAATTGTATTCCACAACTAAAGGATTTATTAATAGGCGGAAAAAGCGGCTCGTGGTACAACAAATATAAGGCTCATATTTTTTATTTAAAAATCAAAGGCGAAAAATATACTCTTTCGATATTAGCAAGAGACAAAATTAGTTTTAAGCAAATTTATACTCTCGCCCACGAAATATGTATTAATAATTTTAGCGGAAATATAAGTAATTATACAAAAAACATGTTAGATAATAACGGTGGTTTCTTATTAAAAAACATAGACACTGGAAACATTTTTTGCAAAAATGAAAATAAGAAACTGATTCCTGCCAGTGTAACTAAAGTTCTAACCGCAATTTGCGCCTTAGAGTCTGGTTTGAGCCTTGATTCAGCAGTCACAGTTTCACACAGTGATATTTCAAAGGGCTCAGGCTCTAAGTTCTTTCCGGGGGACACAGTTACCCTATCACAAGCTCTATATATTATGATTATGGAGTCGTCAAACACTATGGCAAACGCAATTGCGAGAACTGTTGGTATGCATATTTAGATTTTCTATTTGTAAATAAAAAAGCAAGTCTGAAAAGACTTGCCTTTTTTATGATGCCTCTTTTTGTGGAACGACACGCAGGTCGTTCCCTACCGACTGGGCTGATTCGAGCATTGTTTCGGCAAAGATGCCGTAACCGCATTTTGAGTTATCTATCAGCACGTGGGTTACAGCGCCGACTAGTTTTCCATTCTGGATTATCGGGCTTCCCGACACGAGTGTGTCAATATAGGACCAACAAGTTTTTAACATTATAAAAACACCCGTACTGAAAAATCAGGTCGGGTGTTGTAAGTTTCAACTCAAGAGAACCATAAATTTGTTTTCTATTAATAACAGTCCCAAGTGTAAAGAATATCGGAAAAATCGCATCTTTCCAATTTTTCGGACGGAATAAAGAATTGCATCGCACCCGAATCACCAAACATTATCTCATCATCAGCATCAACACTCTGACTGACAAGCTGGAAGAGCAAGGTATCATACTTTTTGAATTCTTCAAAACGCGGGTCATACTGTGTAAAAGACGGATAACCCAATATTTTATGTTCGAATCCATTAATTTGTTCTTCAAAAATTGGCATATCCTCTTCCAATACTTCAATATCCAAGTCGTCACGTAACTTTTTAAAAGTTTTTTCAAATCTATAATCAGATAATGTCATACCCTCATAAACTTCAGCAAAAGATAAATACCTACTGCGAAGGATTGGAAAATTATCATCAACTTCATTAGAGAGTGTTGTTATGTAATTTTCTTCATTTTCATCGAACATAACCCTAAAATTGTTTTGTTTGTTTAAATTGAAATTATCAAAATCGGCGCCGTAATATTCATCGGGTGTAATATAAAATCTTAAAACACCTTTTTTTGGCATTATGGTGTTTTGCGGCAATTCTGAACAGAATATAGCAGCTAACAATCTCATCTCTTCCCCGCTTTTCGAAATGGGCGGTTTTTCATTTACATTACCACCGATAATACTTTTACTCTTCTCATCAGAAAGCATTACCGCAATTGTTTGCTTTAAGGTAAATTGTCGCCACTTATTTAACAGTAAGGCAATTCTTTCCATTTGTTTTTGGTGTTCTTCATAGCTATCTTTATAAAATTGTATTGCAGAAACAAGATTCTCTTTTTCGGCACCCAAATTAATTGAAAGGTTTATATACTCTTCCGATTTTGGATTATTTTCTAATGCATACGCAATAGATAATACATTGACACCTTGAACCAAATTAGGCATAAGTTTAAATGCGGTATGAGCATTAAATTTTGCCTTTTCTAAGTCAAACGTTTTCAAATAAGCAGACGCTAATGTTACATACGCATAAGGGTCGCGCCAAGCGTTAACCGCCGTAGTGGCGTAGTTAATTGCGCCTTCATAATCTTCCTTGGCTGCATAAATTGCTGCCATATTACGAAGCGCAGTTAGATTTAAAGGATTTTCCTGCAAAATGAAATTATAGGTCTGTATTGCTTGGTCAACACTGTCAATTTTCTCACATGCCATAGCTAAAATTAGTTCAATTGCCTGGTTATCATGCGAATTTTCTGCTTTTTTATAGAGCTTATTAAGTGTATTGACACATTTTAGATAATTTATATAATTATCCTTGCTGTAATATTTTATTGCTTTTAGTAATTTAATTTTATTTTTCTTATCGTATTTAAAGGCAAAACCGATTTCATCCGAATAATCCTTTTCAATAGCGGAAAATTCATTATTTTTACTTATGGCAAATTTAACGTAAAAAACTATTATTGATGCGCACAATAAAATAAATCTAAAGATGTTTTCTTGATATGAATTATTAAAAACAAAAATATCAAGTAAATACACTCCAACAGCAACTGCCACTGTAATTATTGCCAATATTAAATGTTTTGGTATATATAATTTTTCTTGTTTTTTGGTATGTATAACGGTTAAATCACCATCAACAAACCCAACGGCTACACACTTTTTAGACTCGAAAATGTTAGCATGTTTACCATTTTTAAGATATTCATTTAATGCTAACACAACTTTATGTTTAACAAATTCAAATTTTGAACGAGGTGGCTCGTCCCAAACAAACGGCTTATCACGTGTTCCGAAATCACACACTTCATTACAAGCCCAATCATCATTTTTTTTGTCATAATTATTGGCTGCTATTATTTCCAAACGCCAGTTGCAATTTTCACATTCATATATATTAAAACAAAGCGCAACGGCATTGTCAGGCGAACCGTTTTTTAATGCTTCATCTAACCAATCAAATAATTTTAACTTAAAGTCATAAAACAAATCTCTGTTCATTAAAAATCACCTCAAAAATCATTTTAATAATATCACAAAATTTTATTTATTACAATAAATAACGAAAACAAAATTAAAAAGTCCGTAAAAACCCCAAGACGTCAAATTCGTCTTGGGGTTTTTTACGGTCAGTCAAGGACGCCTGTCTCTACAACATAAAATTTTACGATGCTTCTTTCAATTTCTTGTTCTCCGCAACCGACTGGGCTGATTCGAGCATTGTTTCGGCAAAGATGCCGTAGCCGCATTTTGAGTTGTCTATCAGCACGTGGGTAACAGCACCTATAAGCTTGCCGTTTTGGATTATGGGGCTACCACTCATTCCCTGTACTATGCCACCTGTTTTTTCAAGCAAACGGCTGTCTGTAACTTCGACATAGAGGTTCTGGGTGCTGCCCATACTTTTCACCTTTATATTGCAAGAATAATACTGTGGAGTATCTCCCTCGACGGTGCAAAGAATTTGCGCCTCGCCGTTTTTTACCTCCTGTTTCATCGCAATTTTCATCATATTTTTTTGGGTTATCTGAACCTTTGACTGTCCATATACTCCGTTTTCGCAGTTGAGTTCAAAGCTTGAAAGCGACTGACCTGTAAATCTGCCTTTAAGCTCTCCCGCCTCGCCGTTAGTTCCCTTTTCGACCGAAATTATTTTTGCGCTGACAAACTCCCCTCGGTTCAGGGTAAGCAATGTATCGGTCTGGCTGTCAGCTATTGGGTGTCCGAGTCCGCAAATTACATTAGTAACCGGGCTGTAAAAGGTCAGGGTTCCTATTCCCGCAGAGGAATCCTTTACCCACATTCCCGCTCTGTATACACCCTCATTATCAAGCGCCGCCTTGAACTTGACCGTCCTCGTCTTTCCCGACCTTACGGTTTTTGCCACTATGGTCTGTCCCATTGAGTTTTTAATGATACTCATTACCTCCTCGTTGGTATAAACCTCGGTTCCGTTTAAGGAAACTATGAAGTCTCCCTCTCTGATTCCCGCACTTTTCGCAGGATTTACACTGCCCGACGCAGTTTTTACCTCGCTAAAGCCTACAACCAGAACTCCCTCTGTATAAATTTTTATTCCAAATGGGGTTCCAAGAACCTCCACATAATAATCATCAACAACATTGACGGTTATGTTACCTGCAGGTATAAGTCCGAAAACCTTAATATTTGCGTCAAAGGTATTATTGCTCCCGTAAGGCTCACCATTTATTTGCTCGGCGGCCGAATAGGATATAGATAAAGGCAAGTTTGATTCAATTTTTAAAGATTCTCCCTGACTGATTTTGTAGCTGTCAGAAAGCTTTGTATCAAGATAAATAAGCGAGGCAAAAATTGCCAGACAAAGAACAGAAAAAAGGCAAAACGCTGCTCTTATCGCTACTTTCATACACTTCATTTTTGCACCTCCATTTAATAATTTCTGCAAAAATAAATCTTATATGAAAGAGAATTATTTACATTGAAAAAATATGTATTTTTAACAAGTTTTTACAAGAATCGTTTCGTTTCCGATAATCTCAATATCCTCCCAGGGTATTACAATGTCGTCCTCTCTCCCGAAAATCCCAAAGCCCTTCGGTCTGCCGTAGATTACGATGGAGGAGAGCCTGCCGTTTTCGGTGTCAAGCTCTATATCCCCCACCAGTCCGAGTAGCGCTCCGTTTTTAACGCAAATTACCTGTCGGTCCTTAAGCTCTGCTATTCTTTCAATCATAAAAACACCTCTAGGGCATTATATGTCCAAAGGGGTATTTATTGACCTTTAATTTTTGAAATTGCCCCTTTTTCAAGCCTGGACACCTGAGCCTGTGAAATACCTATCTCGTTTGAAACCTCCATCTGTGTTTTGCCCTGCATAAAGCGTAGGCTTAAAATCCGTTTTTCACGGTCATTAAGACTGTGTATCGCCTCCTTGAAGGCAATTTCATCAAGCCAATTATTATCGTCGTTTTTATCGCCTACCTGATCGAGAACATAAATAGTATCTCCGCCGTCAGAATAGACCGGCTCATAGAGGGATATCGGGTCGACTATGCTCTCAAGGGCAATAACGACATCCTCCTTTTGCAAACCCAGCCTCTCGGCAATCTCATGAACGGTCGGCTCCCTGTGCAGCTCGCAGACTAGCGCCTCCTTTGCCTGCATGGCACGGTAGGCGGTATCCTTTATTGAACGGCTTATTCTTATAGAATCGTTATCACGAAGGTATCGGCGTATTTCCCCTATTATCATCGGAACGGCGTAGGTAGAGAATTTAACATTCTGTGTCATATCGAAATTATCAATTGATTTAATAAGGCCTATACAGCCGACCTGAAACAAATCGTCCGGATTCTCTCCACGTGAAGCAAACCTTTGAACCACGCTGAGCACAAGCCTGAGATTGCCGTTTATAAGGGCTTCTCTTGCGACTTTGTCCCCGTCCTTTGTCTTTTTTAAAAGCTCGACCTTTTCCTTTTCCTTCATCACCGGAAGCTTTGATGTATCGACTCCGCAAATCTCTACCCTGTTATTATACATAACTATCCCTCCGTGAATTTGTGTCTTGGCTTTTGTCGTCATTAAAATTATTACCTGTGTATACCTCGAATAAACTTCAAAAATATTTTTTACTTCGACAAAATTCACTTGATTTTTAAATAAGGGATTGTTCTTAAATAAAAATAACGGAAGGAATCCTTCCGTTATCTTTTCTTTAATTTCACTATTGATAAATAATAGTCTTTGTATTGTCTACTCATAACATCTGATTTTGCATAGATTTCCTGAGTGGATAATGAAAGCATTTTGGAAAATGAAATGCCCGACGCCTTTAAATAAGCCTCCCTCAGAGTCCAGATTTTAAAAAACTCCTCGTCAGATATATTGCTGTTGTCGGCTATTTTCTTTTTCAGCCTTAAGGTTGTCTTGCGTATTCGCTCTATGTCAATTCCTACAGAAGTGTCCGAACAACAGACCGCCAGCATTCCTTTAGAGTGGGATATGCTTACAAAAAGCTGCGGCATATCCTCTATAAAAAGTCTGCCGTTTTTATCTGCCGATATCTTTGACAGGATATCCTTGCCTGTGTTATCAAAAATAAGCTTTGACAAGAGTGCTCTTGCCGCAAGGCTCTCTGCCGCTTTTCTTCCCTTTTTCGATACATATTCTTGCTGAGAAAGGGATAAAAGACTCTGCGTTTTCTCTAAAGCCTCGGGCGAAAAGTCGGTTATTTTTGCAACCCTATACTGCATTATTTAAGTGTAACATTTTCGAGCACTATCTCAAGCGCCATTTCATTTGCGGTAAACGCTTCAACAAAGGCCTCGGATATACCGAGTGTGGCGATTTCGGTACCCTCTTCCTCGCTCAAACGGTCGTATACCTCTTTTACCTTTTCCTTTGTGACCGCAACACCTGCGGCATCGAGAATATAATAGCTTACCATATAAGTATATGAGCTCTGAACCGCAAAGTTCTCATCGAGATACTCCTCAAACTGCTTTTTAGTCATGCCGTAATACTGAGCCAGAGATTCAAAGGTCATTCCGTTAGCCTTGGCAAGCCTTGTAAAATAGTTTATCTGCTCATCAACAAAAATCTTATGTTCCTTTTGAGGCAGATCCTCAATTTTTGCGTTTGCGCAGACTGTATCCCAGGCGGTATTCTCGGTAGCGTACTCATTTGCGGCATCCTCTACCACCTTTGCAGAAGAATATCCGCAAGCCTTTGCATTCTCCTCGTTAAGCTCGGTGTGGTTTACCGTTACATAGTTTACGGTTACGGTAAAGACAACAGGCTTGCCTGCAAGTTCTGTTGCATCATAAGACGAGGGGAAAGTTAGGTTAAGGTCAACAGTGCTACCTATCTCAACACCTATAAGCCCATCTTCAAAACCTGAAATAAAGGAATTTGAGCCGATAACAAGGTCGTAACCGCTGGCGGTTCCGCCCTCAAAGGCAACCCCGTCCTTTTTACCTACATAATCGATATTGGCAACATCTCCCGAAGCAACCGTTCCCTCGGTCTTTTTTTCAACCAGCAGTTCTTTTATCTTTGCGTTGTAGTATTCCTTATACTCGTCCGAGAACCTGTCTACCTCGATGGCATAGCTGTCAAGCTCGACATATTTACTCATATCGTAGTTATAGTTGATTCTTCCCATATCCTTGCCGCAACCGCAAAAAAGTACCGCAACAAGTACAAGTACAACCGAAACAGATAATATTCTTTTCATTTTTTATTCTCCTTCAACAAGTTGATTAAGTGATGATTTTTTAAGATATGCATTTATGAAGCCGTCTAAATCTCCGTCCATAACTGCATTTATATTTCCGTTTTCAAAGCCTGTTCTGTGGTCTTTTGCAAGGGTATATGGCATGAAAACATAGGAGCGGATCTGGGAGCCCCAGGCAATTTCTTTTTGAACGCCCTTTATATCCTCTATCCTTTCAAGATGCTCTCGCTCCTTAATTTCAATAAGCTTGGATTTGAGCATTCTCATAGCCATTTCCCTGTTCTGATGCTGACTTCGCTCATTCTGACAGGCAACTACAATTCCGGTTGGAATATGGGTAATACGTACAGCCGAATCGGTCTTATTGATATGCTGTCCGCCTGCGCCCGATGAACGATAGGTATCTACACGAAGGTCCTCTGAACGAATTTCTACCTCGACCGAGTCGTCTATCTCGGGCATTACGTCAAGAGAAGCAAAGGATGTGTGTCTTCTGCCCGAAGCGTCAAAGGGGGAAATTCGGACAAGCCTGTGCACCCCTGCCTCACTCTTTAAAAAGCCGTAGGCATTTTCTCCTTCAAGACGCAAAACGGCGCTTTTGAGACCCGCCTCATCTCCGTCGAGGAAGTCTACCATATCGACCTTAAAGCCGTGGCGCTCTCCCCATTTTGTATACATACGGACAAGCATTTCGTTCCAGTCCTGCGCCTCGGTTCCGCCTGCTCCCGCATGAAAGGTTATAACGGCATTGTTTTTGTCATACTCACCGATAAGCAGGGTTGTAAGGCGCATAGCCTCAAGCTTTTCGATAAATTCATCAACCGTTGCCGACGCCTCCACGACTACCGAGAGGTCATTATCCTCATCGCCGAGGGTTATGAGCACCTCTGCGTCATCATAAAGGGCGCACAGTCGGTCGTAAGCCTCTGTTTTAGACTTCAGCTTACTGATTTTTTGTAAAACCGCCTGTGAATTCTCAACATTGTCCCAGAAGCCGTCTGCCGCCGCCTGTGCCTCAAGCTTTGAAACCTGTTCTTTTACGGTTTCATAGCCTATAGCGCCTTTAAGCTCTGCAAGGTCATTTTTGAAGCCCTGAAGCTTTAGCATAAGCTCTTCAAATTCAAGCATATTTTTCTCCCTAACTATACTTTTCTGCACACAAAGGCGCACCAATTATCCTTTGTAAGCCTTTTTTCTACCCTAAAGCCGTATTTTTCAAAAGCGCAGAGTACGTCACTTTCCCTTGAGTCGATGATACCCGAAGTGATAAGCACTGCCGACGGCTCCATATAATCTTCAACATTCGAGAGCAGTCTTATTATAACATCTGCCACTATGTTAGCGCAAACGATATTATATCTTTTATCAATCTTTTCGGCAAGGTCGCCCACCACATAGGTTATCCTGTCTGCAACCCCGTTAAGCTGCGCATTTTCCTTTGCAACCTTAACCGCCTGTGCATCTATATCGACTCCGTCAGCGAACTCAGCTCCGAGAAGAACCGCTCCGATGCTCAAAATTCCGCTTCCCGAGCCAATATCAAGTACCTTTGTTTTTTCATCAACATAGTCTTCAAGAAGGGCAAGACACAGTGAGGTTGTAGCGTGGGTTCCGGTTCCAAAGGCGGCACCGGGATCAATGCTCAGCACCTTTCGGTCGGTGTTTTTGTCATAATCCTCCCAGCTCGAACGGATAAGCAGTTTCTTTCCGACCTCGGTACATTTAAAATATTTTTTCCAACCGTCTGCCCAGTCGTTATCGCTGACCTCATGGCTTAGAAGCTCATATGCAACTCCATCTGCAGTTAGCAGTTCCGATATGTACTCGACAGTTTCAGTTGCATTATCCTCTTCAGATATATAGATGTGAATTATACAAAAATTCTTATCCCGATCCCGAAGCTCCTGTTCTATCAGATCTATGTGGGCAATCTCCCAGGCCTGCTCCTCCAAATCAGAATAGTCTTCAACATAAATTCCGTAGGGTACAGCCATATTTGCAATTGCCGAAGCCCTTTCAAGATCCTCGGTTTTTACACTTATTTTTATTTCTGTCCAATCCATCAATAATCCCCTATTATGTGTTATTAAGTTATTATACCATAAACCGACTAAAAGATAAATATAATTTTTCGGGTTGATTTATATTCGGTAATATAGTAAAATTTTACTGTATAGTATAACATTTAGGAGTGATCGGTTTGATTTGGCACAGTTCCTCGGCCGAAGAAGTTATAAGAGAACTAAACTCTGACAAAGAACAGGGGCTTTCGAGCGCCGAAGTCTTTAAAAGGTCAGAAATCTACGGCAAAAACGAGCTTTTGGATTTTGAAGAGCCTCGCTTTTTAAGGCTTTTGCTCGACCAGTTTAAAAACTATCTTAATATTGTTTTACTCATAGTCGCAGTCATATACTTTGCGGTTTCTCTTTTTACCGAGAATTCCGACTGGACCGAGGCCCTTCTTATAATTCTTATTCTTTGCGTGAACGGGCTTGTCGGAGCGGTGGTCAAATATCGCAACATCTCAAGGCTCAGCTCTCTACGCACTTCGGTTGTTTCATATGCAACCGTTATCCGTGACGGCACCGAGCAGATAATCCCCGCCGCAAGTCTTGTTCCCGGAGATATTATGCTGCTTAACGTCGGTGACTATGTTAAAGCTGACGGCAGAATTATAGATTCGTATGTGCTTAAATGCGATGAGCTCAGTGTTACGGGCGAGACGGTGCCTGTTGAGAAAATGCCGAGCGCAATTCTCGAGAACATTACCCCTCTTGCCGACCGAACCAATATGGTCTATTCGGGAAGCTATGTCCTTAACGGAAAGGCAACAATCATAGTTACCGAAACTGCCGCAGACACTGCAGTCGGCCGTGCAGAAAGTATTGTTAAGCAGACCCGTGTGCAAAAAACTCCTTTTGCAGTAAAACTTGAAAAGTTAAGCAAAACAGCATCAATCGTTAGCCTTTGCGCCGGAGTTCTCGTCTTCTTTATCGGCGTAATTGCCCATATCAAAGATTATAATGTTGGCTTTGAAACAACCGTTTTAGGCCATCTTCTTCTCGGCCTTGCATTAGCAGTATCTGCTATGCCTGAGGGGCTTTCTACAGTTTTAGATATTGCCGTCTCCTTCTCTGCCCAGAGGCTAAAGGCAAGAAATCTGACAATGATAAATCTACCCACCGCAGAGTCGGTTGGAGATGCATCGGTCATCTGCGCCGATAAAACGGGTATTTTTACAAGCTCTTCTATGTCGCTTGTTAAGGTGTCCGATGGCAGAAAGACCTCTACCCTTGCAACAGATAAGCTTGATGAGTCTGCCGTTACCCTGCTTCGTCTTGGTCTTATATGCAGCAACCTCGACCAGAATGAGCATTTAGAACGTCACGCCAATTCTCTTGAGGCAGCAATCGAGCGTGCCTGTGCCGAGGCTACGGGTATGGGCAAGGCCGATATTGACAGCATTTATCCCCGTCTGGCTGAGCTTCCCTTTGACTCGGTCAGAAGAATGATGACCACCGTTACAATAATAAATTCAAAGCCATACGCTATAGTCAAAGGCGCCCCCGAGGTTGTTATTTCAAAGTGCAACGATGCAGATACCGAAAAGCTTTCCGCCCTGACCGAAGCATTTGCCGATGAGGGTCTTAAGGTAATGGCAATTGCTCTTAAAGCACTTGACTCCATACCAGCAAACCCCAACAGCGATTTGCTTGAAAATAACCTTATATTTGTGGGTCTTCTCGGCTTTGATAACCCCTGTGACCCTTTATGCGCCGAGGAAATCGCACAGTGCAAGGCAAAGGGTATAAGTGTTGTTATGATGACAGGCGACCATATAAAAACCGCCGTATCTGCCGCACTTGAGCTTGGAATAATAAACGATGAATCACAAGCCATAAGCCACGATGAGCTTGAAAAGCTTTCGGACGAGGAGCTTTCCCAGCAGATTTCAAACTATTTTGTTTTTGCAAGAATTACTCCCGAGGACAAGCTTCGTCTTGTTAAAGCTTTTAGAAACAGCAACCAAAAGGTTCTTATTACCTGCGACAGTGTTAATGATGTCCCCGCCCTTATTGAAGCCGATTACGGTTGCGCTCTTGGGCTTACGGGCTCTGATTCGGTAAAGGCTTCTGCAGACTTTATCGTTGATGACAACAGATTCTCAACCCTTACCCTTGTTTTAAAGGAAAGCAACCGCATTTTTGACAGCGTTTTAAGGAGTATAAAGTATCTTCTCTCCTGTAATGCCGCAGAAATTTTAACCGTAATTTTAGGTCTTATTATATTCGGGGACTCTCCCCTTGCGGCAGTCTCTCTGCTCTGGATAAACTTCATTACCGATTCTCTGCCTGCATTGGCCTTTTCATCCGAGGTATCGACCGAAACACTGAGCCTCCGCAAACACGAAAACAAATCACTTTTCGGTAAATATTCTCTGCTTGGAATGGCTATTCCCTCGGCTCTGATTGCTCTGCTTACCCTTATCGCCTACGGCATAGGCCTTACCGTATCATCCTCAATGGCTGCTACTCTTGCCTTTGCAGTACTCGGTATATGTCAGACCGTTCAGGCATTTACACTCAGCCATACCTACACCGTTTTTGTTAAATCAACCCTTAAAAATCTCGTAATGCCGATAGCCTGCGGTATTTCATTGCTTATAATTCTTATTCTTATTGCTACCCCCGTCGGCTCTCTGCTTTCATTTACTATTCCAAACTGGATTGGTTGGCTTGTTATTCTGCTTTCGGCAGCAATAACTCTGGCAGCGGGAGAGGGTATAAAATTCGCCCGAAAACGAATTAACAAATAAATTACACAAAAAAGCAGCCGAGATGGCTGCTTTTTTATCTAATTTCTTTTAGCGCTTGGGACAGTGTACGGACAAAGGTAAGTCCTATTGAGTCCTTGAATCCGTCAAGCTGCTTTTGACAGGCCTTCGGGACTATACACCGCTTAAAGCCCAGTCTACTCGCCTCTTTTACCCTCTCGGTTATTTTGGGTACCGAGCGTATTTCTCCCGACAGTCCTACCTCGCCGAAAATTACAGTATCCTCAGGGATTGCCGTATCCCTTACTCCCGAAACAAGCGCCATAGCAACCGCAAGGTCTACGGCGGTTTCATCAAGTCTTAAGCCTCCGACGATATTCAAATATGCATCAAGGTTTGAGAAAAACAATCCCTCTCTCTTTTCAAGCACCGCCAGTATCAGACTGAATCGGTTGTAATCGAAGCCTGTGGTCATTCTCCTCGGATTACCGAAGCCACTTGCGGTCACAAGCGCCTGAACCTCTGCAAGAATCGGACGGGTGCCCTCCATGACACAGGTTATTGCCGAGCCTGAAACCCCGCTTATTCTGCCCGAAAGGAGCATAGCCGACGGATTTTCGACCTCACAAAGTCCCTTATCGGTCATTTCAAAAACGCCTATCTCGTTTGTTGAGCCGTAACGGTTTTTGACCGCCCTTAAAATTCTGTAGGACTGGTTACGCTCTCCCTCAAAGTATAAAACAGTGTCAACTATATGCTCTAAAACCTTTGGTCCTGCTATATCTCCGCCCTTGTTAACATGTCCGACAATGATAATCGGTATATCAAGGCTCTTGCCCGTATTAAGAAGCATGTTTGAGGACTCACGCACCTGAACAATACTTCCCGCAGAGGATGAAAGCTCGGCTATCCTCATAGTCTGTATTGAGTCTATCATAACAAGGTCGGGTTTTTCGGTCTTTATGTATTCGCATATTGCCTGTGTATCGGTGTTTGCCATTATAAAAAGGTTTTCCCTGCCGACTGACAGGCGGTTTGCACGAAGCTTAAGCTGAACTGCCGATTCCTCTCCCGAAACATAGAGAATTTTTAAATCATCCTTGATGGTTTTGCACATCTGTAAAAGTATGGTGGATTTTCCAATTCCCGGGTCTCCGCTTATGAGAGCGACCGAGCCCTTTACTATTCCTCCGCCCAATACCCTGTCAAGCTCGGCTATTCCTGTTTTATATCTGTGTTCATTTTCAAAGGAAATCTCCTTTACGGGAACCGCCTTAACAGGTGCTAAACCCGAAGTATAAGAGGTCTCGGTCTTTGCTGTGGAAACCACTTCCTCAATGAGTGAGTTCCACTCGCCGCACTGACCGCATTTTCCGCTCCATTTTGGGCTCTGATATCCGCACTGCTGACAGACAAAAACGGTTTTTAATTTTGAAGCCATACTTTTCTTACTCCTGTATTTTAAATAGTTCGTCTATATTCCTCTAATCCGCAAAACACCGAAAAGGCCATTTTTTTCTGATAAACTTCGTTTTTTAAAAGCTCCAATTCCCTTTTGTTACTCAAAAAACCGCACTCGACAATGACGGCAGGAATTTTTGCGTTGTATAACAAATATGTACTCTTGGTAGCTGCCTTTATTGCCCTCTTGTTCTCGGGTTGGAGGAGGTTTTTGACGGTGTTTTGCACCGACGAGCCTAACAGCATTGAGTCGGGGTGATTTTTCGAATAAAATACCTGTGCACCGTTTGCCGCCGAGGTTGTAAACTTGTTTAGATGTATACTCACAAAAATAGCCTCGGGATTTTCGTTTATTATCTTAAGCCGCTCATTCATATCACTCTTTTTTCTGACCGCTATAGATGCCGTAGGGTCATTCTCGGTGCCTGTATCCTCGGTTCTGGTCATAATGACCTCATACCCGTGAAACTTTAGCAGCTCTGCAAGTTCTAATGCTATACTTAAATTTATATCTTTTTCGGGAGTTCCGTCATCGGCAACCGCCCCTCCGTCAAACCCGCCGTGGGCTGAGTTAGCTAATACTATACTTTTTTAGTAATTCTGTATATTTTGTCGTTTTTTTACTGTGGAAAACGCCTAAATTTTCCACTCAATTTTAATTTCTCTCTTGCCATCCTTTTTGAGCTTTCCAATGAATATTTTACTTATAAATTCATCGGCTATCTCGAATGTAAGAGTGTCAATTTTTCGGTACTTTTCAAGTATCGATTTAGTATCCGTTTTTTCTTCGCCGCCCGATAGGGCTACAAGCTTTGATTTCAAAATTTCGATGCGTTTTTCTGTTTCCTCGGATTCTTTTTGATAGCTTTCTCGGTATTTTGTAAACTCCGCTACGCTTATGACACCGTCTAATTTATCGGTGTACATTTGAGCCATTCGGTTATCGTTCCGCTTTACCTTTTCTTCGAGCTCCGCAATCTGCGACTGCAAGGTTTTAGCGCCGTTCTTTTTCCTTTTAGGCGCATCCAACTTGCCAATCTGCTTTTTATCGTAGTATTTATCAAGCAACTTATTTATTTCATCTACTACGATTTGCTCTAACTCGTCAAGACGAATACTGTGTGCGTTTTGGCAAACTCCGTTAGTGGTTTTCCGAGTTCTGCAAGAAAGGTAGTTGTATCTTCCGTCACGCAGCTTATAGCTCATTTTCCACATTGTGTTGCCACACTCAGCACAAAACACTTTTTTGGCAAGTGAATAACAACTGCCACTTGGAATTTTTTGACCTCTGCCACGTGATAACCTAATCTCCTGTGCCTTATAAAAGGTTTCCTTTGAGATAATCGGCTCGTGGGTATCTTCGACAATATCCCACTCACTTTGCGGCTTTTTACGGCGCTTACCCGTTTTATAGTTTACAACCTCTTGTCTGCCTTGCACCAGAGTGCCTGTGTATTCGAAACGGCGAAGAATTGCATATACCGCCGAATCAGACCAGGTTGTCCTAGGCGCATTGTTCTTCTCATAATTGCCATTATAATACTTAGAGCCAAGCTCCTTTTTGTGAACACAAGGCGGCGGAATCATTTCATCATTTAATATTTTCGCAATGCTTATGTACCCAAGTCCACCGATATATAAATCGAATATCCGCTGAACTGTAGGCGCTGCAACCTCATCAATAATTAAATGATTCTTGTTATCGGGGTCAATTAAATAGCCGTAAGGTGCAAAAGAGCCGACAAACTCGCCGTTTTTTCGTTTAACACTTAAAGTTGCTTTAACATTTTCCGATAACTCTTCCAAATACCACTCATTTACAAGTCCGTTAATCTGACGGGCTTTTTTGTTGCCTTTAACATTGGTATCAATATTATCAACAACCGCAACAAATCGCACACCCCATTCGGGAAACTTTCCGTGAATGAAGTGTTCAATCATCTCCATATCACGTGAAAAACGGGATTGTGTTTTGCAGACAACTATCGTGCATCTGCCTTCTTCGCAGTCTTTTAGCACCTGATTCCAAGCAGGTCTTGAAGCGTCGGCACCACTGTAATCCTCATCACAGTAAATGCCGTTGATTTGCCATCCTTGCAGGGTACAGTAGTTTATTAGCATCGTCTTTTGATTTTGGATACTTTCGCTCTCGTCAGTCTTGTTTTTCTTATCCCTATCCTCTGAAGAAAGGCGAACATAAATATCCGCAATTTCAGTTAGCATTTTCAAAGCACTCCTTCCCACTTAGGTCCTGAGTGCTGCCGTGAAATGCAACACTATTATTATAATCTAATTCATATAATTTTTCAATATCCATAACGCAAAGAGTACGGATTGAGTTATTAATTTTTTCCTTGCGCTGGGCCTCACTAATTTCGGAGAACGAATTAACTACGATATATTCAGTTTTATTTTTCTTCATATAATACGCCCTCCTTACCTACATAATGTTTATGCTGATATAAATACTTTAATGTTTTCAGCACCACTAAAATCCTTTCCGACAACCAAAATTTGAGCATTTGCTCGATTGTCGGGAAAGTATTAAGTAACCTTTTTTATTAGTTTCAAGAAATCATTAACAAAACGGAAAAAACAAAAAATCCGCGAATATTTGCTTTATAAACACACTTTTTTGAGCGAAAATAGAAAAAACACAGCTCTTTTTTGATAAAAGAACTGTGTTTTTAGCTTTATTATTATTTATTATTTTCTTTCTTGCATTGTTCTACAGCTTGCAGGATTTGTTCCGTGCTTAGCTTACTTCCAAATAGTTTTTCTTCTCGCTCTTTTTTAGCACACTTGGCACATATCTGTCCTAGTCCAATTTCATAGTTCACACGCCAATCAACTGGCATAGAAATAGGAATGCAGGTCAGTTTACCGCATATAACACAACGCTCAAATTCTTCTGTATTAGGGGTGTTATTCACGCTGTCAGCCTCCTTTTCAGAACGCTGATAGGGTGTATCCCCCCGAAAAATTGGGAAATTTTGGTAAATATCTTAAACTTCATTATTCGTTTGCCTCGGTGGTGGTTGTGCCTGTAGTTTCTGAATTTTCGGTTACAGACTGGGTTTCTGCGGTTGTTTCGATGCTTGCCGGCTCAGTTGCCGCAGGCTCTGTTGTTGTGCTGCTTGGCTCGGTTGAGGGAGTAGTCGTACTCTCCGAAGTTTGAGTAGAGGGTGTCTCCGTACCGGTTGTAGTGTTTGTGGAAGGAGTTACAGTGGATTCTTCCGACTTGTCAGTAGCGTCCTCGGATTGAGTGGAATCTTTATTTGGCTTTGAGCCACTAATGACCAACTCTATATCTTCGCCATCAAGTATATATTCCTCAATGTTGTTGTCTGAATCACCTGCGTATCCGTAATATGTGGAAGTACCCCAATGGGAACGGAACGTTACAACCGTGTTTGCACCGGGCGTAAGTTTGAAGGTAATGGTATAGGTGTTACCATCACCATCTCTTCCGAGCTGCTGGGTATGGTATTTTGTTTCACATCCTTCAGCTGTAACGATTACAAAACCTGTTTGAGCTGTGCTACGGTCATTGTGCTTTACGGTAATCGTATATGTTTTGTTTGCCGATAATTCAGCACTGTGAGATTTATGATCGCTTGTATTAGTTGTTATTGTATCTACAGCGGTTCCATCCTCGGCAGTAATCTGAACCGTAACGTCGGTATAGAAACTTGCCGATTTTATAATGTTGGAGCCGGAGGTGATATTGTAAGAAAAATAGGCGTATGCAGTAATACTCATTGCGGCAAGACACATTATTACAATCGTAACGGTCATTGCAATGCGGGTGAGCATTACTTTTTCACGCACTTTTCCGTGCTTGGGGATGTAGAAAAACTCGTTATAAAGTTTTCTCACACCATCATCCTCCTTTCAAAATTTGCTTT
>JAZSQK010000007.1:0-21262 GCA_045537915.1 Acutalibacteraceae bacterium
GGTCTTAAGCTGATTTAGACTGTCATAGGTGTAGGCTTCAAGCAGTACTCCGTCTTTGGAAATTGTAAGAATATTACCGTTAGCGTCATAGGTATAGCTGTATACGCCCTCTGCCGTGGTATAGGTGTCCACAAGGGCAGAAGTTGTACCGTTTACACCGTTTTTATAGGTATAGCTTGAGGTTAAACCTGCCGTTGTGCCTATCTGCCTTGACACAAGGCGGTTCAGTCCGTCATAGTTGTTTGTTAACGCTTTGCCTGTCGGCAGGGTTACGCTTCCTATGAGGTTTTTATCGTTATAGTTATACCTGTAGGTAAGAGAATCTGCGCCATATGTGTAGGTCAGCTTATTTATACGGTTATATGCATCATAGGTCTGATGCATTCCGAAGCCGTTCTTTACCTGAGCACTTATGAGTCTGCCTATTGAATCGTAAACATAGTTAACGGTTTTATTCCGATAAAGGTCAAACAGCGATGTTACATTACCCTTTTTATCATAGGTATAACGGTAGATATAACCGCTGCCCTTATTTACCTCGCTGACTCGGTTAAGGTCATCATAAAGATATGAGGTTGTGCTGCCGTTTCCGTAAACTACCGAATTCAGCTTACCATTATTAGCGTTGTAGATATAGTCTATAAGGGTGCTGTCGCCGACCTTTGTCTTTGTACGGTTGCCGTAGATATCATAAATAAAGGCATAGGTGTTATTGTTGCTCTCTACCTTTTCGAGCAGACCCTTTGATGATGTGTACTTAGCAAAGGACTCTGAATCATCCAAAACACCGTCTTTATCAGTATCTGCAAAAACAGTAGATACACTCTGGGCGCCGTAACTGTTGATATATGAAGTCTTATTACCCTTGGCATCGGTAACCGAAATAAGCTCGCCCTTCTGCTCATCATAGTCATAGTCTACGGTGTTACCGAGAGTGTCTGTAACGGTATTGGTATACTGACCCGACTCTGTATAAGTAGCAGAAGACTGCATCTTAAGGGTGGAGTCACCCGCTTCAAGAAGCTCTAATACAAAGCCCTTGCTGTCCGCCTCGTAATTTGTCCAGATTTCAATATATGCGTTATAGCTTTGGGGAGTTGAGGGCGCCCAGGTGTCCCAACACATATTTTCAGCATGACGAGGTACGACACGATAGGTGCCTTTACCGTTAGGAATAAATTTAAACTGCTGATTCGCAGCGCCCGTATAGGTAGCGATACACACCTTTGTGCCGTTGACGGTTCCGCTGTTCGCAACCTCTAAAACCTTTTCAGGTACGTTCCCGGGATGGATTGTGTAATAATCGGTTGAGGAAACTTTCTTTATTGTGAAGCTTTGATTTATAGCATTATTGCGCTCACAATTCAATAATATGGTTCCGTCAGCAGTTTCGCCGAAACGAACATCTACAGCACCATTGTAATAAGCAGTTCTAAAAGCATATACTCCACCGTCAACAATCTCGCTGCTGAGTGCTGTTGCAGATGTGATATTACCCTTTGAATCGTGATTAAACTTATAAGATATACCGTCAGCATAGCTTGCTATAAGCAGATGCTTATTACTGCTACTGTAAGTATTATAATACTTATGTCCTGTAGACGCAACACTTTTAACCACTTCATTATCCGAATATTGAAAACTGCTTGATTGATTTGCAGCAGAAATAGCATTTGTAACATTGCCGTTCTCATCGTAAACATAGCTTTGAGAGTTGTCTTTAACAAGGCTGATGTTATCGAAATAACCAACATTTAGGTTGCGATAATACTCTATATAAATCGTTATAGAAGTAGGTTGTTTATCTTCTTTCTTTACGATTACAGGAACCGATACATATTGCCAATCAGTAATAAATGTGCTTGGTTTTATGGCGCCTGTCCACTTTACTGAGCCATCAGTATAGCTTATCATACATTCAATCTGATAGACCCTACCGTCATCCAAAACATCGGGTGCAGCAGCAGCTTTTGACCATGCACTGAAAATATATACGTCGTCTTTACTTCCGTAGATATCTATTACCTGGTAAATATTCTTGGTTTTCGAATAATTACCGGTAAATTTGTATGCTTTGTCCCCGAACAGTTTCTGTTCTGATGAAATACCATCGATAGACTCAATTTCCGTAAGTCTCCATCCGTCATTACGTTCAAAGCCGCCGTTTTCAACTAGGTTATAGTCACTGACCTCATTGCCCTCTTCAAGCTGAATACAGTCAAACCACGCTGTGCCTTGTGTGCCTGGACGAATGCCTGTATGAATCTGAACATAGCTTATATTATAAGGAACCGTAAAAGTAAGGCTTATGCGTCTCCAGCCATTATCCACCTCTGGTTCGGTAGTTCCAAGAATAAAATCAGAATAAACGCTACCGTTATGACCGCCTGCCTTATAGTATGATGTCGCAGAAACGAACGCACCCTGTGTGCCTTGCAAATTTTCGGTTTTGACATAACCGCTTAAGGTATATGTCGCCCCTTCTTTCAAACTTGCAATATTCTGGAAGAAGCTGACAGTCCTCTGACTTGGTGCATTAAAGGTAATTCTACCGCAATCCTGACCCATATAGGCGTTTTCCGAATTAGTCTCAATTCCAAAAAAGGCCGCTGTATCGGTGTGAGAATCCCAATAGATAGTGTTCCACGAACCGCCGACTTCAAAGCTTCCGTCAGACAACAGATTTACCGAAGATACTGTTGAGCTTGTTCTATCTATCTTATTGTTGTTTCGAACGTTGTTATTTGCTTTTATATATGTTGAAGATTCAATTTCTCCTACAAATTCACCGTTCGGTTTTTTGAAGTAGGAGGTTGTTTTCTGTCCCTGTTCATTGAAAAGACAGTATTCGAGCAGTCTATCCTGAGCGCTAATATCCTCGCTGGGGCCTTGATGTGTTATTATTCTTGTAGACTGGCTAATTTTTTCCCAATATAAAAATCTGTTGCCGTCAGAGTTTTTTGGGGCGGTTGCAAGAGATTGACAGGTGCCGTCACCATGATATTTAATAACGAGGTCGCTTTCGCCGATACTTGAACGATGTAACCTACTATTACTCATTATAAACTCTTGTGTAATGCCGTCATATCTCTCTGCACGAACAAGATAACCATCAGAGTCATAAACATAACTTATCTCTCTGCCGTCCGGATCTGTAATTTTGCTCAATAATCCGTTGTTGTAGGTAAAGGACGTTACTCTACCGCTTGAATCTGTGATGGAGCTTACAGGAACAGAAAAATCATCGCTTGGATATGTAATTGTCAACTCATTACCGTGGATATCTTTGATTTTTCTAAGTCTTCCATGGTAATCATATCCCTTTTTGTTGCCATTTTTGTCTTCGAGTGTAAACTTCCAGTCGCCTGTGCCATTTTGCGAAAGCGTCCAACCCCTGCCCACCTCATCTTTATAGACATTTTGTGTGTCGGTAGACTTAAAATATATATCAGTGCCATCTTCATCAGTCAGGCGGTACGGATAATCGGCGGAATAATTTGGATATCCCAGCATATGAGTGAGTTTCTCGGAAATATTCAGTTTCCAGCCACGGCCAAAGGTAGTCCAATTACCTGCCCACTCGGAATTGTAAACATGATATATGTTGGAATTGAGAAGATTTCCACTATACGCAATATCCGAAAAGGTATAGGTTATCGTGCCACGGTACTCGTTAAGATTGAGCGTACCGTAAGCGCCATTATCGTAGGTCTTATAGCTGTTGTAATCATTAAGACCAACCGTGTTTATATAATATAAGTTCAATATCGGCCGTACATCTTCGTCATTGTTTTTATCATTAAAGAACCTACGTCCTACTATGCCCGATTCAACGCTTCCTCTCAGCATAATACCATAGTTGTTTCCACCCTCATACCAGCTCTTTACGGTTCGAGTTATATCCCACATAGCGTAGTTTTGATCTGTATTATCAATAAGACAATAATCCAAAACATTGGTATCATGCGGATGATCAAACGTTACTGTAGCAGTCGTCCAATCCTGTGTTATTTGATAAGCATCCACTTTATAAATGCCGTCTCCCATTAGAGAGTTTTGATACGGAACAAGCGCAAATACTGCCGAAGTAACAACATCTGCTTCATTCAATTCAGGCAAATTTATTTTCATATATGTTCGCGTTGTACCTTCCGATGTCATACCTACATAGGTATGGCGCGCACCTACATTTCTTGTAACATTACCTGTACTGGATTTTTTAAGATAACAGTCTGTCTTAAAATTGTATTCGCCGGGTTTTTCTACCCACGGGTCGACATATACCGGAAATTCACGCTCTTCGGCGCCAAGCCACTCGGCATCTGCAATAATTTTGACGGTTAAGTTGTTGCCGTTATTCTTTATGATAGACAAACTCACAGCATCGCTCTTATTGTCCGCTGCATCGGTCATTAAGGGCGCTTTTATTATATATATTGCATTGTTTTCAGCATCACAAAGCTCAATGGTTTTAGAATCAACTTGAACTGCTTTTAATGAACCGATTTTATAGTTCTGGGTAAACTCATTTTGAGCATTTTTATTCTTTAAAACTATGTTTTCTTTAATGCCTGTGGGCGTAATAAAATACTGAAGGTCAACATTTTTATAAACATTGCGATACCAGACCTCTTCGGTTATGTTTTCAAGCTCGGTGAGAGAATCAGAATCAGAATTGGTATCGCTATACTCAACAGGACTATTGTTGGCCTTTTCAAATCCCCAAGAAATGTCATAACCATTGACAACGATAGAAACCAGCTTGTTCTGCTTGGCTTTTTTGCTAAGTCCCACCGTTATGTCACTCTTTTTGTTGATAAGCTCTTCCTGAAGGGATTCATTTTCCCTTAATGAATTATCGTACTGTTGCCAGTCGCCCTCTTCATCACGGAAATGAACGGGTATATCATACTGAGCAGCCATATAACTGCCGTCACTCATAAGAAAATGCTTAACATTTTCTTCACGCTTTTCTTCAATTTCTTTGAGTATATAAGCCTCTTCCTTACCGTTTGCTTCTGTCACGGCTTCTGACCCAACTGCAGCATCGTCTTCCGATACTGGCAAAGCGATGGCCTGAAGAGGCTGCACTGTCAATACCATTGCAAGACATAGAGTCAATGCCAACAGTTTAAATGTGATTTTTTTCATAAAAATATCCCTTCTTTCTTTAAAATTCCGAAATTACTTTCTGACTATTAAGACGAAAAAAGGCACCTTCTTGTGACAAAATAATTTAGAAAGTTTTCTCTATATAAACTAACCGAACAACTTTTTTAACCCGTCGTATTAAGTCGATAAATGTCAATGAATTAGCAAATTTATTTGCTTTAGTCGTTGTAATGTTGAAAATCTTACATAAGGAGGATAATAGAATGGAATCGCAAATCCACGAGCTTCTGCATTCTTTGTCGATTACAAGAAATTATATAGGATATGAATATATCATAACTGCTTGTAAACTCATTTTAATGAATGAATCCTTGCTCCACAGCGTTATGAAGAGCGTATATCCGCCTGTTGCAGAAGCCTTTGGCTGCAACACACATAATATTGAAAGAAATATCCGCACTGTTATTTTTCACGCCTGGAAATACCGTCGTGAAAGATTTAGCGAAATTGCAGGATATCCTCTTTCAGCGCCGCCCACGGTATCAGAGTTTCTTGCGATACTATGTAACTGTGTAAAAAAACACCAGACGGTCTGCCTATGACCAAAAAATCAAGGACCGAAGAAAACTCTACGGTCCTTGATTCGAGAGAGACAGCCTACCCGTAAAAACGGGGTAGGCTTTTTTGCTTACCGATAATTTATAAAACAGTGAAGGAAACATTTTTTAAAAACTGTTCTTATCGGTTAAGACATTTAATTTGTTTTTTCTCCGCTATAGCACTCAATTTCCTCATCGGCAGCGCTGCCGGCACAGACACGTGCCCACATTTTTACACGGTAGGTACCGCTGCCGACCGAGGTGCTTTCTGACATTGAAAGTGTGCTGTTTGGTGTAATGTCACTCCATTCTATAATATCATCCCACCACCAGAGCACCTTTTTCTGAAGGGTTAAGGTCATCTTTACTGAGGTTACATATGTATCTCCATCAACATAACCTTCACAATTTGCAATATCATCCTTAATTACAAGAGATGTGGAATGGCTCATTATATAACTATACCGTGGTTGCACAGAGGTTTCTGCACTAATACTAAGAGGTACAATAGCAAGTATAAGGAGCGTCAAAAAAACACTCATAATCTTTTTAATCATAAATCAAGCCTCCTATATTTTGGTTTCCTTCAAAAGAATACAACAGAGTTTTTTGACAAAATGTGACAAAATTTTACTCTGACTTGACAGATTCGGCTATCTTTATCATTTCTTCTTTAGATAACCTTTCTGTTGCTGTTATGGTATACCCGTATTTATTATCGCTCCAGAACAACACAGTTTTGTTTTCCTTTTCAAAAATATATGCACCCAAACCAGAAACTGTTAAAATCTCTTTTCCGAAATCTTCTGTATCCAAATATACTAAATAATTATCTCTTGTATTCTGAGAAAAATATATGTAGCTGTTTTTAGATACATACTGCAACCTGTGATATGTTGCGAGTTTTTCAGCCTGCTTAAGTTCATACCCCTGCGGTATATATGTGGGGGCATAATAGGTGTCAATAAAATCATTGCTTTCCTCATTAAAGCTTACGGTTGAGAATTTTTCAAAGGTTTCTAAAAGGAAGTTAATTACCGCCTCACGCAGTGCCTTTACACTGAAGGTTGCGGTGGTTATGGCAAGGATAATCGCAATAATTACACAGGCTACCCGTTTTCCGACGGTATTTATAAGGGAATAGTAGGAACGTTTTTGCTGTTTTATAAGCCGCTCCATCTTTATCTCAAATTCCTTGGAAAAGGTAATGTGAGAGACCTCACTATCGGCGGGAAGCGCCGCTTCCTCCTCTTCAGCTATTACAGCCAAAGCCTTTTTAAGTATTGACAGGTTGTTCTGTGAATTGAACATTGTTATCTCCATTCTCGCAGAGAATATTCCAGCAACTCTCTTGCTCGTTCTACCCTCTTGCGTACTGCGGCATATGTAATTCCGAGCAGATCAGCAATTTCTCTGTCGGAAAAGCCTTGATGAAATTTAAGCAAAAGAACATCTCTGTATATTTCGGGAAGCTCCTTTATCTTTGCGATAAGGGCGGAAAACTCTATCTCCTCCAGATTATACTTTATCTTGGTATAAGGTCTGAAATCCTGATCATATTCCTCATCATAGCTGATACACTGATACTTTTTCCCAGCCTTCATCATATCACGACAGATGTTCTTAACTATTTTAACGACAAAATTACGTGTTTTGGGACTAAATACTTCTTCAACGCCATTCATATGTCTGGAAATCCTGATAAACGCCTCGTGAACTGCATCTTCCGCCAAAAATTCATCTTTTAACATGCAATAAGCAGAATACTTCATAAGTTTGCTGTACTCTTCATATAACTGTCTGAATTTTGTTTTATCTTCATCGTTATCTATAAGGCTTAAATAAAAGACTAACACGGCCAAACCCCTTGTCTTAAATTGCTTTGTATGGTAATTTTATCATATTTTCCGACCGTTTTCTACAGTTTAATCAATCTCAGTTTTGTATTTTTAGGCTGCGAATGTAAAAACTTTGATATATGAGGAATAATATAGTATCTCTTTGACAGAAACTTAACAAGGTGGAAGGGTATGCTTTAATTGACAAAATTATCCTAATATTATATAATAATTTATTATAAAATTTTATGAGGTAAGATATATGGCAGAAAGGTTAAGCGGCATCAGATTGCCGCACCGCAAAAACACAGCCGCTTCGGCCCCTGTCAGAATGACATCGGTCGGTAAGGTTACTATCCCTATGAATATGCATGTCGGCACACCAGCAAAGGTTGCGGTTAAGGTTGGCGATACTGTAACGGTTGGACAGGTAATCGGACAGGCCTCAGGCTTTGTAAGCTCTGATATCCATGCATCCGTATCGGGTAAGGTTACCCAGATAGGAAGCATATGGACTTCAACAGGAGCGCAGACCGAGGCTGTAACCATTGAGTCTGACGGACTTATGACCCTATGTGAGTCCTGTGTTCCGCCCAAAATAGACGATTATGACAGTTTTATTACGGCATTACGAAAAAGCGGCGTGGTCGGTCTTGGCGGTGCAGGTTTCCCCACCGCTGTAAAGCTTGATGTTAAGGACCTGTCCAGAATTGAAGAGGTTGTTATAAACGCTGCCGAATGTGAGCCTTATATTACAAGTGACACCCGTACCATGCTTGACAATACCGAGCTTGTTCGCCAAGGCATAGATTTGCTTAAAAAGTATCTTAATGTTAAGAAATTTATTATCGGCATAGAAAACAATAAGCCTGATGCTATTTCGACAATGCGTTCGCTCGAATCTGACTCTGCAGTAACTATAAAGGTTCTTCCCTCTGTCTATCCGCAAGGCGGAGAAAAGGTTCTTATATTCAGCTGCACCGGGAAGATTGTTCCCGAGGGAAAACTGCCCATTGACGTTGGCTGTATTGTACTGAATGTCACAACGGTTGCTTTTATCGCGAAATATGCAAAAACGGGTATTCCTCTCGTTGAAAAGACAATAACGGTTGACGGCAGCGCTGTTAAAACTCCTATGAACGTTACCGTACCCGTCGGCACTCCGATGAGGGATGTATTTGACTTCTGCGGCGGCTTTAAGAAGAATCCCGCAAAATTGTTGTACGGTGGTCCCATGATGGGTGTTGCGGTCAAGAGTATTGAATCTCCCATACTTAAAAATACAAACGCAATCCTTGCCTTTGATGAGAACGATGCACATCTGCCCGAGCCTACTACCTGTATTCGTTGCGGAAGATGTGTAAGAGCCTGTCCAATGAATCTAATGCCCTTAGAGTTTGCAAGAGCCTATGCTCTTCGTGATTATGACCTGCTCGAAAAGCGCAGAATAAATATTTGTATGGAATGTGGTTGCTGTTCATATGTTTGCCCTGCAAACAGACCTCTTGTTGAAAATCACAAGTTAGCAAAGGCCGCCCTTCGCAAACACCAGGAAAAGCTGAAAGGAGCTGATAAGTAATGGATAAGCTTGTTATATCAGTATCCCCTCACATAAAGGGCAAAACCCAGACTTCATCTATAATGCTTGATGTAATTATTGCACTCCTACCTGCGCTTATCGCCTCTTTCTTTATATTCGGATTAAGGGCTTTGGTTGTGTGCGCAGTATGTGTAGCTTCCTCGGTTCTTGCAGAATTTCTTTTCGAAAAACTTTGCAAACGCTCTGTTACCATAAGTGATTTGTCGGCTGTGGTCACCGGACTGCTTTTAGGCTTTAATCTCCCCGTTTCCATTCCCTTGTGGCAGGCGGTTATAGGCAGTATTTTTGCCATAATAGTTGTAAAACAGCTTTTCGGCGGAATAGGCATGAACTTTGCAAATCCTGCCGTTACTGCCAGAATTGTTCTTATTGTTTCGTTCTCGAGCAGTATGTCAAGATGGACCGCCCCTGTGAAAGATGCTCTTTATTTTGGTTCCGACCTCGTTGCAACCGCAACCCCTTTATCCTGGCTTTCGGATCCCACATCGGTTGCTGATTTTGAGCTTTCGGACCTCTTCCTCGGAAGAACAGGAGGCTGTATCGGAGAGACCTGTTCACTGGCACTTTTAATCGGCGGTATCTACCTTGTTGCAAGACGGGTTATCTCTCTTCATATTCCGCTTACCTTTATAGGTACGGTTTTTGTAATGAGTCTTATCCTTGCACCCGAGGGCTTTATCTTCTATGAATATGCTCTTTTCCAGATTCTTTCGGGAGGACTTCTCCTCGGTTCTATATTTATGGCAACCGACTATGTAACCTCTCCCACAACCTCGTGGGGCAAAATTATATTCGGTTTCGGTTGCGGACTTATAACCTTCTTAATCCGTCGCTTTGGAACCTTACCTGAGGGCGCCTCATATGCAATCCTGTTTATGAACATTCTGACCCCATATATAAATAACTGGACTGCGACAAGACCGTTCGGGAGGTGCAAAAACTAATGAAAAATGATTCAATTAAAAGTGTAATCGTTCTCTGTAGTATTTGCCTGGTGGTTGCCCTCTCACTTTCCTCGGTAAATACGATTACTGCGCCTATAATTGAAGAGGCAAAATCAAATGCCGCTAATGAGGCATATTTTACTGTTTTACCCAATGCAACCGACTTTGAGACCTTAAGTGGTGAATTTCCCGATTCTGTTCTTGAAGCCAAAAAGGACATCGGCGGAAGCGGTTATGCTTTTAAACTGACCGCCTCGTCCTCCTTCAGCAAATCACCCATTGAAATGGTGGTTGGCATCGGCGCAGACGGAAAGATAACCGATATATCTTTTATAAACTACGCAGAAACAAAGGGCACTGCGGGTGAGTTTCAAGCCTTATACAAGGGAAAAGACTCCTCTACTTCTGATATGCTTGCAGGTGCTACCTATTCCTCTGCAGCCATTAAGGGCGCTATTGACGATGCTTATACCCTTCTTGCCCAGTTAGGCGCAGTTGAACCGGGAAGTGCACAAAAGCTTGCCGCCATTTATGATAAAATTATGCCCAACACAAAGGATAAAACAGGCGCATATAATTTCTCCCCTGCCGATCTGCCGGAGTCTACCGATTCAAGAATTACTGCGGCATATACGCCGTCAAATAATATCGGTTATATCATTACCGCAAAGGTCCAAGAAACCGAACTTGCTATCGGAATAAACGCCTTTGGTAAGGCCTTCTGTGTTTTCGACCTTGACGGCAACGAGCTGACCGACGATGAGGCTTATACCGAAATAAAGGCGGTTGCCCAGTCGGCGCTTGAGCCTGTATACAAAAAGTCTGAGAAGCGAAATCTTCGTTCTCTTGGCAGTTTGTTCTCTGACTCTGCCGTTTTTGAGGCGGTAATCCCTGACACCGCTAATTCAACCCTTTCTGCCGTTTACAAAGTAACCGACGGCGGCGAGGAAAAATATGCCTTAATCGCACAGCCCATAGGCTTCGGCGGAGTTATTAAGTTATGCGTCGTTATGACAAAGGACGGTCAGATTTCTGATTTTAAGGTTCTTTCCCATACGGAAAGCGCATACTACGGCGACAAGATTGCAACAGAGCAATACTCAAACAATATTAAGGACAAGAAGCTTGATAGTTTGTCTGATTCAGATCTTCAGGTTTCCTCGGCTACTATAACAAGCGAGGCGGTCAAGGTCGCCATAAAGGATATAAAAGAGGCTTTTGCCGTAATAAAGGAGGGATTCTAATTGACTAAATTGCAAAATTTCATTAAAGGCATAGTAAAAGAGAATCCCGTTCTGGTACTGCTTCTCGGCACCTGTCCTACCCTTGCCATAACCTCTACCGCTACAAACGCTATAGGAATGGGTGTAGCCGCAACGGTTGTGCTTGTCGGCTCAAACCTTGTTATTTCACTTCTGCGGAATGTGATTCCGTCAAAGGTCCGCATCCCCTCGTATATTGTAATTATTGCAGGTTTTGTAACAGTTGTTGAAATGGTTATGCACGCCTTCGTCCCTGCACTTTACTCGGCGCTTGGAGTCTTCCTTTCGCTTATAGTTGTAAACTGTATAATTCTGGGCAGAGCAGAAATGTACGCCTCTAAAAACGGAGTTGTCGACTCGGTCATTGACGGACTGGGTATGGGGGTTGGCTTTACACTTGCGCTTTTCTTGATGGCCTCAATCAGAGAGGTTTTCGGCGCAGGCAGTTTCTTTGGTATGAGTATACCTTTTCTTAAGGATTACACCATTCCGATTCTGGCACAGGCTCCCGGTGGATTCTTCGTTTTCGGTCTGCTTATTGCGGCCGTAAATAAGTTCCTATCCCACAAGCCCAAATCCGATTTCAGCTGCAGAGGTTGTCCTAATGCACACGCCTGTCATAATAGTGACGGCGAGGAAAAGGAGGATAAATAATTATGGATTTCTTTAAAAATATGCTCGTAATTATAATGACCTCTGTCCTTGTTAACAACTATGTTTTGACAAAGTTTTTGGGCATTTGTCCCTTCCTCGGCGTTTCTAAAAAGACCGACCAGGCTGTAGGTATGGGTCTTGCGGTTACCTTCGTTATGCTTTTGGCAACCGCCGCAACCTACCCGATTCAGTATTATATTCTGAATTCTTTTGACCTTGAGTATCTTCAGACCATAGTCTTTATTCTGGTAATTGCGGCACTTGTTCAGTTAACAGAGATTATTCTCAAGAAATTTATTCCCGCCCTCCACAAATCCCTCGGAATATATCTTCCGCTTATTACAACAAACTGCGCTGTTCTCGGTGTTTGTAAAAACAATATTACCGACCAGTACAATTTCCTTGAGTCTTTAGCCTCCTCACTCGGCGCAGGTTTAGGCTTCCTTCTCGCAATGGTGCTTTTTGCGGGTGTACGTTCAAGAATAGCCGCTTCAAAGCCGCCAAAGTCATTTGAAGGGGTTCCGATTACACTTATCTCGGCCTCGATAGTCGCCCTCTCCTTTTTAGGCTTCGGCGGAATTATCGAATCGATCTTTGCTTAAAGGAGGGTAACGATTATGCCAATTTTAATTGCTACTCTCGCCGTTACCGCAATCGGTCTGCTTTGCGCAGTTATGCTCGTTGTTGCGGCAACCCTTTTCGGTGTTAAGGAAGATGAAAAGTTTATAAAAATCAGAGATGCCCTGCCGGGCGCAAACTGCGGAGCCTGTGGTTATACAGGTTGCGATGGTTATGCCAAGGCATTGGCAGAGAACCCAAAGGTAAAGACAAATCTCTGCATACCCGGCGGCGACTCCTGCGCAAAGGAAATTGCCGATATCCTCGGAGTTGCCCCTGCAAATGTAGTTGAACAGGTAGCCTTTGTTCACTGCAACGGAAACTGTGAAAATGCTCCCAATGTTGCCATTTTTGAGGGCTCGGGAACCTGTAAAGCGGCAAAACAGGTCTTTGGAGGTCCCTCCTCCTGCAACTACGGCTGTCTGGGCTTTGGAGACTGTACCGCCGTCTGCCAATATGATGCAATTCACATTATTGATTCTATTGCTCGTGTTGACCCCTCCCGTTGTACAGGCTGTACTCTTTGCGCAAAGGCCTGTCCAAACAATATAATTACCCTTAAAGATGCTGTAAAGACCGTTTCGGTAAAATGCAGTAATAAGGAAAAGGGCGCCATTGCCCGAAAACAGTGCAATGTTGCCTGTATTGCCTGTATGAAGTGTCAAAAGACCTGTCCTCACGATGCTATTCATGTTGAAAACAACCTTGCCAGAATAGATTATGAAAAATGCACCTCTTGCGGAGAATGTGTAAAGGTCTGTCCTACAGGTTGTATTAAGGATTCAAATCACGAAAAATACTAAAAAAGGAACGCTGCAGCCCTCAGGCTGCAGCGGATTAAACCTGTTATGAAGAAAACTGCTCTTTTAAAGCAATTTAAAAATGATATTATTTTAACGGCTTCGATTTTAATCGTAGCCGTTGCGGTTTTTTTCATAATCGGTTTAATATTTCCAAAAGGCAGCTTTGTAACCATACAAAAAGACGGAAAAACCGTTACTACCCTGCCGCTTGATACCGACACCGAGATAAAAATCGGCGATGAAGAGGATTATAATCTGCTTATAATACAAAACGGAGAAGCCTACATAAAAGATGCATCCTGTCCCGACAAGCTATGCATTCATCAAGGTAAGGTAAGCAAGCAGGGCGAAACTCTCGTCTGCCTACCCAACAAAACGGTCATAACAGTGAGTTCCAAAGAGGAACCAAACACAGATTTTGTGCAATGAAAAATATTAAAAAAATTACACTTATCGGTCTTTTGACCGCACTTTCAATGATACTTTCATACATTGAGGCTTTGATACCGCCCTTTATTGCTGTACCGGGTGTGAAAATCGGCCTTGCAAATTTAATAATAGTTTTTGCCCTTTATAAGCTTGATACAAGGTCTGCTCTTTTAATATCCTTATTAAGGGTGTTCCTTTCAAGTCTGCTCTTTGGAAATCTGCTTACCCTTGGCTACAGTCTTGCTGGGGCGGTCTTTAGTCTTCTTCTGATGATAATCTTTAAAAGACTGAAGTTCTTTTCTGAAACAGGCGTCAGTATAATTGGCGGTGTTTCTCACAACGTCGCACAGATTGCGGTTGCAGGGTTTTTAATGGAGACAGTCCAAATCATCTACTACCTTCCCGCACTTATAATTGTTGGTTGTGTTACCGGTGCTGTAATCGGCATCGGCGGCGCACTTTTAATCAGAAAAATAGATCTTAAGGAGAGATTTTAATGATTTCAGAAAAAATGTATGGTCTTGGAAGCGCAAGGTCTGCTATCCGTGAGCTTTTTGAATACGGTAAGAAGCAGTCTGCGCTTGTAGGAAGTGAAAATGTTTTCGATTTTTCACTCGGTAACCCCAGTGTTCCTTCGCCCAAGGCGGTAACCGATGCTTTTGCAAAAATAATTCGGGAGTGTGACCCCGTTTCAATTCACGGCTATACAAGTGCGCAAGGCTCCCTGGCTGTTCGGGCTGCCATTGCTGACAGTATAAAAAGACGCTTTGGCTTTGATGCGAAGGCCGATAGTATTTATATGACCTGTGGTGCCGCTGCGGCTCTTTGCTGCTCCTTCAGGGCACTTGCCGATGATGACGGTTCTTCCGAGATAATCGCTATTGCTCCCTACTTTCCCGAATATAAGGTCTTTGTTGAGGGTGCAGGTGCAAACTTCAAGGTTGTTGCTGCCGACACAAAATCTTTCCAGATAAGATTTGACCTTTTAAAAGAGGCTATTACCGAAAAAACAGTTGCGGTCATAATCAATTCTCCCAATAATCCGTCAGGTGTTATATATTCAAGGGAAACTATTGAAGAATTGGCATCGATACTTACCGAAAAATCCGAAGAATACGGTCATCCCATTTACATCATTTCCGACGAGCCCTACAGAGAGCTTGTCTACACCGAAGCCGAAGTGCCTTATGTACCCTGTCTTTACAAAAACACTATCGTCTGCTATTCATATTCAAAATCTCTTTCCCTCCCGGGAGAGCGTCTTGGTTATGTGTTTGTACCCCATACTGCCGATAACGCAGAAAAGGTCTATGCTGCAGTTGCAGGTTCGGGCCGTGCCTACGGTTATGTCTGCGCCCCCTCTCTTTTGCAAATGGTTATTACCGAATGTGTGGATGTTACCCCCGACCTTACGGTCTATGCAGAAAACCGCAGACTCTTGCTCGAAAACCTTACTGCTATGGGTTATGAGTGCGCCGCTCCCGACGGAGCATTTTACCTCTTCCTTAAGGCACCGAACGGCGACGGAAATGCCTTCAGCCAAAAGGCAAAGGAGAAAAATGTTCTGGTTGTTTCGGGCGAGGGCTTTGGCTGCAAGGAGTTTGTCCGCATAAGCTACTGTGTTGATACCGAAATGATAAAACGTGCATTGCCCAAATTTGAGGAGCTGATAAAATGCTGATTTTAGCCTCTGCGTCGCCGAGGAGAAAAGAACTTATATCCCTTATTTCTTCCGATGTTTTTATCTGTCCCTCAAATGTTGACGAATCAGTGCCAAGTGGTATTTTAGCAGAGAATGTACCCGAATATCTTGCAATAAAAAAAGCGTCGGCTATAGCGGCTAATTACCCCGAAGATACAGTTATCGGCTGTGACACCGCAGTAATAGTAGACGGTATAATTTTAGGAAAACCAAAAGACCGAGCTCATGCCAAACAAATGCTTACACTCCTGTCGGGAAAAACCCACAAGGTCATTACCGGCTGCGCTGTGTTCAAAAAGGGCAAAAGTGCAAGTTTTTCAGAGACCACCGAGGTAGTCTTTCACAAACTTACAGATGCCGAAATAGAGGAATACCTCAATAAAAATGAATATACCGATAAAGCAGGTGCTTACGGAATTCAGGGGTATGCCTCGTTACTTATTGAAGGCATAAAGGGCGACTATTTTAATGTTGTCGGTCTTCCGGTATCCCGACTAAACCGCCTGTTAAAAAAGTTTTAGAGGTGCGCACTTTTGAAGCTTAAGAAAATTGCCGAAATAAAAAACGGCTTTACCGATAAATTTGGGATCCCACGTCAAAGCGGCCTTGCGCCCTCGGTAAAATCCACCATAGTATTTGAACCCGAATACAGAGTCAAAGAAGCCTTCAGGGATCTTGAGGGCTATTCTCACATATGGCTTATCTGGGAATTTTCAAAGGCAGTCCGTGATCAGTGGTCTCCTACTGTCAGACCGCCAAGACTTGGCGGAAACAAAAGAACGGGCGTCTTTGCAACCCGTTCTCCCTTCAGACCTAACCCTCTCGGCCTTTCCTGCGTAAAGCTCGAAAAGGTGGAACTCGACACACCGATGGGGCCTGTTCTTCATATAAGCGGAGCAGACCTTTTAAACGGCACTCCGATATATGATATAAAGCCGTATCTGGCATATGCCGATTCCTATCCCGATGCAGTCGGCTCATTTACCGACAGTGTGGAGAAACGCAAAGTTTCGGTCACAATACCGACCGATATTGCAACCTTTCTTCCCGAAGATACCCTATCGTCAATAAGGGATATTTTAGCCGAAGATCCTCGTCCCGCTTACCAAGAGGATGAAAACCGAATATATAAACTCATATATGACGGCTATGAGTTTAGCTTTTTTGTAAAACAAGAAATTCTTACTGTATGTGAGGTAACTAAATTATAATGAAAGAACTTTTTACGCTTTTCACCTGTTTTTTCAAAATTGGAATTTTGACCTTCGGTGGCGGTTATGCTATGCTCCCGATGCTTGAGCGTGAGCTTATTGATAAAAGAAAATATGTCACAATGGACGAAATAATGGATTATTATGCCGTCGGCCAGTGCACCCCCGGTGTAATAGCCGTTAATGTCGCAACCTTTATCGGTTTTAAGCGTAAAGGCATTTTAGGCGGTATAGTCTCAACACTCGGTGTCGTTGCCCCCTCCCTTATCATAATTACATTACTTGCATCTGTCCTTCAGATGATTGCGGGAAACGCCATTGTTAAACATGCCTTTGCAGGAATAAGTGTTGCTGTATGCGCACTTATAATTCAGGCTGTTATAAAAATGTCCAAGACAGGAATTAAGGATATCTTTACGGTAGTTGTTGCTCTTGCCTCTTTTGCGCTTTCCTTTTTCTTTGAGGTTTCCCCGATTATTATCATTTTGTCGTCAGGCGTCATAGGCGTTGTATTTAAGGCGATAATTGATAAAAAGAATAAGGAGGGCAAAAACTGATGACCTTTTTACATCTTTTTATTGAATTCTTTAAAACGGGGCTTTTTGCAATAGGCGGTGGTCTTGCCACAATACCCTTTTTACAGGATATTGCAAGGAGATATGACTGGTTTACCGAAGCGGAACTGACCGAAATGATTGCAATTTCCGAGTCTACACCCGGTGCTATCGGGGTCAATATGGCAACCTATGCCGGATATCAGGCGGGATTTGCCGAGGGGGGAGCCTTTCTCGGAATCCTCGGTGGAATAGTTTCAACCCTCGCTCTTGTTTTACCAAGTGTTATCGTAGTGCTGATAGTTGCAGGTTTCTTGCAGAAATTCAAGGACAACACAATTGTTCGAAACACCTTTTATTCACTCCGCCCTGCCGTTATCGGTATGCTTGTTGTAACTCTGATTGGTGTCGCTACACCCCTTTTCTTTAATTTTTCAGCAACACAGTTTACAGAAATTGTTAATATAAAGGCAATTATCCTCTTTGCCCTCACGGTTTTCGGGGTTTTAAAATTTAAAAAGCACCCTATTGTTTACATTGCAATCGGCGCTTTAGCAGGTATAATATTTAAATTTTAGGAGTAAGTTATGCAGTATATTACCGATATTGCAATAATCGGCGGCGGTGCATCAGGCCTTGTTGCCGCTATTGCCGCAAAACGAAAAAACAACACTCTTCGGGTAACCGTATTCGAGGGGCTTGATCGTGTCGGCAAAAAGCTTATCACAACCGGCAACGGCAGGTGTAATATTACAAACAAAAATCTTGCTCTCGACCGTTATCATTCACAGGACAAGGATTTTTGCCGATTTGCGCTGGGGAAATACGGTTACCTGGAGGTTAAAGGCTTTTTTGAGTCTATCGGTGTTGATTTTGTGAGCGAAAACGACCGTGTTTACCCCGCTTCCCTACAGGCCTCCTCGGTGGTTGACGCTCTTCGCTTTGAATGTGAGCGGCTTGGTATTGAAACCGTATTAAACTGTAAAATAACCGACATAAAAAAGGCCTCCGATTTCACCCTTACATTAGATAATATGAAGATATCGGCTAAAGCTGTAATTGTTGCAACAGGTCTTTTCTCGGGAGGAGAAAAGGTCGGCAGTGACGGCTCGGTTTTCCGTATTTTAAAGAATATGGGATTTTCTGCGGTTAAGGCTACCCCCTCTCTTGTTCAGCTTAAGACCGAAACTGATTTTGTAAAGCAACTCAAGGGCATTAAGGTTGACGCAAAGGCAACCCTTATTCGCAAGGGTCAGCCCTTTTGCAGTAATACCGATGAGGTGCTTTTCTGCGATTACGGTCTTTCGGGTCCCGCAATTCTGCAGATTTCCCGTCAGAGCGCCCGTGATGATGAAAAATATGAGGTTTCTCTCGACCTTTATCCCGACACCGATTGTGACAGCTTAACCGCCACTCTGAAAAGGAGAATTTCCCTTCTTTTTGACCGAAATCTTGAAGACTTTTTTACAGGCTTTCTCAATAAAAGGCTTGGACAGGTTGTTCTTAAATACTGCGGATACAGGCTCTCTGACAGTGTTTCTACCCTATCAGATAAGGACGCTGTCAGACTTGCAACCGCACTTAAAGGTTTGCGTTTTAAGGTTCTGTCAAATACGGGCTTTTTGAACTCACAAGTAACCGCAGGCGGTCTTTCTACAAAAGAGTTTAACTGTGAAACTATGATGTCAAAGAAGATAAATGGACTTTTCTGTTCGGGAGAAATCCTTGATATCGACGGAGATTGCGGCGGTTATAATCTTGCTTGGGCTTGGAGCTCGGGAATAATCGCAGGAGAAAGTGCGGTAGACTATTTATGATTTTAGTATCTGACCTAAGACTTCCTCTTGATACAGATTTTAATAATCTTAAATCTGCCATTAACTTTAAAGGCGTCCAAATACTTTCGGCAACCCTTTTCAAAAAGAGTGTAGATGCCAGACGTAAGAGCGATGTGCATTTTTGCTGTTCGGTTTTAATTGAGGTTGAAAATGAAGCCGCAGCCCTTAAGAAGATCAAAAATTCAAAGCTGTATAAGGAAGAAACATATTCCTATAAAATCTGCGATAAAAGGTCCCTCAACCGTCCTGTAATCGTTGGCTTTGGCCCTGCGGGTATTTTTGCGGCATACACCTTAGCCAAGGCGGGTCTTTGCCCCATTGTTTTAGAACAGGGCAAGGATGTTGACTCAAGAAAACAGGATGTTGATGCCTTTTGGTCGGGCGAAGAGCTTAACCCCCTTTCTAATGTTCAGTTCGGAGAGGGCGGCGCCGGAGCCTTTTCGGACGGTAAGCTGACAACAGGCATTAAGGATGTCCGCTGCCGAGAGGTTTTAAGATTGTTTGTCCAAAACGGTGCGCCAAAAGAAATCCTTACCGATGCAAAGCCGCATATCGGAACCGATATTCTGGCAACTGTTATAAAAAATATAAGGCAAGAGATAATCAGCCTCGGAGGAGAAATAAGATTTTCTCATAAGCTTAATAAAATCGAACTTTTTGAGGGCGGTATTTCTGATATTTTAGTTGAAAATAATAACCAAACATACAAACTCCCCTGTGACCGTTTGATTCTTGCCATAGGACACTCGGCTAGAGACACCTTTTATATGCTTCGTGACATTGGTATCAATATGATAAAAAAGCCCTTTGCAGTGGGCCTTCGAATCGAGCATCCGCAATCTCTTATAAACCGAGCCTTATACGGTGATTTTTCAGAGCATCCTGCTCTTAACGCCGCTGATTATAAACTTGCTGTTCATCTGGAAAACGGCAGAGGTGTTTATACCTTTTGTATGTGTCCGGGAGGATATGTGGTAAACGCCTCAAGCGAAGACCGAAGGATTGCGGTAAACGGAATGAGCTTCTCGGCTCGTGACGGTAAAAACGCAAACAGTGCGGTGCTTACAGAGGTCTTACCCGAGGACCTTGACCAAGAAATTCTCTCGGGAATAGAGCTGCAAAGAGATATTGAAGCGGCCGCTTATAACGCCGCCAAGGGTAATGGCGTTCCCGTATGCACGGTTGGGGAATATTTGTATAAAACACGAGTTCAGCCGATATGTGAGCCGACAGTAAAACCAAGCGCTGTTTTTTGCGATATAGAAAAGGTATTTCCCGATTTCATTAACCGTTCTTTGCGACAGGGAATCCTAGCCCTTGATAAAAAGCTCTGCGGCTTTGCGGATTCGGGAGCCCTTCTTACCGCCCCCGAAACCAGAAGTTCCTCCCCTGTTCGCATAGTCAGAGATGAGACTCTGACCTCTGTTTCCTGCTACGGTCTTTTCCCTTGCGGAGAGGGCGCAGGATATGCGGGTGGAATTATGTCGGCCGCTGTAGACGGTATTAAATGCGCAGAAGCGCTTGTCGACAGTCTGTGAAAATGCACTAAATTTTAACCTGACATCTGAATTTAGTCGTATATTCTGCAGAAAATAATAAAAAACCTAAAAATATTGTTAAAGTTTAAACGAATTACTTGCAATATTCTGCTTTTTAGGTTAGAATAATAAAAGAATTTTTTTGGAGGTTATTTTCTATGGTAAAAGTTGCTATTAACGGATTTGGCCGTATAGGCCGTCTTGCTTTCCGCCAGATGTTCGGCGCTGAAGGCTATGATGTTGTTGCAATCAACGATCTTACAAAGCCCTCTATGCTTGCAAACCTTTTAAAGTATGACACTGCACAGGGCGGCTACTGCGGATACATCGGTGAAAATCTTCACACCGTTTCTGCAGATGACGAGGCTGGTACCATCACTGTTGATGGTAAAACCCTCAAAATCTATGCTGAGAAGGACGCTAAGGATCTTCCTTGGGGCGAAATCGGCGTAGACGTAGTTCTCGAGTGCACAGGCTTCTACTGCTCAAAGGAAAAGAGCCAGGCTCACATTGATGCAGGCGCAAAGAAGGTTGTTATTTCTGCTCCCGCAGGAAACGAT
>JAZSQK010000043.1:0-1626 GCA_045537915.1 Acutalibacteraceae bacterium
TCGATAAGGTCTTGAATCATGGCATCTGCATCTGGTCTAGGAGTTTTAGAAATCGGTTTCTTTTTAGTTGCATTAATGATATCCTGTAATGTAGATAAGCGTGGCTTTGGTGCAGGAGCAGGTCTTTCATAATGAACATAAGTAGTACCACATGGGCCAGTGCTATAGCAAGAACTACGAGGACGTGAATAACCGCAGCCACTGCCACCACAACCAGATGAACCACATTCATTCAAACGCTGAACCGCAAAACCATTGTTCTGTAAATATTCTTTTGCTTCTTTTAAATTCATATTGTTCTCCTCTTTTTTATTATTTATAGAAAAAATATTATTTAGGGGTTTACAAAGAGAGAATATATTACTATATTATATGTCGTTGATTGTAAGTGTCTTATAGACGATCAATAAAATGAAATAGACCCAGTGGTTGCAGGTTGAGGCTGGATATTCCTTCCAGAGTCTGGGTCTATTTGAAGGTGACGAATCGGTATTCCTTCAAGACACTTTAAAAAAATAGGGGTTTACAAAACAAAAGTAAATTACTATATTTAAATCAACAAAAAAACGAAAAACGAAAAAAAGTTTTTATATATAATATAAAAATGAGGATGATAATGCAATCAATAGTAACAACAAACGTAACCCCAGTCAATAATCCAAAGGTAACTTTCGATTAGTTTGTTTCATTACTTGATTACATTAATCCTGTATGAGACAAACTCAAACAGGATTTTTTAATTCTCCGTTTTTATTGTTCCATAGCTCAGTTGGTAGAGCGACGGACTGTTAATCCGTTGGTCCCTGGTTCGAGTCCAGGTGGAACAGCTAAACGTTATGCTGGTAGTCCAGTGGTGGTGGAACCACCTAAAAAACTTGCGGGGTGTAGCTCAGTCTGGTAGAGCGCTAGCCTTGGGCGCTAGGTGTCGTCGGTTCGAATCCGGCTACCCCGATAAATTAAGATGCCTGATCGCGACAGGAACGTAGTACCTCTCCGAACCTAAGGCCGGTAATTCGTTTCACAGTAGGAAGTTCCTCATGAAATGCTACTTACCACAAGGCTGGATGTGCAAACTGCACGTCACGTAGAGAATGGGATCGTATAAGCCCGTGAAGTTTAACCGGTTTCTTTGGACTAAATTAAAAAACTGGACATTTGCTGGTGTAGCTCAGTTGGCGAGAGCTACGGCTTTGTAACCCGTGGGTCGGCAGTTCGAATCTGTCCACCAGCGCTAAAAAATACTGCGGCCGAGTGAAACGGAAAAATCATTCAAGGCTCATAACCTTCGAGATACTGGGTTCGACTCCCTGGACCGCGATTAAAATATGGACCATAGTTCAAATGGGTAACAGAACGCTCCCAAACCTTCCATGGAGTTTAGGTGGAGAAACTAGGTGTTGTTCGATCCGACACCGGTCTACGAAAAAATTAAATTTATCGCGGGTTGATGCAGTGGCTAGCAAGCAAGGCTCATAACCTTGAAGTCCCTGGTTCGAGTCCAGGACCCGCTACTAAATGGCATAGGATGTTCCTATTAATGATTTATTTTTGGGTATCTATACATCCCGCCAAACTTTTGAAAGCCAGTCTACGGGAAAATAAAGAGTAGACCGTTACCCAGAAGCC
>JAZSQK010000067.1:0-2191 GCA_045537915.1 Acutalibacteraceae bacterium
TAACTCCAACAATAAAAGGAACTATAAATTCCATCATAATTTCCTCCGTTATTTTTTTTATTAAAATAATTATACCACATAATTATTAAAATTGCTACATATCCGTTTGCAAATTGGTAAGAATAGTTAATAGAAAGTAAATGGAGGTAAGTTTATGTTTAAACACGAAAAAATGCTTTTTCATCCTGTAGCAGTAGAAAAACCGAACCCGCAGTATGCAGCGCTTTTACAGGAACAGCTTGGCGGAGGTAACGGTGAGTTAAAGGCGGCTATGCAGTATATGTCGCAGAGTTTTAGAATTAAAGACCCTGAAATTAAGGATTTGTTTCTTGACATTGCCGCCGAGGAACTTGGTCATATGGAGATGGTGGCACAGACTATCAACCTATTAAACGGTCACGATGTTGATGCAGAAAAGGTGCCGTCGGGCGAGATTCAGTCCCACGTGCTTTTAGGTCTTAACCCCGGTCTTATCAATGCTTCGGGTTACTCTTGGACGGGCGATTATGTAACAGTTACGGGAGACCTCTGTGCAGACCTCTTAAGCAATATCGCATCTGAGCAACGTGCAAAGGTGGTTTATGAATATCTTTACCGTCAGATTGATGACAAGAAGGTTCGTGAGACCATCGACTTCCTTTTAAACCGTGAGGAAGCGCACAATCAAATGTTCCGAGATGCATTTAACAAGGTGCAAAACTCCGGTTCTAACCGAGATTTCGGCACAACAAAGGCTGCTAAAATGTATTTTTCTATGTCAGACCCAGGTCCTAACGCATTTGCGACAAACGATACAAAGCCTGTTTCTTTTGATAAGTAGTAAAGCCTCTCTGCCGTGTGGCAGAGAGTACATAGTTGACTTTTCTTATGTTTATGATATAATAAACATAAGAATATAGGTCACCGGAGGCGGAGTGCCGTAGCATTCAAAAGTGCCGGATTAGGTGTCCGAGTGAGCTCGGGTTATTGTTTTTACAATAGCCGGAGTTTTTCTTTTTTAGGAGGTTGCTATGAAAAACACAAAAGTTACGCTTGTGCCATTAACTGAGGATGACAGAGAGCAGTTTGTTTTAGATAATCAATGGTCGTTTAAGTATGGTGCATTGCAAGAGTTTGGCGAGCGAGATAACCACATTGATGATGACGGTGAAATCATTTCCCGAAAAACTATTGAACGCTGTATCGATGCACCTGATAGTGAAACATACCGCATTGTTTTAGACGGCAGAAAAGTCGGTGGTGTGATACTTAAAATAAACAAAGAAACTAATGTAAACGAATTAGAAATTCTTTTTGTTTCTCCCGAAGAGCATACAAAAGGTATTGGATACGGCGCTTGGCTTGCAGTTGAGGAATTACATCCCGAAACAAAGGTTTGGGAGACCTGCACTCCATATTTTGAAAAGCGTAATATTCACTTTTACGTTAATAAATGCGGTTTTAAGATTGATGAGTTTTGGTGTGAATACTTTCAGCCCGATCGACCTATGCCCGACGATGAAGAACACGACGAGGGCGAAGGACCTGATGTGATGTTCCATTTTGTAAAGGTAATGAAATAGAAAAAACACCGCTGAGGAGTTTCGATTCCTCAGCGGTTGCTTTATCTTTTCTTATAAATTACAAGTTCAGGATTTTCGCCGTTTTCTTCATAGGTACAAACAAGTAAGAAATCCATATTTGCGGCGATACCGAAACAACGATCACCGCCGAATTCACATTCAAGCTGATTGCCGAGATATGTTGCATTATCATCAAGAAATTTGACGGTTTGACCGTTTAGGAGGCGGTATTCAAGGTTAATGTATCCGCCTACGAGCGCATTAAGTTTTTCAACCTTTGGCATTCCTTCAATATGTAACTCATTAAATTCATTGATAAGTTGTTGCTTGAATTCTTCAAACTTTTCTGCCCCGCCGAGGTATTTATACTGTTTCCAATAATCAAGTTTAGGTAACATATCCTTCATATACGCACGAGCCTGCTCAGAAGAAAAGTGCTCATTTGCCATATTCTGCACGCAGACCTCTATTAAATCGTCCATATTATGATACATATATTCACCGTCTGCATAGCACCATTTGCAGTATTCTTCATTGAAAAAGCCGTCTTTTTCGCGACTTGTATTAGAATCTTCAAGAGGCATACCGCAACATTGACAAATTAGTTTTTGCGGAGAGCCGAGAAGCGT
>JAZSQK010000037.1:0-2979 GCA_045537915.1 Acutalibacteraceae bacterium
CCGAAGCTGTTCAGATTCGGATTGTTTACAGTCCAAATATCTTCTGTTACGCTTTTATCAATAAGTATGATGGTATCACCATTGGCTGCCACTTCCAGAGCATCTTCCAAGTCATCAAACGCATTACGGCCTACTACCAAAGTCTGTCCAGCGTAATCAACTACATCTTTCGAGTCGAAACTTGCTTTTACATAGAGCTCCATTTTTAACCATCTCCCCTGACATTGTGTCGAATATTCTTAAAGTAAAAATCAAAATAAAAAAAACTGTGTATATAGTAGTATTACCTCAGGTAAAAATCAATTTTTTTTCACAGCCATCCCATAACTTTTCTATAAAGTAGCTGTAAAAACAGATTTTGCCAATAATTTGCAGATTTTTTTATCTGACAGGCGAGCAGTTTTGCCTGCCCCCTGTCATTAGGACTTTTTCTATCTTTACTCTAAATCTTCCAGAAATTTGCTGATATGTTTTCTGATTCTGAAAGTCCTTAATCTGATCGTGCCAGTCGGACAATTCAATTGCTTTGCGATGGTATCAAGCGGCAGTTTTTCGATCAGATACATAAATGCCGTTTCTTGCATATTCTTGGGTAAATCATCTATAGCTGCCATAATACAGTCTGTTATTTCCTGATTTATCAAGGCTTTCTCCGGAACACTTTTATAGTCTATGATTTCCATTATAAAAGGTGAATTATCAGAAGTTATGACTTCCAGACTTTGGGTGACATAAACTCCTCTGCTGCGTTTTATTCGATACATACTGAATGTCTGATTGCGCAAAATTTGATACATCCACGTTGCCAAACTTGCTTCTTCTCTGAATTTATGCAAATATTTGAATGCCTTAAACAAAGCAGCGTTAACAACTTCCTCCGCATCTTCTTTTGACAGCAGATATTTTACAGCATATCCATACAAACGATTATAATATCGGTTATAAATTTCATTAAAACACCATTCGTTGCCCTCTTTGAACATTTTGACCAGATTTTCATCTGTCAAATAACCCAGATCCCTCATTTTTCACCCATAAAAAAAGTCCGAAGAGGGTCAAGCCCCCATCGGACAACAGTATTTTTACAACCATTTATTCAACCATCCCGGCGATGATCAGAGTTGTCCGGAGATGGTGGACGCAAAAATGTTAAAGTTTTCTCCCGCATTTCAGGAAAAATGCGGATTTTTTTTAAGGAGTGGTAAAAAATGGAGGATTACGGATATGAGGATTTTTTTCTGCATGAAAAAATTGACAAAAAAGAGGATCCATGCTACCTTTTCTTTCCGTTACAAAATCAAAGGAGTAAAACATGAATCCTCAAAAACATAATATGGCAGTACTTGGTCAAATTGTCAAGTTAATTCCCCGTAAAATTATCGAATCTTTACGAAAAAAGCATAAAATTCAAACCCGATCGTTTACTGCAACCAGTCATGTGGTTGCGATGATATATTCACAACTTACTCATGCATTGAGCTTAAATGATGTTTGCGATGGCATGAAAAATCATCATGGGATATTAAGCCAGATTCGCGACTGCGTACCTCCAAGCCGCAATGGGTTGGCTCATGCCAATAAAAACCGTCCGGCGGCGATGGCTGAAGAGTTATTCTGGATCGTATATAATGAATTAAAAACTCATGATCCTGAGTTTTTTCAATCCAGCCGTAATTATCCGGGATTGCCGAGGCGTTTTAAGCGGGCTATACATATTGTTGACTCCAGCACGATTCCTTTGATTGCTAAATGTATGGATTGGGCAAAGCATCGTTCTCAAAAAGCAGCAGCAAAATTACATATGGATTTACTGTTAGGGGCGTTTCTGCCGGGATTTGCGGTGGTCAATCGGGCAAAAGATTCTGATCCCAAGATGGCATGGGAGGTTTGTGCCAATATCAAAGCCGGTGAAATCGTGGTATTTGATAAGGCGTACTGTGATTTTAAGCATTTGGCAACATTGAATGAACGGGGTGTTTTTTGGGTAACCAGAGCTAAAGATAACATAAAATATGAGATTATGGGACAGCAACCGGTTAAAAAGAGCAGTTTGCAAGCAGAAGTAAGCTCAAACAAGGCAAAAGTTATGGGACAGCAGCCGGTGATCATTGCTGATTACAGCATTGCTTTGACTTGTCCGGGGACGGTAAAACATTATTCCGGAAAATTGAGAATGGTTATTGCAGATGTATGGATAGACAATAAAATCAAGCGGATGACTTTTCTTTCTAATAATGTGACTTGGGCGGCGTCTTCGATTTGTGAATTATACAAATCAAGATGGGCGATTGAGGTCTTTTTCAAGGAAATCAAGCAGACTTTGCAGTTGGCTGATTTTATGGGAACCAGCGAAAATGCCGTAAAATGGCAAATATGGACGGCTTTGTTGACATATTTGTTGTTAAGATTTATTGCGTGGAAACATCAATGGAAGCATTCTTTTCACAGGTTATTCACGCTTATCAGAGCTATATTGTGGAACTTTCTGAATTTGGAAACCGTGCTGAAGGCATGTGAAAAAGGGAAAAGCCAATCAAACAAACCGCCACCGACTGTACCTAAACAAATGGAATTTTATTTTTGAATACATTTGAACTCAAAAACAAGGATTTGACAAAAGGGGGTAGCTTTTTTCAAGAAATACCAAGCTCAAACTATGTCAAAAAACACCATTTTTACAAAATTATGGGATTTCTGTGGATTTTTTTGAAAAAATTTTATCATTTTCAGAACAAAAATCTCCCATATATTGGTAGTACGATAAAATTTAAACAGAGTTTATTATGGACAGACGAAAATACATCTTGAAGCGGCTCGAAAAAGAGCTGCGCTCTTTGGGGTATGAAGATCCATTTCTGTATCGGGATGGAGAAAGTTTTATTGCCGCAATCTTTCCGATGAACGAAGATTCAGAAGATAAATTCTATACCGTTCAGATAAGCTGGATCGTAGATGATGAGGACGACAGAATTCTTTTCC
>JAZSQK010000017.1:0-24592 GCA_045537915.1 Acutalibacteraceae bacterium
CAGGCTGGCCGTTGATGATGATTATTTGTACTCGGATGGTATACTTACCATCAGCGACGAGGATCGCGGAGAGTGAGACAGATGGAAGCGGTAATCGAGTTGAAGGGCGGGGAGTACGAGACCAGGATTGGAATCGAAGGGCGCTTCTCGCAATTCGTGGACGAGTGGCTGGAGAAGTACGGAGACAGGACGGTCGCCATCTGGTGCGTCATGGACGAGTTCGGGGAGAAGTGGGATCCCGAAGAATCCGAGCCCTTCTGGATCGAGGGGCAGACGCGCCGCTACTTGTTGTATGGGCCCGCGGGCTCCGGCATCATAGAGCTCCCCTGGACCGGCGAGTACTGGGAGGTCCTCATGGAGCGCGAGTATCCCAAGACTTACGAGCTGCTGGAGACCTTCGACGTGGACGACGCCGAGGAGGGGGAGGGGCCGGTCCTGGACGACGAGGAGGCCAGCCTTCTTTTCAAGGAGGAGGATGACGAATGACCGTCAAGCCCGCCCCCGTAGCATGCCCCGTCTTCCCGGCGGAGCACTACTTCATATTCGACAACCTGGCCGATACCGTCGAGGACACGGACGATCCGACCGCGGCGTGGAACCGCATCCTCGCGGCGATCCGCGACCCGCTGGGCGACCTCGACATGGAGATATGGTTCAAGTACGAGGACGGCACGGACTCCCTGCTCGTCTCGGCGCAGATAGACGAGGGCCATCCCTACCGCCTGGTGTCCACATGCCTCGACAACGGTCTGATGGGCGGCTTCTCCGTCTACTCGTTTGCGACCTTGGAGGAGGCCAGGGAGGACTGGCCGGGCATGGAGGACGAGACCGTCCTGACCTCGCTGATCCGCGCCGAGCCCCGCGGCCAGCCCATCCCGGAGGGCCGTTGGGACGAGGTATGGGACCAGGCGGCCTTCGACGAGTGGGACCAGGGCGAGGAGCCGGGCGAGGCCGTCCAGTGCGGCGAGTGGAGGGGCTACCCCGTGTAGGTCACCTATCGTCTCCCTGACGACTTCGAGGACCGCATGACCGAGGTGCAGATGAGGGGGGAGGGCGACGCCTACCTCCGGACGCTGGTCTCGGACGTCAGGCTCGGTGACGGGGAATGACCCGCTACCCCTCCCACCGCGGCCACGTGATCCTCCCCCGCGGGGAGGGCTGGCACGTGCCCGACTTCATGCCGGAGGACGCCGAAGGGATAGGGCTGACGCAGGCGAAGCGCCTGATCGACGAGAGGGAGGCCGCCGGGGAGCCCACGCTTTCGCCGTCCTCCGTCACCTGGGACGCGACGATGGGCACCCAGGGCAGCCACGGCCACCTTACCATCCACTGCGGCCAGGCCGCGGGCCCCCTGGGGCTGGAGAGGGGCGACCCCGTGCGCGTCACCATCCGGAGGAAGCCATGACCATCGTCATGGCGGCGGACCGTCGCATGAACGCCGTCATGCTGGAGTTCGACCTCCCGCCGATGGAGGCGTGTGCCGAGATCATGGCGGAGGACCCCGACAGGGCGGCCGTGTGGGACGTCACGGACGGCCGTCCCCGGCTTCTCACGTCGAGGACGGCCCCCTGGACCTCCAGGGCGGTGATCGAGCGCAGTGACGGCCTGCGGGCCACCGTGGGGCTGCCGTGGGGCGCATCCGTCCGCGGGGCGAGGAAGGTCAGGCTTCTGGCGCCCTGGGAGCCCCCGGAGGGCGAGGACCTGACGATGTTCCCGTGCTCGTATTATGAGGAGTGGGAGAAGGAAACGGTTTAAGCGGGGAATGACCCCGCTTTATTTTCTGACGCTTCTATAATCGCGCCATATCATCCCGCATCTGCGGCATTGGAACCAAAACATTTGGTCGATAGGGGAATAGCACTAGCTCCTCCTCCGTCTACCGCATCCGGGGCATATGCTCTTATCACTGTTCATATCTCAATCTCAAGCTCGTTTTCTCATCGGTATCGGCGTCGTTATCACCGGATTGATCTTCGTTAACTCGTCCAGGGTCGCGGCCTTGGCGCGTTCATCGGCAACGAACGTCTCCGTCACCCTCTCGAACACCTTCGGGAAGGCGGCGTCAATGCGGCGGTGTATCTCGTCGTGGCAGTCCTTGCACAGCGGCATCATGTTCCTGGGGTGGTCGCCTCCCCCGAACTGCCTGGGCCTTATGTGGTGTACCTCGGAGGCGTAGCCCCCGCAGCGCATGCACTCGTAGCCGTAGCCGCGCAGGACGGCCGCCCTCAGCGCGTCCCAGTAGGACGATCCGAAAAGGTCGTCGTCCGGGCCCTTCTCCCGCTATCCCTGGAGGCATGGCCCCTTGGAGAGCTCCGCGACGACCCAGGTGACGATATGCGCCTTCCTCCGCGTCCGCTGCGCGTTCTTGGCCTCGTCCTTCACCAGGTAGACCTCCAGAATGTCGTCGAGCGCCATCAGCGCCGCCATGCGGTCGAACTCCCTTTTCATCGGAACTCCTCCCCTTGCTCAAGGTAGATGTTGTCCGGGTAGGTCTTCGCCAGCTCCCGCCATTCGGGTCCGTTGACGATCATGTCGTTGTCCTCGTCCCAAAGCACCGTCAGGCCGCAAAGCGGGCACCGGCGCCTCGTCCAATGGTTGTACCCGTCGTCGTACTCGTGGATCACGTCCATCCCCTCGACGGCGTGCGGGCCCCTGCACTTCGCTATCACCGGTCGTCCTCCACGATTAGATAGGCGTTCAAAAAAATGTAGGCGTTGAAATTGATCCACCATTTCCCGTCTTCCTTCCGCCGTGCGATCACGCGTTTGACGAGATTCCGGCGGAGGACGGCATGGTCCTTCGTGGCCTCGATTACTCTCCACCTTCTGCCACAAGTGTCATAATAGCAGCGGCCCTTGACGACCTGGGTCATGCCTCCGCCCCCGCGAACTCCTTGAGGCAGGTCTGCCTCCTCACCCTGCGGTCGGAGAACATCGTGCGGAAAATGGCCTCCAGGACCTCCACGACGATGCTGTTCCCCGCCTGGTTGTAGAGCTGCGTCTCCGATGACACCATGGAGGCGCGGCGGTAGGCCCAATAGGGAAAGCCCATAAGCCTCCAACATTCGAGTGGGGTCAGGACGTTCACGACCAGGCAGTCATCATCAACATCTCCATCAGCTATTTTCATATACTCCCTTCCATGTCTGCCGAGATCGGTCAACGTCGGGCTCATACCCTTCTTCGAGTATATCCTGGTCTTCAATTCATATGGAATTGTGGAGTCATCCCCGACTATCTTTATGTCGTGGTTGCCTCCGCCGTGGCAAAATATCGTCGGGCTTGCGCCGTCCTGCGAGTAGATTCTGTTGGCCAGGTCGAGACTTCCCTCCCTCTGCCAGTCGCCGATTACCTTGATGCCTCTCTGAAAGGCGTTGACATATGCGCCGACGTTGCGACAAAGACTCTCTGGGGCCATGATGTAGCGGTGGGGCTTCCACTGCCCCTCGTTCAAGTCCTCGCCTATGACCTCCAGCGGACGGTCCTCCGACTTCCTCGCATCGGTCTGCTGCTCGCGCCATTTGATGCGGTCCAAAGGTATGCGCTTCATGAAGCGCTCGTCCCTCGTTGGCTCCATTATGTCGCGGAGACATAGCGAAGGGGCCCCGCAGTCCTCCGTCGGGAGCTCCGGGGGCTCCGTTCCGAGGCGGGACACCATGAAGGCGCGGACCCTTTTCTGCGCCGATCCGAAGCGGCTGGAATCAAGCTTGGCCCACCTGTTCCGGTAGCCCATCGCCTCCAGCCTCCCGACCAGTTCGCCCCATAGGGGGGATGTGAGCACCTGCGGCACGTTCTCCATGAGGAGCCATTCCGGTCTCTCTCTCTCGGATTCCAGTAGCCTGACGACCTCCCATACGAGTCCCGATCTGGTCCCCTCGCCCATTCCTTTGCGCTTCCCCGCCAGGGACAGGTCCTGGCACGGGAAGGAGTAGGTCACGAGGTCGCACGGGGGCAGGTCCTCCACCTTGGTTATGTCGCCGAGGTTCGGGCAGTCCCCGTATATCGCCTTGTAGGACGCGAGGGCGTGCTTGTTGATCTCGCAGACGGCTACGACCTCGAAGGGTATCCCGGCCTGCATCAGCGCCATGCGCTGCGCACCGATGCCGGAGAACAGCTCCACTACGCGGATCATGCAAGCGCCTCCTTCAGCTTCTCGGCCTCCTTCGGGCGGAGCAGGATCGCCGACGTCCTCCCGTCTTCGGTGACGTACACGAGAACCCCTCCCTCCGTCCTCTCGACGGAGAGGTGGTCGCGGATCGTGCCCACGGTCCACATCGCCGGCCCTCCACGTAGCGCCTGCCCTTCTCGGTCAGGCTCCAGACCTTGCCGTCGTTCTGCACCAGCCCGGCCTTCCTCATGTGGAAGACCTCGCCCCGGATGAAGTTCGACGTGCCCTTCCCCACGGACGGGAAGCGCTCCAGGAGCTCCGCCAGCGTCGCGGGCCCCTTCGCCAGCCTCCTGGCCACGTCTATGCGGCGGATCATGCCCTCCGCCTCCAGCACGCCTTCTTCCCGCCCTCGTATGTGGTCTACCTCTCCGCCAGCCCCATTCTCTCCGCCCCGCTCAGGACCTTGTAGACGTGGGCGGTCAGGGGGTTCGCCCGCCTGGGGTTCGGCAGCCCGGAGGCGATCTCCGAGGTGCTACGCCATTCGGACGTCAGGGAGTCGATGACGGCCTGGGTGAACTCGCTCATGGGAGCTTCCTCCATTTCTGCGCGTCCTCGTCCCAATACTCGTAGTAGGTCAGTACCAGGTCCTCCCAGTCGATCACCCTGATCTCCTCGTCTTCGTCCGGGAACTCCTTGGCGTCCGGGTCCCACGCGTTGACCGTTCCCGTGAGCACCCCGTCCACGATTGCAAGGTCCGCGTCGTCCCAGCAGGAATAGCCCTTCGCGAACTCCGAGAAGGCTTCCGGCTCGAAGACCCCGACGTATGAATACTCGTTATCGACCTGGTTTCCGATGTAGCGGGCGCGTATCTCCCCTCCGTCGGTGAAGGGCCATCTCTTCGGCGCGTCTATCTCGATCTCGTGGTTCCAGGTCCATTTCAGATTGACGTACCTGACTCCCTGGGCGATGATGAAGGGGACGCAATCCAGCAGGGCGTCGGCTCCGAACGACGCCTCTCCCGTCCTTATCGTGGTCATGGCTCCGCCTCCTTCTCCATCTCCCTTAGCTCGGCCTTCCTGACGGCCTCCTCGTCCACGTCCACGTCGTAGAAGCGCCACGTGGCGTCCCTGTGGTGCTCCCAGCCCACGAACCTCATCTTCAGGCCCGGCACCCTCCCGATCAGGTCGGCCAGCCTCACGGGGTCGTTCCCGAACCCGGACAGGCTCATGCGGACGGTCATGCGACCCCCTCCGAGATGCGGTCGCGTATGGCGTCTATCACGTGGGAGACCTCGGAGACCTTGGCCAGAATCTCGCCGTCCACCGGGGCCCCCTGCATGCGGAAGCACGCCAGCTCCTCCAGGTCGGCGGCCAGCGATACCAGGTGCTCGCACGCCTGCTCGACGGTGGTCATGCCCCCGGCCTCCTGACGCACGCCGGGTGCTCGGAGACCTTCTCCAGCTCCCCGTCGTCTATCATCTCCAGGATGGCCCTGGAAGCCTCCGTGCGGGTCCATCCCGCCTTCACGCACAGCTCCTCCAGGCCGAGGACGTTGGCGGGCGCGTCCGGGGTCAGGTTGCGGGACAGCTCCACGAACCCCATGATGGCGTCCTTGATCTCGTCCCGCGGGTCGTCGTCCCCTTCTATGCGGTACGCGGACGTCATTCGGCGTCCCTCCTGATGTGGTACTCCCCTTCTTCCAGGTAGGTCCTGACCGAATCGAGGGCGCGGTTCATAATTTGCCTCATTTCGTAGTTGGCCCTCATGATGTCTCCGTCGGGCATGCCGTCGATCATCATGGCGGCGTCTAACAGCATTATGAATTCCGCGCAGCCTATCATCCCACGCTTGGCGATCAGCCGGAGGCCGGGCTCGTCCAGTCTCCCGCGGAGTTCCTTCAGGCCGTGCCCTTCAAGTTTCTCGTACAGGTCCCGCAGGTCGGCCTTGTCCATTTTCGCGGTCTCCCTTCTGACCTCCTCGTAGAAGGCGTCGAAGTCCTTGGGGTCCAGGGTCATTCCTCCGCCTCCTCATAGCCTTGGAGTTCCCTATCTACCATGCAGTCGCGGGGGTCGCGGTCGAGCATGCAGATTATCTCCTCCCCGCGCCATCCGTCGTTGTAGGGGCATTTGTCGCAGCGGCTCATTCCCTGACCCTCCAGCGGCTCTCGGAGGTCCTGATCGCCCTGCCCTCCCTCTTGATGATCGCCACCGCCCGCATGAACTCGGAGCGGGATATGCCCATGTCGGCGGCCTTCAGGCTGGCCTCGCCCCCGCACAGCCGGAGGTACGCGACCATCGCGTCGGCCATCGCCCTGGCCCTTATCTCCGCGAAGGCGTCCATCGCTGCCCCCCCATCCTGTACTTCCACACGGAGACCACCGTGCGGGTCTTCTCCCTGTCCAGGAGCCCGCGGAGGGCCATCGCGTGCAGGACCCTCGCCATCGCGCGCATCTCGCGGCGGGTCGGCTCGCGGCCGTAGTAGGACCCCGCGATCTCCCTCGCGGTCCTCGGCTCGCCGTCGGCCATGATGCCATAGACGCCGTGCCATGCCTCATACATCGGCACGCCTCCCCGATCTCTCTCTGTATGCCGTGCATCCTACGGAGCACCGGCCACTCGTTGCGGTCGATCTCCAGCACGCACCGGCCCCCGCACTGCTCCGAGAACACCATCACGGGCACCTTCAGGTCCTCCGGCACCGGGAACCACACCGCGGACTCGCGGTCCAGGACGGGGCCCTCAAGAACGGCCCTGTCGGTGGCCATCCACGTGTCCAGATGGCGGCGCATGGCGGTCCCCATGTGGTTGAACCCGTCGGAGGTGTAGACCTCCAGCATTTCGCCGATGGTCAGGTAGCAGCCGCAGCGCCTTCCCTTCCAGATGCGGATGCCGTGGCCGATGGCGTGCGCCCTGGCCAGGCGGTACATCGTCGCGGATGACTTCATAGCGCCAGCACCCCCAGGTTCACGTCGCTGTAAGCCGGGAATTTCTCGCACAGTTCCTTGACCAGCCTTCCGTCCTCGTCCTTCGTCCCGTCGAGCTGGAAGAAGTAGACAACGTTCTCGTCGTCGCCGACGCGGGCGGCCAGGACCAGGCCGATCTCCTTCCATCCCTCGATGTGGCGCTGCATGGCCTTCTTGTCGGTGCTGAAGCCGTTTAGAAGGTAGGTCTCGTACAGTTCCTTGTCCGTCAGGGCGTACCCTGCGAAGCGCTTGTAGCGCCTCGGTCCGAAAGCGAGGGCCTTCGCTCTCGCTACGTTATACATTCCTATGCTATTTTTCATGGAGTCTCCTCCGGTGCCGGGTTTCCTACGTCCGGCATAGTCACATCGTCGATGTTGTATAAAAATTGTAGGACACACACACGACACACGCAGTAAGGGGTTTTTCGATTTCTTCAGCACCCTCCCACCCCTCTTAACTCCCCTACCCGCCCTTTGGGAATGGGAAGGGCCGGGGTTCAGCGTACATGACGTAGTAAGTTTCTTGTCTCGTATAAAACATTTAAGTATCCTGGTAGCAACCCCGGACGGGACCGCTTATAAAGCAGGTCTCCCATCATGCCTCCGGGACCGCTGCGGAAGTCCCTTCCCGCTCGCTCACGGTCCCGATCCTTCTTCCGCGATCCCCGCGGGATGCGAATCTTTAATAAGGCGGTCCTCCATCTTCACTCAAGAGTTGATATTCGGGGGCGGGTGGTTTCCTACACTTCTAACCCGGTCGGCGTCGCTATTCCGCTGATTCCATCAGGACTCCCGTATGTGAACTTGGGAATCCGTTTCTGTGCACGTTTACCCTACCCTTTTCGTGTAAATCAGCCGCCTTTTTCGGCGGCCTCCGGCGGACGGGATTCTTTATGTCCTCGGAGGCGGATGATCATCCGCGCGGAGTGGCCCCGTGCTCCTCGGCATGGGTCCCCGGCGTAACCTCCCGGCGGCCTGTGTCTTTCTTCTCCTATCCTGGTTCCGTCGCCGTCGGGAGTCCATATATAAGGCGTGGCCGATTTTTCACGCATGATGGACCCTGACTATCCCATCGGGATCGCGGACGGCATCCTCACCCAGCTCGACTACCTCATGCGCCTCTCCGAGAAGTCGCCGGAGATGCGCCCCGACCTGCTCCAGAAGCTGCACGACGGCGTGAATGAATACAAGGCGGCCCTCACGGTGGACTTCTATGAATCCGTCAGAGTTTGAGCTGTACGACGCCCCCGCGTCCGGATCGGTCGCGGACGTCTTCACGTGCCGCGTGTGCGGGCGCTTCTGCCAGTGCACGATCCTGGAGGGCCAGTCCTCCCCGTACTCGTGCCCCTGCGGGGAGGCGGCGGACTGGCGCCCGGTATACCGTCGGACGGTCTGAACCTTCAAAGTCTCTTTGAGTGCTTCAGGCAGAGCCGGAAGGCGATGACGCGGAGCCTATGCGCCTCGCAGGGGCGCACTTCCTTCCTGCTTTTTACGACGATGCTCACGTAGGGGAGCTATCCTATCCCATATGCGATTAGGGCCCCGACGGCCTCGATGGGCCCCATCGTCTAACCCCTCAAGGAAAACGCCTTCCTTCAGCGCCTCCATCCTCGTTTCCAGACTCTTTATCCGGCGCTCCAGGTCGCACTTATCGTCATAGAGGCTCACGAATACCATCAGCATGAACAGCCATAGTGCGATGCCTACCATGCCTCCGACTCCGGCCGCCAGTTTTCCGGCCTCGTCCAGATCGTCCATCATGTGTCCGGCGGTGACGCAGGCCGTAATCATCATGGCCAGCAGGAAGACGTCTATCGCGGCGATCACGGCGAATCTTAGGATCGCGCGACGGTTCACGCCTCCCCCTCCTCTACCAACTTCCTTATCTTCTCCGCGGCCCGCCTGCTCCTGTCCATCGACAGACGTGACGCTATGATGAAGGCGGCGCCCGCGGCTATGAGCACGATGTGCTTCTCCAGGCCGCCTGTTGGCGCGATCACCAGCAGCGCGGAGGTCAGGAATCCGTACGCCATCCCTATGAGGATGAACGGCATGATGTAGGCGTAGATCATCCTCATGACGGGGTCTTTTTCGTCTTCAGTCATACTCCTTCCCCTCCTGGACCTTTTTGAAGACCTCCTCCTTCTCGTCGTTGGCCTTCTTCAGCGCCTCCCTCCCCTCGGCGTCGGCGAGAACGAAGAACGCCAGGCCGAACGCCAGCAGGCCGCCGCCTGTGAATGATATGAGCGTCATCCTCTCCGTGAAGTCGTAAAGGGTCTCGACGGCGCCCGCGTCCCCTTCGAGGATCATCTGCCCCAGGAGCCTGACGCCACTCCCGTTCCCGAATATCGGGAGCCCTGCGAGGAGGTTCGTTACCCATCCGCCGACTATCACGACGCCGAGCGCCGCCGCGAACATTACCGCCGCTTTTTTAATGTAGGGCAGTTGCGCCTCATATCTGATCTTCTTCCCCTCGGCGTAGGTGAGCCGGCAGCGGTCATCGGAAGCCATCCTCGCCGGTCTCCTTCTGGTCGTCGCGGATCACCCTGATCTTCACCAGGAGCTTCGTGCCGGGACGGATGTTCTTCTCCTTCCTCATGCCTATGGGGATGGTGATCCCGACCGAGCGCCCTCCGACGGTCCTCGCCCTCGTGACGTATCTCTCCGAATCGTATTCGTAGGTGACAGGTTCTGCCATGCCTTCCCATCGGAGTCCTTTATATATGAGACATTCCGACCACGGTGGTTATCATGAATTGCGAATGGATTGCGCTAAGACTACTGGGTAATGGCACGGATGCCGATGACGACGGACCACCGACGGACCACCCGGCAGTGTCCGGAATCGGTCTGGAAATTACCGAAATGACGTCAGGAATTACTGAAATTCCCGTTTTTCCGTGCGTTTTTCCGCCGCCGTGAGCCCTCCCTTATAGTACAATAGTTAGTAGCCGATGGCCGCCCCCCGAACGGGAGACTTTATGACCTGTCGAAGCGGATTGGCTTGCATGGAGGATTTGACGCTTCTGATGCTGCTCGCGTGCATCGCATACGGCGGAGCCGTGTTCCTTTACAGGAAGGCGGACTCGCGCGCCTACTCCCTGGCGATGGTGTTTTCCGTGGTCGCCGTCGGCGCCGTCGTGACCGACCCGGCCTTCGTCGGCTCCCCCGGCCCGTCCCTGGCCCTCGGGATCGTCGCGCCGGTCGCGGTCATGATCTACTCGATAGGCGGGATGCTCCTGGGGAGGCGGTCCCGATGGCGACGCGCAAGCCGGCCACCGACATGCTGGCCGACCCGTTCCGCTTCAACCCGTCGGGCCCGGACCCGCCCGTGGCCAAGGGGATGGGCTACCTGACCAAGACGGACGGCGTTTCGCTGGAGATCCTTACGAGGACGAACCGCGAGATAGTGTTCGCCATCGCCGCCGGGTCCGCGTTCGCGTTGCGCTACAACTCGCCGTTCATCAAGAACAAGGTGGAGCAGGTCGAGAGGCTGGCCATAAGCGCGGGAGGCCAGGGCAGGCAGGAGATCATACAGGTCGTCCAGGCCGGCGGCCAGCTCCCGGACACCTACTACGAGGGCACCGGGGCCAACGCGGACTACGTGGTGGAGCGATGGCCGAGCCTCCTGGGACGCTGGTTTACAACCCCCTGCTGGACGTGAGGCTCCACCGCCTCCGCTGGTCCGTCGTGGACTCCCCTCCCCTCCCGATCTACTCCGACCTGATGGAAGGCTTCGCCAAGGTGCTCCAGAAGCGCATCAAGTCGAACTACCAGAACGTCGTCGGGGTGATCGGCGGGACGGGAAGCGGGAAGTCCTCGTGGGCCCTCCAGGAGTGCTGCCTGGTGGACCCCATATTCAAGCTGGAGGGCAACTACATCTACGACACCTCCGACTTGGCTTCCAAGCTCTCCCAGCCCAAGGGCGCCACTTCGCCGGTCAACTTCTTCGACGAGGGCTCCGTGATCCTCAACAGCTCCCGCCATTCCACCAAGCAGTCGACCGACATAGTGGTGCTTTTCGACACGATGCGGTCGAGGGGCATGACGAGCTTCATCTGCATACCGGAGCTCCGCTCCCTGAACAACCGCATCAGGGAGGACCACCTGAACTACCTGGTGGTGTGCGGGGAGAAGGCTCCGGACCCGGCGTACCAGCGCCGCGGGTTCTTCAAGCTGTTCATGAGGACGAGGCCGTCCACCTTCTCGAACTCCGTCTTCTGGAAGCCCGTCGGGTGGGGCATCTACAAGCCTTTGAAGCCGAAGCTGGACGCGGAGTACCAGGAATACAAGCGCAGGGCCCAGGACAGGCTCCTGGACGACTTCTACGAGCGCAACGCCGCAGGGGAGGCGTGAGAGAATGCAGTGCATAGTCATAGGAAACAATCGGGTCGAGTGCAACGAGATACGCAGGAAGGATTACGACAAGCGCTTCTTCGCCAGGAGGCGCCAGCTCTACAAGATGGACCCAGGCGGGCTCGTCCGCATGAGGGTGATCGGCAAGGACGGGAAGGAGCGGGAGTCGTAGGAGGTCACGATGTACCAGGAGGGCTCCAGCACGCCATACGACGTGATCCAGCACGTCGAGTACTACCAGGAGGACGTCCTCCCGGAGCTGGACCTGGAGCGCGACGTGGTTTCCGAGTGGGGGGTCCAGAAGAAGACGCTCATGCAGACGGTGTCCGGCGCATACGACGCCATCTACCCGTTCATCGGCGTCGCCGTGGTCGGGGCCATCCTGGTCTACGCCTTCCTCACGTCGGGAGGGAGCCGATGGAGGAGATCGCGCCGCCTGGAGGGGTCCCGGAGGAGGACCCCGGATACGTGGACGCGGAGTTCGAGGTCAGGAAGGACCCGCTCCGCTACCGCCTTTTCCCCTTCCTGAAGCGCCGCAGGGCCAAGAAGGAGGGGAGGGTGACGTACTGGACGTTCTCGCGGATCGAGACGGACTACGGCGTCGGCATCGAGTACGAGGCTCGGGAGAGGGAGTGCAAGCGCTCCGACCTTCCGCGGGCGGCGGTCCATATCACAGGCATGAAGGGCGTCTACTGCCTCGTCGACATGGACCCCATCTATCCGGAGTACGCCGACCCAGACGCGGAGAGGGACGAGAACGGGAACTTCGTGCGCCCCCACAACTACTTCGACGCCTTCGGCTACTACAAGTATTTCACGGACCAGCGCATCAAGAAGGGATACGACGCCCTGGGGAGGATGGACCGCTTCAAGAAGCCGATAGAATGGCAGAAGCTCGTCCTGGCGGGGGTCGCCGCGGTGGTCGCGCTGGCGGTCTTCATGGCCTTCATGGGGCGATGCGATGCTGGACAATCTTAAGAAGAAGGTGATGGACTCGCTGGACGAGGCCACGGTGGAACGCATCAGGGATCAGACGGCGCTCCGGCTCCGCTCCGACCCGCGCATCCTCGCGCGCTGGATGGGCTACTGCGGGGTGGACAAGGCGGAGGACATAGACTACGACGATCCGTGCGTCTACATCGAGTGGCGCGCATGCGACCCCTCCATACTGGAGTTGAGCGACGACCCGGACGCCTTCGTCGAGGCGACGGGGTGCGACAGGGAGACGTTCCTGCGCCATTTCTGGTCGAGGTCCGACGACCATTAGCTCGGAACCCCGGAGGAGCGGAAGCGCGACTTCAGGAAGGCCGCGCTTTCGTCCGTCAACCCCGTCAGCCGCGTCCGCAGGCGCCGCAAGGGGTCCGTGCGACGGACCACCCAGGGGTAGACGTGGATTGCCTAATTAAATAACCTCCCCCCGTGGTGATGGATAGCATGGATGACGATGCAGTGGATAAGGTCGTGACTATCTCTTTAGCCGCGGCCCTCGGAGCCATTCTGGTTTCCGCGCTGGTCATCCCGGTCTTCAACGACATGCTTACGGGGCTGACGTCCTCCGCCTACGGCGGAATCGACAACCTGGATACGGTCAAGACGCTTCTCGGCATAGTGCTGATCATCGTCGTGGTCGCCTTCATCATAGCCATCGTCCGCGGTGGATTGAGGACCAACAGATGAACCAATGGAGGTTAAGAAATGGCAGTTGAGTCGTTCAGCAAAGTAGCTATGGAAGTCGTCGTGGCCATTATCCTCCTCTGCGCGGTCGCACTGCCTATCATCGGCAGCATGACCGTCCCGGAGGGTATCGCCAACGGAGACATCATCTCTACCCTTATAGGCATCATCCCGGTCCTGCTCGCGGTCGCGATCATCCTGGGAGTCGTCTACGCCGTCATCACCCGCCGCAGCAACTGACGGTCAAAAACGCCGGGGCCATCCCCGGCTAAACATTTTCCAAGGGCGGCGGAGGATACACCATGAAAGGAATGTTCGGCGCCATGCTTATCGGCCTGGCAATCTTCGTCGCCATTCTCGGCGGCTATCTGCTCAATGCGGAGAAAGTGACCACGTGCGAGACGGAATGGGAGTACGTCACGGACGTTTCGGGCGCCTTCCAGGGCGACAGGTCCGACCTTGACGTTCCCTACAACCCGCCCGCGAACGTGACCGGGTGGAGCGCCGTCGACGACCCCGACGGGAACGGCGGATGGATAAGCGGCGTCCACTTCGATATGGTCGCCAGCACTAACGCCTATCCTATATTCACGGAGGTCAAGCAGTACGCGCAGCTCTACGCCGACGTCTCCGCGGACTCCCACGACGGCGGCAGGACGCCCGGATACACCGTGACGTCCTCGCTGACCCTCGAAGGCGACATGCCGGACGGGTTCGGGGTCAGGAACGGGGAGGCGATCACCTTGTTCAAGGCCGGCGAGTACTCCTATTACGGGGCCTTCGCGGTTCCGCTGTCGGCGGTCCTCGAAGCATGCCATGCGGAGGACTACGGCGCAATCAACGTGTCCATGACCTCGGCCGGCGCGCTTCCGTGCGTCGCCGTGGTCAGCAAGGAGTTCGTGATCGGCCCGTGGAACGATGGCGGCCATCACGTGTCCAACGGGGTCATAGCGACGTTCACCGCGTCGTCGTGGTCGCCCTCCGCGAAGGCTTACCCGCAGGAGGGAGCGGTCTCCATCGCCGGCGTGCGGGCCAAGATCGCCGACGCATACGTCGTGTTCGGCCAGGCGCAGTACAGCGGCGCCGGCACATACGACGATTCCGTCACCGTGTCCCTGCTGGCGGAGCCCACGGTCCTCCCCGGCTACATGGACCCCGCCAAGGGCGTCCAGCCCTACCAGGGGACCTACACCACGTCCGACATACAGGTGACCGACAACGCCGGCTCAAGGTCTCCGACGCTGAGCCTGGCCTTCTCCAACCGCTACGGGGATCATGTCGCCGAGACGGTGGCGAGGGGCGACGTCCACTTCACGATCGCGCAGACCGACGTCCCGGCCTTCTCTTTCGAGTTCGTAGCCGGAACCAACGGGGTCGCCAGGCTCCAGACCACCGTGGGCGAGACCACCATGACCGCCAACGGCACCTCCGGCGCCCTGACGCTGCTGATGCTCCCCCAGGGAGGGGGGGCGTTCTCGCTGTCAGTCGGGGAGGACGCGATGGGGACCTTCCTGGTGCCCGACCTCGACATATCCTCCATCACCGTATCCTCCATGTCCTACGGGAACGTCGGCACGCTCGACGCCGTGGCGACCAAGGACAGCGGCGACGCGCTGACGCACTCCGGCTTCGGGACCTGGACGGCGGACCTCTCATACCGCACGACCGCGGGGACGGAGACCTCAGTCCAGTTCGACCGCGCGTACTGGCGCAACGGCTACGAGAACTCGTCCGTCTCTATGGCCTTCGTCGCCGGGGAGGACGAGAGCAGGACGGCGAACCTGACCATCCGCGGTCCGGGAGGCGCGGGCCCGTCGACCTATTGGATCGTCCACGACTCGGACGGCTGGAGGGTCAGGACAACCTTCGACGCGGACGGCATAGGATGGCACGAGATCGGGCTGTGGCCGGCCATAATGGTCGAGTTCAGGCCCACGGGCGCATCCGTCTACCCGGTGACAGACTTCAAGACGTTCATCGACTTCTCGACGATAGACGCGCCGACGGCCATCCGCGCCAGCGTCCAGGGCCCGCAGGCGGTCATTGAGTCCATCGTGGCCTACTCCACCGGGGACGACATGCGGATGGGGGTGACCGGCACCGTCACGCACATCGCGGAGGGCGGCCTATACCTCCAGAACGGCGTCTTCACGCTCAGGGACTCCTTCCCGTCCGCGGACGCGGTGTCCGTCACCATAGGGAGCACGGCGCACCTCGGCTCCTCGATCACCTTCTCCGGCAACGGCTCCAGCGTCACGCTCCCCGTGAACGCCGACCGCACCGTGACGATCGGCGGGACGGCCTACCCGCTGAACGGCCTGACGTTCAGATGGTACTCCCCCGACGGGCCCTCCGCCTCGATAGGCGGCCAGACCTACTCGCCGGGAGTCTACCACCGCGGCCAGCTCTACGCCGCCGGGACGATTTGGGCGGAGGCCAAGGGCGGCCAGATGGTCCCCGTTCTGGAGGACGCCGGCGACTGGACGATGGCGCTGGACGGCGTGTGGGCGCCCGCCGTCAACATGTACGACGGCCACAACGTCGCCGCCGAGAGGACGGAGCTGGCGGACTGGACGCACGGGATATTCAGGTGGGACGCCAACACCTTCCTGATCGTCATGATGGGCGTGGTGGTCCTCGGCGGGGTCGTCGGGGCCTACCTGAAGATTTGCACGGCGGCGGACTGGATCGTGATAGGCGCGGCCGTCGCAATAATGTGGCTGATACTATGATCTCGCTATCGGAATTCACGGACATACTGGCAGGATCGCTTTTCGACGGCGACACCAACGTCGCCGGGATAATCATCTTCACGATGGTCCTGGCCGTCGTATTCATGCTGATGAAGCGCAACACCTTCGCCTCGCTCCTGATCGCCATACCCGTCGCGTTCGTCTTCTCGCTCATGGGGGTCCTGTCCGCGGACATGGCCGTGATCCTTATCGTGATATGCGTGCTGGGGCTCGCGACGGTCTCCAAGAAGGCGCTGGGTGACTGACATGGGGTTCCTCGGCGGATTCAACGACCAGGCGTTCGTCAAGCGCAACATGATTGCCGCGATCATCATCCCCACGCTGATGGTCGGGCTGCTGGCCTTCTTCATCCCAGCGGGAGGCGGGGACATGGAGGAGCAGCTGGGCGAGCTCACCGAGGACTACTACAAGTTCACAGGCTCCAACCCGTCCTCCGAGGAGGTGTGGGCCCTCTCCGGCATATACACGCCATACGGGGTGGACGGCGAGGGCGGGGAGTCGACCTCGTGGGGCACCACCCCCGACGGGTGGGTCTATGGCGCGAGGATTTACCGCTACCAGCCCTCGCAGTTCGGGAGCCTCGGCCCCGACGGGAGGGAGGCCTACACGGTGACTTACGACGAGGAGACCGGCCTCTACTACTACACCCAGGCGGGCGCCGACCTGGACGTCAAGGTGTCCCTGCCGGCCACCGAGGACTCGGAGGCCCAGCGCGGCACCCTCTACACGTCCGTCTCCTTCGACCCGCTCCACCAGTCGGACGTCTTCTTCACGCCGGGGGACCGCCATACGGTCCAGGACGGCTCGTATTACCCCTTCTCCGGATGGCGCTACGTTTTCCAGCCCCTCCGCGACTACAAGGCGAGCAACGACCTCAACGTGGACCGCACCACCACGTCCCTGTCCGTCGTCTGGTACGACTACTACGGAGACTCCGGCCTTTCCGGGCAGCTCATGCTCTCCGGGTCAGACAGCGGGGTCTCCTACATCACGGCGGAGGAGATCGTGGCGGCCTTCAACAAGGCTTCATACGCCTCCAAGTTCCAGATGGTCTTCAACGGCCTGGATTTGAACATATACATAAAGATCAACCCCTACGCCATAACCTTCGGCGGATACTCCGTGGAGGAGTGCTACCGCGAGGGCTTCTGGTCGATCCTGGTCACGTCCCCGTCCGTCACCGACGGCCAGGGCGGGTTCGTGATGGACGCCTTCTCGCCTGACCGCATCTTCGACATAATAGTTAAGCTGCTGACATTCGACGTGGGGAACTACGGCCTCTCCGGGATGGCGGCGACGCTGTGCTCCTTCGTGTTCGTCGTGCCCTTCTACACCACCCTCATAGCCATCGGGCTCAACAACTATCCCGTGCTGATACTGGCAGGCATACTGGCGGCGATACAGGGGGCGCTGTCGTTCTTCCGATGGCGATGGACCACCGAGGGATAGACGGGGATTGCCTATCCCTAAATCCCTTTTAAAGCGTCCTTCCCGCCATGATAGACGTCGTGTTGGGCGTGATCCCCCTCGTGCTGGTCGTCGCCTTCCTCCTCCTCATATTCCGCTCGATGGACGGGCCCGGAAGCATGGTCGACCGCATGAAGCAGTCCGTCGGGGGCACCGCCATGCTGCTGGTGGCGCTCCTCGTGGTCTTCGCCTTCATCGGAGGCGGAGGGGACGGGCCGCAGCCGCCCGACCCCCCGGAGCCGGGGGAGTCCTATGACGTCCACTTCTATGTAGCAAGCGACAGCACGGGCTACGGCACCGTGAGCATTTCCTCCCTCCGGGAAGTCCCGGAGGGCACGGCGGTCACCGTCGCGCAGACGATCTCCGTCGGAGGGATGGGGCAATGCGCCGCGGTCCCGTCGGCCTCCACGTCCGAGTACACATACGCCTTCTCGCACTGGACCGGGGCCGACGACGCCAGCACGCCGGCCCCGACGAGCATAGACGCGGACACGGCCTACTACGCCCACTTCACCAGGACCGAGGTCCCGCCGGAGACCGTGCTCCACGACGTCGCCTTCTACGTCGCGTCAGACAGCGTAGGCTACGGGACCGTGAGCGTCCAGACCATACAGGACGTGCCGGAGGGCACCGCCGTCACCGTCGCGCAGACGATCTCCGTCGGAGGGATGGGGCAGTGCGCGGCAGCTCCCGCGGCGGACACGGCGCAGTACGCCTACGCCTTCTCTCACTGGACGGGCGCGGACGACGCCAGCACGCCGGCCGCCACCAGCATCGACGCGGACACCGCCTACTACGCCCACTTCACCAGGACCGAGAGGACCTACACGGCCTATTTCCACGTGGCGACCGACAGCCAGGGGTACGGGACCGTGAGCGTCCAGTCCGTCCAGGGCGTCCCCTACGGGACCTCCGTTACGATAGGGCAGACCATAGCGGTCGGAGCCGTAGGGCAGTGCGCCGCGGTCCCGGCTACGAGCACGAGCCAGTATGAATACAGCTTCAGCGGATGGACCGGGGCCGACGACTCAAGCACCCAGGCGCCGACGACGATCACCGGGGACGTCCACTTCTACGCCCACTTCACGAGGACGGAGTTAACGCCGACGCCGATGGACCCCAGCCTGTTCACGTTCAGGACGGGTACGTCAGACATCTACGTGACCGGATGGGCCGGGACGCCTCCCGCATCAGGCTACTGGTTGTACCTGCCATTGACCGACCAAAACGGAAATCAGGTGACCGTTGCCGGGCCATACTCGTCAGATGGAAGCACCGTGTCGCCCTTCATCGGAGTCAAGGAACTCTACGGCGGCGGAAGCCTTCAATCAATAGCAGGGAGGGCGTTTAGAAATGCAACCGTTCTGGAGACGGTTTACCTCCCGACAGTGACAAAAATCGGCCCCTCGTCGTTCGATGGATGCACGGCAATAAAGAGCGTGACCTTCGGACCCCTTACAGACGTTAACAACACGTCAGGAAGCGGGTCTTTCAAGAGTTGGACCTTCTACGACACCGACGGGACCACCGTCCTGACCAAGACCGCCGCGAACCTGAAGAACTCGACCTTCCAGGGCACCGCGTCCGCGCTGATCAAGGTCGCCGCGGGAGCCAAAACCCTTTCCCCCGAAATGGAGCGGCGCGCCGCCGAGCTCGCGGCGGAGAACGTCCAGAAGGCTTCCATGCTGGCCGACCTCGACCCGGAGCTGGCGGAAATGGACTCCACGGACGTGGCGCGCATGACCCTGGAGCAGATACGCGGCCTGACCTCCGAGGACGTGCAGGCGCTGAAGCGGGCCGTCCGGGAGGCCAGGTCCTCCGCGGGGGAATCGCCCCGACGATGGACCACCCAGGGGTAGACGGGGATTGCCTACCCCTAAATCCCTTTTAAACGCCTTATCCTCCGATAACCATGATTATCAACGTCAAATCTTTCATGGCGGCGGTGATGGCGGTGGTCCTCATCCTCGCCGTCGTCGTGCCCATCACGTCCGCCATGGTGGGCGTGGGCGGAGAGAGGGTCTACTCCGACAACATCCTGACCGAAGACGAGTACCGCATGACGCGCTCCACGGCCGCGGCCGCGCCGCGGATCGCCGCCACCGACATGACCTACGGCACCAACTCCACGCTCGCCGTCGGCGACCAGGAGATAGAAGTGTCCTCCAAGACCCTCGTCATCGGGGACACGTTCGTCCTGGAGTTCTTCACCAGCAACACCGGGTACCTGCGCTTCTCCGGAACCGACGCCGGCGACACGTTCATCTTCACATCGCACGACACCGAGTACGTCACGCTGGAGGACGGTACCTGGACGATCTACACCGTAGACTCCAACTCGAAGACCGCCGGCGACTACGAGTACAGCCTTTCCGACTTCGCCGACCCCGAATCCAAGGCCGCGCTCCTTGATAGGGTCCCCGCGGCCAACAAGGAGCTGTTCACCGACGCTGAGCTGGAGCAGATGGTGAAGGAAGGCGTTGACATTCTCCGCGCCCTCCAGGTCTACAAGACCGGCTCATACTCCTGGCTGATCTACCCCGACGACACCGGCACCCTCTACCACGCCGACTCCTCGGCCGGCCAGGTCTACGTCGATTCCGGCTCCACGATATACTGCGCCGAGATACACCCCGGCAACGGCGGCATCTTCTCCCTTCAGGGCACCCTGAGCAGCATGAGCGTCCTCTACGGTTACAGCGACATCCACGACATAGAGGCCAACGTCACCGAGACCGCCTATTCCAACCTCCTGGAGAGCATCACCTACATCAACGGGTCCCACGAGTACGACATAGACTACTACATCGTGCCTCTGAAGTACACGTCCGGCATGGACTCCGGCATGACCGGGGCCCTGGTCAGCCTGATCCCCGTGGTCCTGATCGTCGGGCTGATAATCAGCGTCGTCTCCTACTGGTTCCTGAGGCGCGGCGAGGTGGACCTCTGAAACCCCTGCCCCCGCATGCCGGGGGCCGCAACGGAGGCTGTAAGATGGACTCCACAGGGAAGCTGGCGCCCGGAATCGCCGGCATCACCGTCTGCATGATCCTCGTCGTGGCCGTCGCGCTGCCCGTGATGGGCGCCATGATCGGCCTGGTGGACCAGGGGGAGCTCGGCCCCGGCGAGGTCACGGAGTCGGGGGCAAACGCCTTCGACTCCTCCCTCCCGACGTTCAACTACGTCGCGCCACCGGCCAGGTCCACTACATACGGATGGGCGATAGTCAAAACCGCTTCCGGATTCGATGTGAGGTACGGGACGTCCGGAGGCGCGTCGGGGTCGTCATCCGTGGACTCCTACACGATGATAATCCCCGGAATTGCGGCATCGGAGTCCGGGCGCGTAACCGCATCCTCCGACACCGTGGTCATCGAGCTGGGGAGCATCCTGCATACCTACGCCCTCGATGTCGGAAGCAGCGTGAACATCGGGTTCCAGTACGCCGAGCCATTCTCCGCCTATGTCGTCACCGTGGACGCAACGGTGGTGGACTCCGGCGGCACCCACATCTACCCGTACCAGTTCGACGACGTGCCCTTCGTGTTCGCGCAGCACGTGGACGGCATGCCGGCGGCCACCCACGGCTACGTGTCCGGCGCCCCGTCCGCGGTGATCGGCGACGGGATCGCGGACTCCAAGGCGTTCAAGCTGGACGTGGCCACGGGCAACTCCAAGATGGCCATAGACATGACCGACGCCATCGGACTGGACCAGCGCATGTTCCTTCTCGACAACGGAATGATACTCGACCTGGACGACAGGGAGGAGCCGGTGAAGGCGTCCTCCAGGGCGGACATAGGGGGCCCCGTGCTGAAGACCTCCAGGGCCGCGTCGTACACGGCGATAATGGTCCAGCAGTCGGGCGTGACCGACCTGGGCGCGGCCTCGGACGTGACGGCGCAGTACGCCGTGACCTGGGGCGAGTACCAGGCGCCTAACGACCTGGAGGCCCCGCTGCTGGAGTCCGTCAGCAAAGGCGGCTCGTCCCTCACGGGATGGTACGTGCCTATCGGATGGACCTACACCGGCCAGGGGACCGTCCTGAAGGAGTCCACGATCTACACCGTGGTCTCCATCCTCCCCGCCATACTCGTGGTCGCGCTGTTCATCCTCGTCGCCCGGTGGGCGATGGCGGAGAAGGGCGACGCCGAGACGGGGGCCTTCCTCGGACGCGACAGGCCATCGCGCCACTACGACGGCTGGAGGGACAGGAGATGAACCCTAAGCGGAGGAATGAGGGCATGACAGCGAGAAAGAAGGCAGCGACGACGAGGAGGACCGCGACGAGGCCCTACCTCGTCATATCGAGGAAGGGGAGGGGGTCCTGGAAGGACGTCGGCTGGTACTCCACGTGGAGGGACGCCGAGGCCGCCGCTAAGAAGGCTTCAGTCGGAGGCGTCGCGCTGGCCAAGGGCCGTCGCGGGAGGACGGAGAAGAAAGCAGAGTTCGAGAACGGATACAAGGTGGTTTGAAAATGGCAGAGAGAAAAGCAAAGGGCAGGCGCGTGACGGCGGCCAAGGTCAAGGCGGCCGTCCGCGGAGGAAGCAAGCAGAAGAAGGTCTCCGAGTCCAAGGGCAAGGAGAAGGCGTCGTTCATGTAGGCCAACGGGGTCACGGAGCACCGCCACACGAACGTCCCCATCGGCCGCCCCGTCGGGGGAGGAATCCCTGGAAGGAGGGAGGCCCCTCGGAGGAGTATAAGCGTTAGCTGGAGGCCAGGCGCAGGCGCTACGGCTACACCAAGGCGGGCCAGAAGGAGGCCGACGCCAAGGACGCCAGGAGATCCCGCGCAGCCGAGAGGGAGAGGGAGAAGGCCAGGAAGGACGCGAGGAGGGAGGCCAGGTACGACGCCAGGCGCCCTCCGGAGTCCGAGAGGAGAAGGAAGACGAGGAAGTGATTGTAATGGCAACGAAAGCGGAGATCAAGAAAGCCCTGGCCAAGAAGACCGGGCGCAGCGCATGGCAGAAGGGCGTCATCTGGTACGCGAAGGACCTGATCAACAGCGAGAGCGTGGACCCAAGAAAGGACTACAACAGATCGGAGCTCAAGAAGGCGCTGCTCAACGGCGCCCGCGACTGGAAGCAGTATTCCTGGGGAGGAAGCAGCCTCGTCTACAACGAGGACATAGCCAAGAAGCTGTCCAGCCCCTCGGAGCTGAAGAAGACCGACAACGGGCGCAAGAGGCCCAACGCCCGCGAGGAGTGGCTGGACGTCCAGGCCCGCGCGCTCTACCAGGCGTGCGAGCTGATCCTGTCCCTCGCCTGAAACCCATCCCCTCCGCCACCCTTTTCTACGGCGGAGGGATTCCTTTCTCAACCGACCGGGACCGCGGTCCCCCGATCGCTCACCGGCGGCCAGGCGCGCCGCGCGATTCTCCGCGCTCCAAAGTCTCACTGGGCGGACGCGCCCCCACCTTCATTATATGCATGATCGGTCATGCGTCCTACGAAGTCATGATAGGAAGTATTAAATACTTTGATGGTATACTATACTTGCCGGTGTGAGACCCGGCGGAGAAGTGAGAAAAATGACCACTGAATCATGCAAGAAGACCGACGACTACCTGGACGACGAAATCCTGACCTTTGAAACCAAGCAGTTCATCACCTACTGCCAGGCTTCCTCCGACGTCCTGGACGCGATCGGCTGCCTCCTGGACGCCGACAGGAAGTTCCTCGAAGCGGCAGAGGTCCTGGGCGAAGACCGCACTTACCATGACATTCAGGCCAAGATGAAGCTGCTTCGCGACTCCATGTGGCTGATCGTGAAGGAGTGCGAGGAAATGGAGAGCCGCTGGGACAAGATCGAGGAGGTGGCTTGATCATGGGAAACCGCGCAGTGATCACGACGAAGAAGGACCTCGACGCCCATGGCGTCGGGGTGTACCTCCACTGGAACGGGGGCTACGACTCCGTGAAGCCCCTGCTGGACTACTGCCGCATGAGGGGATTCAGGTCTCCCAGCACGAGCGACTACGGCTATGCCAGGATGGTGCAGGTCATGTCCAACTTCCTCGGCGGCGAAGGAATGTCCATCGGCGTCGGGCCGGTGGACAGTCTGGACCAGGATAATTGGGACAACGGCACCTACGTAGTGGAAGGATGGGAGATCGTGGACAGGCGTTTCTTCACCGGCAAGGAGCAGTCCGTGTACGACCACGACGAGTTCTTGGAGAATCTGGACGAGTGCCAGCCGGAGAGCCAGCGGATAGGGAGCGAGATGATGCGCTGTCTCAGGACCCACGGGAGGACGCTTCCGGAGGTCTCCTGCCAGTACCATTTCAGCATCATGAGGAGGGCCCTGGAGGGCACGGCGGCGGCCGGGTTCCAGTCCGGGAGGTCCTACGCCCCCAACAGGGACGCGAGGAGGAACGTCATCGAGGTCCTTGAGGTGGACCAGGACTGGATGACCGTGAACCTGGACGGCGAGAGATGCAGGGTTCCGAGGTTCGTCTGGAGGGATGGATGCGAGTCGACCATCGTCACAGACGCCGACGGCTGTGAGCGCATCATCGACTCCATGACGGAGGTGGCCTGAATGTTATGCAAGATGGACAACATCGTGTACGTCGACGCCGACTTCGATGACGACCCGGACGGGCCCTTCGTGACCGTCGATTTCGTCCAGGGGGGCGGAGACTGGATCAAGGTCGAGCTGAAGGTCGACCAGGCCGAGGAGCTGATCGGAGTGCTCGCGGAGGCCGTCGAGGAAGTCCGCGCGAAGGGGGTGTCCTGAATGGACGCCTCCGGAATCCTCGCGGCGATCCGCGGGGAGTTCCCCTCCCCGGAGGGGTTCGAGGCCCGCGTGCGCGCGGACTACGACCCGAACTATGTGGCGTTCTTCGGCCTGGGGACCGCCGCCGCGGGGTGGATCAGGCATTGGTGCACGGGGAACGACGTGGAGGTCCCCCCGGAGGACGTCCGCGAGGACCTGGCCTCCAGGCTCCTGGGGTGGGCCCGATGTTCGTCGTCAGGTCCTTCCGCGCCGGCCGGATGGTCGGGCGCATCGGGGTCTCCGACGCGAGGGAGGCCCGGCGCCAGGTCGCCTGGCTGATCGAGCAGCCCCGCGACGCCCCGGACCGCGTGACGGTCTGGAGGACCGCGGGGGACCGCAGCCTCCAGGTCGCCGACGTCAGGCTGGCCGTTGATGATGATTATTTGTACTCGGATGGTATACTTACCATCAGCGACGAGGATCGCGGAGAGTGAGACAGATGGAAGCGGTAATCGAGTTGAAGGGCGGGGAGTACGAGACCAGGATTGGAATCGAAGGG
>JAZSQK010000032.1:0-14018 GCA_045537915.1 Acutalibacteraceae bacterium
TACCGCTGACGACAAGATCATTTCTGCTGCTTCCTGCACCACCAACTGCCTCGCTCCTATGGCTAAGGCTCTTAACGATTACGCTGCAATCCAGAGCGGTATCATGAGCACCATCCACGCTTACACAGGCGACCAGATGATTCTTGACGGTCCTCACAGAAAGGGCGACCTCAGAAGAGCTCGTGCCGGCGCTGCTAACATCGTTCCCAACTCTACCGGTGCTGCTAAGGCTATCGGTCTTGTTATCCCCGAACTCAACGGCAAACTCATCGGTTCTGCACAGCGTGTTCCTGTTGCTACAGGTTCTACCACAATCCTTACCGCTGTTGTTAAGGGCACTGACGTTACCAAGGAAGGCATCAACGCCGCTATGAAGGCTGCTGCTTCTGCTTCCTTCGGCTACAATGAGGATCAGATCGTATCTTCCGACGTTATCGGAATGCGCTTCGGTTCTCTCTTCGATGCTACTCAGACAATGGTTTGCAAGATTGCTGATGATCTCTATGAGGTTCAGGTTGTTTCTTGGTATGATAACGAGAACTCCTACACCAGCCAGATGGTTCGCACCATTAAGTACTTCGCAGAGCTTGCATAAGTTTAAAATTTAAAACTAATAAAGAAACCGTACCTGTTAAACGAGTTGATTGACAGGTACGGTTTTTTGTTAACTGATTTTTGAATAAGCTTTTTTAAGCGGTATTATAAGCGGAAGGATAAGAAGTGAGGATATAAAGTTACCTGCTGCATGAACTGCGTCAAAGGGTAATCCGCTTATTATCCAGGCTATCATACCTTTAAAATCAAGTCCGAAGGCAAGAGCCTGGAATGGCGCATAAAGAAGCCCGTAAAGCAGACCGTGCAGTGTGCAGACAGTAGTATAAACTACCGCCGAAACCGATACTTTCATATTTTTTGGAAGTATCATAACAACCGCCCAGAGCACCGTCCATATGTACAGAAACGGCACCCACCAAAGACCAAAGCCTCCATAAACTCCTGTTAAAAAGACAAATATGTAAATTGGAATGAGTGCCTTTGCTCTGAAGACTACCGTAAAAACACATATAAACATTGCTATCAGGTGAATATTCGGCAAAAACTCCATAAGAAGCTTTGATATGAACATAAGAGCGCCAAATAGCGAGAAAAGAGAGACCTCCCACAGTTTCAGCTTCATTATTCTTCTACCTTAAAAGAATATTTGCTCGTTGTCACTATCTCGGTCGAATCTACACCCGAAGAAGCATACTCACCGTCAATATAAAACGCCCAATAGGTCTTATCAATGTCATAGTCGGCAACTATTCCGTTGACCTTTTTCACAAAAAGGCCGTATGCGCTATCCTCTCCCTCGATAAGTCCGGCCTCCAGAAGAGCAGCTCCGACAACAGTCTTGTCGGTACAGACGATAAATTCTGTTGTGATGCCCTCTTTATCGGTAACCGAAAAGGCAAACTCTGTTGCTCCTTGGCCCACCCTTTGAGGCTGACTCTGCGCAGAGGAATTTGAGGAGGTTTCCCCTACAGTGTCGTTTGTACAAGCCGTCATGCCTAATGCCAGTGCCGCTACTAGCACAAGAAGAACAACGACCGACAAAACTCGTTTTAAAGTGTTTGTCAATTTCATTTTGTTTTCTCCTTAAATTTATTCGGACAAATAAGGTCGGCACTCGCAACCCACACAAACAGCGTAAATTATCCGTCTTTGAACTCGGGTATTTCGACTGCGGTTCTCGTTTTTCTGCCTTCTCGAATAAAATTCAATGGCCTTTCGTCCTTTGCGGCAAAGGATATAAGAAAAACAAATTTTTTGAACCTCACGGCGACGGGCTCGTTCGGGATTTTCACCCGATTCCCCTCATTCCTGTCTATTTTATCATTAAAAAAGAACCGTGTCAACCGACACGGTTCTTCTCTGCAAGCCTTTTTTTGAGTCTGCTATAAACTATTGTGTAACATATCACATACGCAATTCCTGTTAAAATCCAAGATATCGGATAAGCAATAAACAGGCTTTCAACCGTATCGAAAATCGGGTAAACAGTATACTGCCAACTAACTCTGAATACACAGACGCCGAGGAAGGAAATTATAGTCGGAGTAAGCGCAACACCCATTCCCCGTATAGAGTTAGCCATTGTATCCTGTATTCCAAAAAGGAAATACGGTACGCAGACAAACATTATTCTATACATTCCTTGCTCTATTACCGCTTTATCAGGGTTGTATATGGAGAGTAGCGGATATCTGAAGAAATAGACGATGGTGCAAAGTGCAACTCCCAAGGTTGTTACGAGAAGAAGTGCTGTAAAAAACACCTTTTTAACCCTTTTAATATTACCGATGCCCACATTCTGTCCCACAAAGTTTATTGCTGCCACACCTACTGCATGAACGGCAAGGTTTAGTGCGCTTTCAATATTATTTGCCGCTGCGTTTCCTGAAACAAAAGCAGGTCCTAACGGATTTATCGCCGACTGGATAAGAACGTTGGATATACAGAACATAGCGCTTTGAATTCCCGCAGGAAGTCCGAGCTGAAGCAGTCTTAAGAGCTCCTTTTTATGAAATCTCATCTTCCTTATTTCAAAACGACAGGCATCATTTCTCTTCATTAAAAGTCTCAATGACAGAACCGCCGACACAAAATGGGCTATAGCTGTTGATGTTACAAGACCCATAACATCCATCTTAAATACAAGCACAAATAATGGTTTAAGGCAAAGATTTATAATTCCCGAAAGAATTAAGAATTTCATTGGTGTTGTGGAATCTCCGTTAGCTCTAAATACACCTGCCATAAAATTATAGACAAGCATTGGTATAGAGCCAAGAAAATACACCCTCATATAAGATGTTGAAAGGGATATAACCTGAGGGTCGGTCTTCATAGCAGCAAGTAGAGGCGCTGAAGCGAAAAATCCAATTGTGAAGAGTATGAGTCCTCCTGCAAGGGCAAGTGGAATACTGGTATGTAAAACTCTTTGAGTACTCTCAAAATCCTTTGAGCCAAGTGAATGCGCAATAACAACATTTACTCCGACTCCGAGACCTGTAAAAAGTGCTGTTATAAGACTGGTAAGCGAAGTAGTTGATCCCACCGCAGCCATAGACTCGGTCCCGCAAAATTGTCCAGCAAAGATAAGGTCCAACGCATTGAATAAAAGTTGCATAACACCTGTGAGAATTACAGGTATTGCGAAGAGTATCATATTCTTCGTTAAAGGACCGTTTGTCATATCTACCTGTTTTTTTTCGAACATATGGACACCCCTTCTGTCTGCCAGAGTTTGTTTCCCGAATGCATTATACTCCTAACACTTAAATCTTTCAAGACTAAAAAGCAGTATTTATTAACCTTTTCTGGTTTTAATAATATTATATTATTGGAAATCTATACTGATTTTAAAAAATACTTCCGGTGATTTTTTTGCAATTAGAAATATTAAAAGGAATTTTTATCCCTTTTTTCGGCACGGTGCTGGGCTCAGGCTGTGTCTTCTTTATTGGAAGCAGATTAAAAGACTCGCTTACACGATTTCTGTCTGGCTTTGCGGCGGGGGTTATGGTTGCCGCTTCGGTCTGGAGTCTGCTTATTCCCTCTATTGAAAACTCAAAAGGACTCGGTTTTCTCTCCTTTATTCCTGCGGTTGTAGGCTTTGTTTTCGGAATAGCCGTTCTTATAGCCGTTGACCGTTTTATTCCGCTAGACAAGCTTTTCACACAGGCGGGACACCGTTCGGGCCGTGTTGCTATCGTGGTTCTTTCGGTAACGGCGCACAATCTCCCCGAAGGAATTGCAGTGGGTGCGGTTTATGCCGCTCTGGCGGCGGGAGAGCCTGACGTTTCTCTTGCGGGAGCTCTTGCTCTTTCGATAGGAATAGGTATCCAGAACTTCCCTGAAGGCGCTATAATTTCTATGCCTTTATATTCTTCAGGCGTCAAAAAGTCCACCGCTTTTCTGGTAGGTATGCTTTCGGGTATTGTAGAGCCCATAGGCGCAATTCTTGCAATTGTTGCGGCGAAATATCTTTCAATACTCCCCTTCCTACTCAGCTTTGCGGCAGGCGCTATGATATATGTGGTGGTTGAAGAGTTGATTCCCGAGGTAAATGAGGGAAAGGGTAAAAGCGGAATTGTTTCCTTTACATTAGGCTTTTTGTTAATGATGGCGCTTGATGTCGCTTTAGGATAAAAAGAAACCGACTCGAAAGAGTCGGTTTTATATTTTTTCTTAATAGTTTTCTGCTCTGACTTCGAAATAGGACTTGGGATGAGCGCATACGGGGCAAACCTCGGGAGCCTTTTTGCCCATCACGAGATGTCCGCAGTTGCGGCACTCCCACATAGTCTCCTCGCTCTTTTCAAACACAGCCTGCATCTCAACATTAGAAAGAAGAGCTCTGTATCTTTCCTCATGGCTCTTTTCAATTGCAGCTACTGCTCGGAATTTTGCGGCAAGGTCGTGGAAGCCTTCCTCATCTGCCTCGTCGGCAAAGGTTGAGTACATATCGGTCCACTCATAGTTTTCTCCCTCGGCGGCGGCTAACAGATTTTTAGCGGTATCGCCAAGTTCTCCGAGCTCCTTAAACCACATTTTTGCGTGTTCTTTTTCATTGTCAGCGGTCTTCTGGAAAATAGCCGATATCTGCTCATAGCCTTCCTTCTTTGCAACTGAAGCAAAGTATGTATACTTGTTTCTTGCCTGGCTCTCACCCGCAAAGGCGGTCCAGAGGTTTTTCTCGGTCTTTGTTCCTGCATATTTCATAGTCAAAATCTCCTTTAAAACTAAAATAGTAATTGTTACTGTTTTTATTATATACTATTTTTTCCATTTGTCAAGAGTTTTGTTTGAAAAATTTTTAAAACAAACCAAGACTTTCAGAATGAGAGGCAGAAAGCCTTTTCTTCGAGCGAAGATGTATCGAGTATACCTCAAGCATAGGAAAAAACGTTAAAAAGAAAACGACCCGATATATCGGGTCGTGAATCTTTTGTCCTGTGCTGATTGTAGCCGCTTTTAAGCTTTTCCAACCGAACCGAAGAGCTCCATCTTCTCTCTTACAGTAGCCTTAATAGCTTCTACGCCGGGAGCAAGAATCTTTCTGGGGTCAAAGCCCTTACCAACAAGGTCCTTACCCTCTTCGATATACTTTCTGGTTTCAGCAGCAAAAGCAAGCTGACACTCGGTATTAACGTTTATCTTGGAAACGCCGAGAGAGATAGCCTTTTTAATCATATCAGCAGGGATACCTGTGCCGCCGTGAAGAACGAGGGGCATAGTTCCTGTGAGGTCCTGAATAGCAGCGAGGGTGTCGAAAGAAAGACCTGCCCAGTTTTCAGGATATTTACCGTGAATGTTACCGATACCTGCAGCAAGCATTGTAACGCCGAGATCTGCAATCATCTTGCACTCTTCGGGGTCTGCAACCTCGCCGCCGCCGATAACGCCGTCTTCCTCGCCGCCGATAGCGCCGACCTCAGCCTCAATCGAAAGGCCGAGCTTATTTGTAAGCTCAACAAGCTCCTTGGTCTTTTCAATGTTTTCCTCAATAGGATACTTGGAACCGTCGAACATTACAGAAGAGAAGCCTGCTTCAATGCACTTCTTTGCATGTTCGTAGGAGCCGTGGTCAAGGTGGAGAGCAACCGGAACGGTGATGCCGAGTTCCTCGATCATTCCGTTAACCATTCCGACTACAGTCTTGTAGCCACACATATACTTACCTGCGCCCTCGGAAACACCGAGAATAACCGGAGATTTAAGCTCTTCGGCAGTTTGCAGGATAGCCTTTGTCCATTCAAGATTGTTTATGTTGAACTGACCTACGGCATATTTGCCAGCCTTGGCCTTGTTCAGCATTTCTTTTGCAGAAACTAACATAATAAAACATCCTCCAATATTGTTATTTTTCTAACATATATATAATATAACAAAGCGGTCTAAAAATCAAGACCGCATTGTAAATTTATTTATTCTTTTTTCTCAGGCTTAGTTTCGAGTAAAGCGGGGTTTGCTAAATAGTTTTTAAAAGCACGGAAAGCCTTTGCAAAATAGAGCCCCGAACAGATGCGTTCATCCATTACAACACCGAGAGGCATACACTTTTCAAAAACAATCTCGCCGTTTTTTCTTTTTGCGACCTCACGGTTTTTACCTATTGCGATAAAAACACTTGTGGTTCCGAACTCGTAAATATGGTGATATATGTGATTTGTTCGGATAGATGCCAGATTTGTAATGGTAAGCGAGGTGTGGAAGGGAGAAAGGTCGGTAATAAACTTGGGAAGCAGTCCGTAACGGTCGAGAAGCTTGAAAAGGCCGACTGCAATATTGCATACACCAGGTAAGGATACCAAGAATTTTATCATCTTATCGGTGTTGTTTACGGCCGACACCTGACGGTTAACCTCGACATACTCGTTCATCTTATCGTTAACCTCGAAGATATTATCATCAAGCTCAAACTGAACCTTTGACATAGTTTCTTCTTCGGTGGCAAGGCTCTTAAGCACAACCATTGCAACCTTGAATTCCTTATGGGTATATATCTTCTTGTTTACGATGAAATTGTTAAGAAGCGGAAATTCATAAGCCAGTCTCAGATATGCTGCCGTTACTACCGACATATGTGTAAGGCGTATTCCCTCTTTGCGCTTTGCATTTATGTAATTCTGAATAGGCTCGACAGGAATATCAACTGTGGTCATATTCATTGCGTCATATCTTTTACTCATTATATAAGGAACAACGGTATACATAGGGTCTGCTTTTCTAACCCTTTTTCCGTCAGCTCTAAAGGCCATTATGTTTCCTCCGTTCACAGTTTGTTAATAATATTCTATACCATATTTCAACATATTGCAACAAAAATTTTAAGGACGGTAATCTGTTTTACCGTCCTTTCTCTTAATCGTGTAAATATATTGTTCTTGAATTTCTGTGCTTATATACGCTGAGCATTACACCTATTGAAATCATAAGGCATAGCAGCGAGGTTCCCCCCGCACTGAAAAAGGGCAGAGTTACTCCTATAACAGGAAGTACCGATATGCACATTCCGATATTTATAACAGTTTGACCGAGTATCATAGCAAAAACGCCGACCGAAATATACATTCCTGTTTCGTCGGAGCATATTTTGCCGACCTTTATGCACCGAAGGCAAATAGCCGCCAGAAGTATAATTACCGCAAGACAGCCCAGAAGTCCCAGTTCTTCGCCTATGCTGACAAAAATAAAGTCGTTATAGCTTTCGGGCACGGTATTGGTCTGTGTAAGCTCTCCCTTGAACAGCCCTTGTCCGAAAAGGCCTCCGTTTGCCAGAGCTATTCTTCCCTGCCACTGCTGATAACCGTCGCCGAGAAGGTCTGCCTCAAGGTTGAATATACTGTGTATTCTCGCCCTGTGGTCATCATTCATTACAAAAAAGTATATGAGCGGAGAGGATACTATCAAGGCACCCGCTGCAATAAGATAATACCAAATTTTTATCCCTGCGCAAAAAAGCATACAAATAAAAATAAAAGCGAAAATGAGGGCGGTTCCCGCATCACCCTGAACGAGAATGAGCCCAACGGGAAATGCGCCGTGCAAAACCAGAGGGATAAGGGTTTTAAGCTTATTGATGGTAGGCTTTGCATATCTTAAATGGGCAGAGAAGGTAATTATAAAACAGATTTTAAGAAGCTCTGAGGGCTGAAAGGAAATTCCTCCGGGGAGAAGAAGCCATGCCTTATCATCGGTATTTGCAGGTGCAAAGCCAATAAAAAAGGTTAGAATTACAGGCACTAACCCCAGCGCTGCGGCCAGATACCACCTGTCAATCATATGCATAAAATCAATATTTGATATCACAATAGCGCCGATAAGTCCCACCAGAGCGGCGCCTAATTGGGTTGCAAACTGCGAAAGGCTTTCGGTATAACGTGTTGCTGATAATACGGCAAGACAGCCGTAAGCCGAAGCCGCAAAGGACAACAGAATCATTACCTTGTCGGTTTCACGGATATAGTCGGCAACAGCGCCGCCCAAGGACGATTTTCTCATATCAGCACCACCTTTTCTTCCAAAATTATATATTTTATTATATTTTATATCAAAGATAATTGCAAGTAACTCTTTTATATTTGGAAAAAGTATGATATAATACCTTTAATTAGTATCAAAATTGAGTTTGAGGTGTGAAAATATGCTGACCGATATAGAAATTGCTCAAGGCGCAAAAATGCTTCCTGTTACAGAGATTGCAAAAAAGCTCTCTGTAGACTCTGAAGATCTTGAATTATACGGTAAATACAAGGCAAAGTTCAGCGAGGACCTTTTTGAGAAGGTTAAGGACAAGCCCGACGGAAAGCTTATTCTTGTAACCGCCATAAATCCCACCCCTGCAGGAGAGGGAAAAACTACCACCTCTGTTGGCTTGGGACAGGCTATGGAGCTTATCGGCAAAAATGCAGTTATAGCTCTGCGTGAGCCCTCATTAGGTCCTGTTTTCGGCATCAAGGGCGGCGCCGCAGGCGGCGGTTACGCACAGGTTGTTCCGATGGAGGATATAAATCTTCATTTTACTGGAGATATGCACGCCATTACCGCCGCTAACAATCTGCTTTGCGCACTTCTTGATAATCATATTCAGCAAGGAAACCTTCTCGGCATCGACCAGAGAAGAATCCTTTTCAAGCGCTGTCTTGATATGAATGACAGGGCGTTGCGTTTTGTTAACGTCGGTCTTGGAGGAAAGGTAAACGGCGTTCCCCGTGAGGACGGTTTCCAGATAACCGTTGCCAGTGAGGTAATGGCTATTCTCTGTCTTTGCAGCGACCTGCAAGACCTAAAGCGCAGACTTGGCAATATTTTAGTTGCTTACACCTATTCGGGCGAACCTGTTTTCGCAAGAGATTTAAAGGCAGAGGGCGCTATGGCAGCTCTTCTCAAGGATGCTATCAAACCCAATCTTGTTCAGACTCTGGAAAACACTCCCGCTATTATGCACGGAGGACCTTTTGCGAATATTGCTCACGGTTGTAACTCGGTAAGAGCGACAAAATTAGCCCTCAAGCTTGCCGATTATTGCATTACAGAGGCAGGCTTCGGCTCCGACCTCGGCGCAGAGAAGTTTATGGACATCAAGTGCCGCCTTGCAGGGCTTTCCCCCTCAGCAGTCGTGCTTGTTGCTACCGTTCGTGCTCTTAAATATAACGGCGGTATCGCAAAAGCCGACCTTGCGGCAGAAAATCTTGAAGCTTTAAAAGCGGGAATTGTAAATCTCGGCGCCCATATTGAAAACATGAAAAAGTACGGTGTTCCGGTTGTTGTTGCCATCAACCGCTTCGGCACAGACACCGATGCCGAGCTTAAAATAATTGCCGATTACTGCGAAAGTCTCGGCGCAGATTTTGCTCTCTCAGAGGTCTTTGCAAAGGGCGGCGCAGGGGCTACCGAACTTGCAGAAAAAGTGGTTGCCGCTTGTGAAAAGGAGTCCCACTTTGCTCCTATTTATGACGCAAATCTTTCTATAAAGGAAAAGATAACCGCTATTTCAAAAACTATTTACGGCGCTAAAGGAGTTGCCTTTACCGCAGATGCAGAAAAGAGCATCCGTGAAATCGAAGAGTTGGCAAAGGGTATGCCTGTATGTATCGCAAAAACACAGTACTCCCTTTCGGACAACGAGAAGGCTCTCGGAAGACCTCAAGACTTTACAGTTACCGTTCGTGAGGTCAAAATCAGTGCAGGTGCAGGTTTCGTAGTTGCTCTTACGGGCTCTATTATGACTATGCCGGGACTGCCTAAGGTTCCTGCGGCTAATAACATTGATATTTCCGAAGACGGAAAGATAGTTGGTCTGTTCTGATGCTTGAAATTATAACCAATGCTCCAAGTGAAACCGAAAGTTTTGCAGAGGAGTTTGCGAAAAGGCTTACGGGCGGCGAGATAATCGCCTTTGTCGGCGGTATGGGAATGGGAAAAACCTGTTTTACAAGAGGCCTCGCAAAAGGTCTTGGCTTTAACGGTCAGGTTACCTCCCCCACCTTTGCCCTTGTAAATGAATATATCGGCGGCAGACTTCCCCTTTATCATTTCGATATGTACCGTGTTTCAAGCTGGGAGGACCTCTACTCAAGCGGTTTCTTTGATTACAGCCGTACCGGCGGCGTTATTGCTGCCGAATGGAGTGAAAATATTGAAAACGCCCTTGAGGGCAGAGTTATTACAGTAACTATCGAACGCCTTTCGGAAAACAGCAGAAGAATTACGGTTACGGGAGAAGATTTATGAAGATTTTAGCTTTGGAATGCTCGGCAGGTCCTGCCTCATGCGCTGTTTGCGAGAATGGCAGAATTCTGGCACAGGATTTCACAAATCTACCCCTCACACATTCGCAGACCCTTATGCCTATGGTAAAGGAAATGCTTGACAGGGCAAATCTTGACATAAGTGATATTGATGCCCTTGCCATAAGTAACGGCCCCGGCTCATTTACTGGTATAAGAATAGGAATAAGCGCCATAAAAGGTCTTGCGGCCGCAAAAAAACTGCCATGCTATGCCGTTTCTACCCTCAGGGCAATAGCCGAGAATTTTTACGGCTGCAACGCTACGGTGTGCGCAGTTATGGACGCAAGGTGCAATCAGGTCTACAATGCGCTTTTCGAAGTAGAATCAGGTAGGATTACCAGACTTTGCCCCGACAGAGCTCTTATGATAGACGAGCTTGTAGCTGAGTTATCCGAAATAGAGGGCAAAATAATTATTGCCGGTGACGGCACAGATTTGTTTTCAAAATACGAGGGAGAAAACATTTCTCTCGCAAGTGGGGAGCTTAAATATCAAAACGCCAGTGGCGTTGCAACAGCCGCAAACGAGGTTGACCCCACGACACCAAATTTACTTATGCCTTTCTATCTGCGTCTTCCGCAGGCAGAAAGAGAATTAAAAAAGAAATCAGGAATCAGTTTATGAAAATTGCAATCGGTTGTGACCACGGCGGTCTTGAACACAAGAATGCCATTGTTGAGCATCTTAAAGCCAGAGGCTTTGAGGTAGTTGACTCGGGAATTTATGAGCAGGTATCGGTAGATTATCCCGATATTGCCCAAAAGGTCTGCGCTAATATTCAAAGCGGAGAATGCGAAAGGGGCTTTCTTGTTTGCGGCACCGGAATCGGTATGTCTTTGGCGGCAAACAAGATGAAGGGTATTCGTGCTGCTTGCTGCAGTGAACATTTCAGCGCAAAATACACCCGTCTGCATAACGATTCTAATATTCTTTGCCTCGGCGGAAGAGTAATTGGAATCGGCACTGCGCTTGAGCTTGTTGATATTTTTGTTGACACCGATTTCGAAGGCGGTCGCCATGCAGTTCGTGTCGCCAAAATTACAGATATTGAAAACAGATAGGAGCAAGATAATTATGAGCAAAGTAATGATTTTCGACCATCCTCTTATTCAGCACAAGCTTTCAATTCTTCGTGACGAAAGAACAGGTACAAAGCAGTTCAGAGAGCTCATCAGCGAGATTGCTATGCTTATGTGCTACGAGTCTACAAGAGATCTTCCCCTTGAAGACGTTAAGGTCAATACACCTATGGAAAAGATGACCGCTAAAAGAATTTCGGGAAGAACCCTTGCCTTCGTTCCCATCCTCCGTGCAGGACTCGGTATGGTGGACGGCGTATTAAGCCTTATCCCTGCCGCAAAGGTAGGCCATATCGGTATGTACCGTGACCCCGAAACACATCAGCCGGTTGATTATTACTGCAAACTCCCCGCAGACCTCAGCGAGAGAGAGGTTTATGTTCTCGATCCTATGCTCGCTACAGGCGGTTCTGCTATCGACGCTGTTACAAGAATAAAGGAATTCAACCCCAAGGGAATTAAATTTATGTGCATTATCGCCGCTCCCGAAGGTGTTGAGGCCTTCACAAAGGCTCATCCCGACGTTGAGCTTTACTGTGCGGCGCTTGACCGTCAGCTTAACGACCACGCCTATATTCTGCCCGGTCTCGGAGATGCAGGCGACCGTATATTCGGCACAAAATAAAAGAGGTGTCTTTCTTGAGTAATATCTGGCACAATATAAATCCTAAAAGAATTACCCCTAAAGATTTTATTGCAGTTATTGAGATTGAAAAGGGCAGTAAATGCAAGTATGAGCTTGATAAGGAAACAGGTATCCTGATTCTCGACCGAATTCTTTATACCTCTACCCACTATCCTTCAAACTACGGCTTTATCCCCCGCACATACGCTGACGATCTTGACCCTCTCGATGTTCTTGTTCTGTGTTCTGAGGCGCTAAAGCCGATGACGAGTGTCCGCTGTTACCCTATCGGCGTTATTTCGATGGTTGATTCTGACAGGAACGATGAAAAAATTATCGCTATTCCTTACAATGACCCGACATATAACGCCTACAAGAATATTGATGAAATTCCTCAGCATATATTTGAGGAAATGAGACATTTTTTCAAGGTTTACAAGGAGCTTGAGGGAAAAGAAACGGCTGTCAGAGAGGTTAGCGGCAGAGCCGAGGCAGAAAAAATTATTGCCTCCGCCATAGACGGATATATTGAAAATTATTGTAAATAGTCATAACCTTCAGTTAAACCGGAGGTTTGAATAAGCCCTAGATGGGCAATTTACAGGCCACACCCCTAATGGTACTTCGAAAGGTTCTGATAACCGCACTACTTTCTCGGGCTTCACCTAAAGGGGTGTTTTATTTTCCCTGACTTGTCGATACATCAAAACTAAAAAACGGCTCGTTTGAGCCGTTTTTTTATTCTATTTCTTCGGTCTGTTTTTGCTTTTTATTAAACAAAGCTTTTGTTTTCTTCCATAAGCCCGACACAAACTGTTTTACCGTCTGCCACAATCTTTTAATATTCTGAGCCGTTATGTAGGAAATGCCAGTATCAATATAACGGGAGACTAAATTCATTATAATAAATGCAATTGCAACACCCTCGTTAACAGGTGTAACGGCTCTTAATACCACAGTAATTATGCCGACTCCACAGCCGAATACTATTCTTCCCCAAAGGCTTTTGGGTGTCGTAGCAGTATCTATTGAGAAAAATACCGCCGCAAACATAAGCCCTCCGCCGAAAAGGGTTGTTAGAATGTTTTGCCCGAAAACAAGCGCCGCAAGAGCGGATGAGCCAAGAATTGCCAAGGGTATTTCGGGTTTCAAAAGCTTTCTCGCAAAAAGGTAAAGACCGCCGAGCAGTATCATGACCGATGAGGTTTCACCAATGCTTCCCGAACAGACACCCATAGCCGCCTCTTTTACCGAAAAAACCTCTGCCGCCATAGGCGTTGCCGTTGTAACGAGGTCGGAAAAAGGCTCCTTGAAAACACTGATAAGAGGAAATGCGGCAGCCGTAAGCAATACTCTGACTGCAGCAATAGGATTGACAAACCTACCCGCAACCCCGTCAAACAAAAGGGTTCCTGCAACAACTGCAACAACCGATGCCAAGCATGATAGCAAAAAGGGCGTTTCGGCAGAAAGCGTAAGGGCGACTGCAAAGCCTATAACCGCCGACTTGAGATTGCCTATATTGTTTTTCTTTTTAGTGATATCGCAAAAAACAGACTCCCCCGCAAGTGCTGCAGCAACACAGACCACCATTGTAGCCAGAGCCTTCCAACCGAAGAGCATTGCGCCAAAGATAGCGCATGGCGCCAGCGCTATAAAAATATCAAGCATAAGGTCTTGTGTTTTTTTATCTGCTTTTATGTCGGTCGAGTGTTCAGTTTTGGGTTTCATAAATCCATATTCCTCCGTTCGACAATTTTTGACATATTAAATATACTACAAAAAGGAAAAAATTACAAGTTTCATATCTTTTTAGAGATTTTTCAAAAAAACAGTTGCATATTCCGAAATGATTGTGTATAATAATATGGCACCGAAGATATTTCGGCTCTATATCGCGGGATAGAGCAGTCCGGTAGCTCGTCGGGCTCATAACCCGAAGGTCGGTGGTTCAAATCCGCCTCCCGCAACCAA
>JAZSQK010000061.1:0-1584 GCA_045537915.1 Acutalibacteraceae bacterium
CACTCGGCAGAGCTTTTATTTACAGTACACCCGAATATGCAATCCTCAAAATGCCGTATCAGATCTTGCAGGCAGCTGTAGGCGCAGTGCTCGGTATGGTGCTGTGTTGGAGATGCGGAATCTATAAGCTCTATAATAAAATGATGAAACACTATCATTAAGAAATAAACAAATTTCAATTTATCGGTGAGAATACAACCACAAAAGGCTGACGAAAAAAACGTCAGCCTTCAATTTTTGAGTCGCAGTAAGCGAAGAAAAGGGATTTTCAAAAGGATTGAGAAAAAGCCATGAAAAATCCAATAAAAAGCCAAAAAATCAGACGAAGCTACTTTCCAAGACTCCCCGACGACAGCCAAAAGAAATTTAATGTGTACGCAAAGACACGAGAAGAATGCGAAGCGGAGCTTGCCAAGATGATAGAGCAAAAGAAGAAAGAAATCGCCGAACTCAAGAAAAAGGCGAAAACGGCATAACGCACAGAGGGGCGACCACGAACGGTCGCCCCTCAAAAATTGCATCGGAGGAAGCAAAGAAAAGCCAAATCGGTTGAAAAGTTCATAGAAATATGATATAACAATTTCACCAATAAGAATTTGATGAAGCCATCGAGAACGGTGGCTTTTTTTTCGCTGAATATGCAACTCTGATTTAAGCATTCAAAATAAATCATCTTTATACAATCTTAATACTGCGCGGTAGAGTGCTAATGCCGTCTTTATCTGTTTTTTGGTAAAATGTATATAGTAGAAAGAGTATAAGGAGAGGTGTATAATGCGACCTTTACATAGATTTAAGCTGTCATCATTCCAAGTAATTTTACTTGGCTTTGCGGCAGTAATACTGATCGGAGCGTTTCTGTTAATGCTCCCTATATCAAGCAAAGACGGTGTTGTAACGCCGTTTTCGGATGCCTTGTTCACATCAACCTCAGCAGTATGCGTAACAGGACTTATTGTGCAGGATACGGCAACCTATTGGTCGTACTTTGGGCAAGCGATTATACTCATACTCATTCAGATAGGCGGTTTGGGTGTTGTTACGGTTGCAGCCTCGGTATCTATTCTCGCAGGCAGAAAGATCGGGCTTGGACAGCGAAGCACGATGCAGGAGGCAATGTCAGCCCCAAGCGTTGGCGGCATCGTCCGTCTGACTTGGTTTATTCTCAAAGGCGTGCTTATCGTCGAAGCCATTGGAATGCTCGCTATGCTTCCCGTATTCTGCATCGACCACGGAGCAAAAGGAATATGGATGGCGGTGTTTCACTCCATATCGGCGTTCTGCAACGCAGGCTTCGATGTGATGGGAGATGTCAGCGGACAGTATTCGTCACTAACGGCTTATGCTGCAAATCCCATTATCAGTATTGTTATAATGCTGCTCATCATAATCAGCGGCATCGGCTTCTTGACTTGGGAGGATATATACAGACACAAATGGCATGTCAAAAAATACCGCACGCAAAGTAAGATCATACTAGCGATGACGGGGGCACTGATATTCATTCCCACGCTGTATTTCTTCTTCTGTGAGTTTGAAGGATATGCTATTGGTGAGCGAATACTGCTATCACTATTTCAAGCG
>JAZSQK010000005.1:0-1620 GCA_045537915.1 Acutalibacteraceae bacterium
CCCGTTCCGCTGATAACAAGCTCACGGGTTTCGGTGTCATAGCTCCAGCTTATTGCACCTTCCGTACCAATTGTGCCCGAAACAGTTTCAGCACTCGCAAGCAGGCTGAAAAGGTTCGGCAACTCAATGCCGACGAAGCCGCTGAGAGGTGCGGCGGTCAGCACCATTACGACTGCCAGAACAGTTGCTAAAAATTTGTTTAACTTCTTCACAATTATCATCCTTTCGTCTGAATTGCTTTATAAATCTTTGTACTTAATCAGTAATTGTTTTCGGCTGGAAATGCCAAGCTTTTTGTATATGTTTTTGCAGTGAAAATGAACCGAGGAATGGGTAATGTATAATTCTTCCGCTATCTGTGCCTGTGTTTTGTCGGTAAGAAGTTGAGCGAAAACCTCAAGCTCACGTTTCGACAGGTTTTCCAGCTCGGGATAAATTTCAAGCAGCCGCTTATGCTCGTCTTCTGCCAACGCAATGTAATTGAAATAATTCAGTATGCCCATAACTTCACCTCTTCAATGATAATTATACTTTGTTTAACCGGAGATGTAACCTGCCCGATATGGGAGGATTTGACACGCGTGCTACCCGTTTGGGTAGTATTTCTAACATCTTCTTGAAAAAGAGAAAAAAATAGTCTATAATTCTACATAAATAAATATACTGTTATGATTTGATTATATTGATTTTTTTGTCCGTTTTGCACCCCCCGTTTGGGGGGTTTTTAGGGAAAAACCACCTATTTAGGTAAGTTTTTTAAAGAATTTAAAAAATTTTACGCTTCAGCGATGATTTTTTGCAGTTAAGAAAGGAGCGGTTTATGAACAACCCGATTCTCATAGAAAACCAGAAAAAGAGGATAGAGATTCCTCTGTGGAGGCTCGTCTGTTTCTCTATGTTCAGCTTTTGGCAGATGGGATTTATCTTTTATTTCCTTGAGCCGTCCTCGGCAATGGATGGGAAAATTCCAATCGACATCAACATAGATTACGGCACCACGCTGACAGCGATTTGTTACATACTCAGTATCCTTACGATGATCTTTTTGCCGAAGATTATCGTGTATACTCAGCGCATTGCCACGGGCGTTGCGCTTCTTTCGGCTATCGCTTTCTTCCTACCTCTGCCGGAGGATGCTCTGCGCTTTAACATTTACCTGCAGATCTTCTGTTGCTGCCTGATGATCGGCTTTGAGACCTTCCTTGTGGTCAACTGCTTTTCCGAGAAAAGCAGCGTCAAGTATCTGACCTTCGGCTACGGTATAGCGGTATTCCTGATCGCTTTGGTTCAGAACGAGGTTATATCTATTCCGTTCTCTGCCTTCCGCTATGCAATGGTGGTGGCTCTTGTGCTTCTGTTTATCTTCTTTCTCCGTATGCCCACGGGAAAGGAGCATCTGCCGAGATTTGTTAAGAAGAGCGACGGCATTCCTGCACCGAAAAAGCTGATGTGGGGTACATATCTTCTTATGTTCATTACCGCACTGATGGGCGTTGCCGGCCCTGCGGTTGTTGGTAAGGCAGAGCACGGCGTTTCCATTATGTATTTGGTCGTGGCACTTTCCTGTTTCACGATGTATTTGCTCCACAAAAAAGCGAATATCCACCCTTTCCGAATGAT
>JAZSQK010000010.1:0-73108 GCA_045537915.1 Acutalibacteraceae bacterium
CTTCCTTGATGCGAACATGCACACGAACGGTGTCGCCGACCTTAACTTCGGGCAGCTCTTCCTTCATGTACTGGTTGTTCAATGCTTTTACCAGATCCATAATTTTTGTCCTCCTTAGATATTAGGCGTTCGTACGGCGCATATTCGCCCGCAGAGGACTCACCTTGATTTCAGACCCCGGTATTATAACACCCTTTTTTATAAAAATCAAGTACTTTTTTAATAAAATTTACGGTTTTTTCAATCATCTTTTCCTTTTTTAGATGTAAATGCAGATTAATTAAAACTTAATAACCAAATGTAAATCGATGTGCTATATTAAATAAAAAAGGAAAGAGGATTTGTTGTATGAAAGAGTTTGTCACACGTCTTTTCAGCGAAAACAACTCAGATCTGCACATCGGTTTATTCGATATGTGGCATTTTCTGTATTTGTTTATCATTTTTGGCGGCACTTCCCTGCTGGCAATTCTTTTCCGTAAACATAGCGAGAAAAGGAAAGAATTCATTCTCCGTTTATTTGCTTACTTAACTGTTGGTCTGTATGTCGCAGATTTTCTCATCATGCCCCTGTCCGACAGTTATAACGGAATCAGCGTTTATAAACTCCCCTACAACATTTGTACGATCATGGCAGTTATGGTGCCCTTTGCGCAGTTCAATCAAAAGCTAAAGTCCATTAAACAACCAATTGTTACCCTTTCCGTTGCCTCTTCCTTGATGTGGATGTGCTATCCCGGTTCAGCGCTTGGTGGACAGCCGCCATTCTGTTATCTGATCTTCCAGACATTCATGTATCATGGTTTGCTGTTCTGCTGGGGTGTTCTGAACCTGGCATATGGAGAAGTAGAATTGCATTTTAGAAAGATCTGGAAAGAATTTCTGGGTATATTAATGATTCTGGCATGGGCAGCCTTCGGCAACGCCGTCTATGACGGTGAGCACAATTGGTTCTTTATCGAAAAGAGCATATTCCCCTTCCTTCCGGACAAAATCATGCCAGTGGCAGTGGTCGCCAGTGTGTTTGGTGTGTGCATCGTCATATACAGTGCCTATTATTGCATACGCGCTATTGTAAAGTGTAGACAATCCGTAACCGTATAATTAAGAAACAAAAAGTGCCGGAGATTGCTCTCCGGCACTCTATTATTGTATTACAGCTTATACGCCAGCCTTGGAACGGCGCAGAGCCTCAGCCTCGTCGCAGGAGTTGGCGGTTGCTTCGTGGCCTGCCAGGGGAACCAGCTTCTCGTGGATGGTATCCAGGATCCAGCTTGCCTGGGGGAAGAAGAACTCGTCGAACTCGAAGGGAGGAGTGATCCAGTTACGAGCGCCAACTACTACAGGAGGTGCATCGAGGTCGTCGAAGCAAAGCTCGGTAATATTCTTGGCAACATCGTTGAGGAAGGATCCACGAACACAAGCGTCAGAAACAAGAACAACTCTGCCTGTCTTCTTAACAGACTCAATAATCTTGGTGTAATCAAGCGGAACAAGAGAGTGAATGTTGATGATGTCTGCTTCCATACCGTATTTCTCGGAAAGGGTCTTTGCAGCGTCAACTGCACGGTAAAGAGCCGCACCGATGGTAAGAATAGTAACGTCCTTACCGTCACGAACCTTATTGGTATCGCCAAATTCAATCTCATAACGCTCTGCAGGTACGCCGCCCTCGTGGAACTGCTCACCTACGTCGTAAATTCTCTGACTCTCGAAGAAGACAACCGGGTCAGTACCCTTAAGTGCTGCTTCCATAAGTCCCTTAGCTTCCCAAGGTGTTGCGGGGAAGCAAACCTTAAGACCGGGGATATGAGCGCAGAGTGCGGTCCAGTCCTGAGAATGCTGTGCGCCGTACTTAGAACCAACAGACACACGGAGAACTACCGGCATCTTAAGAATACCTGCAGACATTGACTGCCACTTGGACATCTGGTTGAAGATTTCGTCTCCTGCGCAGCCGATAAAGTCAGCGTACATAAGCTCAACCAAAGCACGACCGCCAGACACTGCATAACCAACTGCAGTACCAACAATAGCGGCCTCTGCGATGGGAGAGTTGAAGAGACGGCAGTGCGGGAATGCATCCATCATTCCACGGTATACTGCGAATGCGCCGCCCCAGTCACGAACGTCCTCACCGTATGCGATAAGGGTGGGATCCTCATAGAAGCGGTCATAAATAACCTCAGAAAGAGCATCACGTAGGTTAAAGAGCTTCATCTTGGAAACGGGCTTGCCGTTAACAATCGGGGTGCGCTCCTTTTCCTTAAGTTTCTTATAAGCGGGAACCTCTGCCAAAGGCATATTAACCTCGGGCTCACGGTCATCAAGCTTTTCAACCTTCATATTAGAGAACATCATACGCTCAACAACAGCGGGATCTGCCTTGAAATCAACATAGGGGCTGATTGCAGGGTCAGAAGCTGCCTTGCAGATCATGGTCATGCGCTCTACTGTACCTGCGAGGATTTCCTCAAGCTTAGAATCAGCTACGACGCCAGCATCAACAAGTCCCTTGCGGTAGGTGATGATCGGATCAACTTCCTTCCAAGCATCGATCTCCTCCTTAGTACGATAAGCGTTCTGGTCGGAGGTGGAGTGTCCTGAGAAGCGATATGTAAGAGTATCAAGCATAACAGGACCTTCGCCTGCACGTAAAATCTTGAGCTTTCTTTCCATAGCATCAATAACTGCAAGAGGATTGAAGCCGTCAATACGCTCAGCATGGAACTGTGTCGGGCTGACACCTGAACCGATACGGGCAAGCATATCGTAACCCATTGTTTCTCCTCTGGTCTGGTCGCCCATTCCATAAGAGTTGTTGAATACGTTGTAAAGGATGGGCATACCGCCGTTGTGGCTCTCCCAAAGGGTGTGGAACTGGTCCATAGCGGCAAAGTTCATTGCCTCCCAAACAGGACCACGAGCCATAGAGCCGTCGCCCGAGTTGCAGACAACGATACCCTGCTTGTCGTTTACCTTCTTAAAGAGGGCAGCGCCTGTTGCGATAGCAGCAGAACCGCCAACGATAGCATTGTTGGGATAAATACCAAAGGGAAGGAAGAATGCGTGCATAGAGCCGCCCATACCCTTGTGGAAACCGGTCTCACGAGCAAAAATCTCGGAAAGAGTACCGTAAAGAATGAAACGGATAGCAAGTTCCTTAGCATTGTCGCAAGGACCGAGCTTTTCGGTAGCTCTGAGGGCAGAACCGCCGAGGAAGCCCTCCATTATAGTCATAAGCTCCTGCTCAGAAAGCTTTTCAATACAAGAAAGAGCCTTAGCAAGAATCTCAGAATGGCTTCTGTGTGAACCGAAGGTAAAGTCGTTCTGGTCAAGAAGGTAAGCCTGACCTACACAGGCAGCCTCCTGACCGATGGAAAGGTGAGCAGGGCCGGGATATGTAGTCTCAATTCCGTTGTAGAGTCCCTGTGTCTTGATCTGGTTGAGCATAGACTCAAACTCACGAAGAACGGTAATGTCACGATAGATACGAACAAGGTTATCATCGCCAATGTGCTTACGCTCATCCTTGATAGTCTTGTTATAGACATTAACAGGGATGTCTTCGAATGTGATTTTGCCTGCCGCACGGGTTTCGGCAGGATCTACGAATAAACTCTTAGGCATAATCTATTTCTCCTTTGCTTTAATGCAATTATTTAAATGTGGAAAATTGCTTCACGAATTATTTCTGCAACTGTCGGATGCGGGAATACAAGCTTTTCGAGTCTTGTCGGAGTAAGCTCGGTATCAACCATCATTGTAGCAGTCATAATGATTTCGGAAGCGTATGAGCCGACCATATGACAACCTACAAGGCGCTTCTTATCGGTATCGACAACGAGCTTGATAAAGCCCTTTCCGCCTTCGGTTTCAGCAAGATAACGACCTGCATAGGACATAGGAAGCTTAACTTCCTTCACATTCATTCCTGCTTCCTTTGCGCCCTCAAGGCTGTAGCCAACGCTTGCAACCTCGGGATCTGTATAAATTACAGAAGGAATTACATCGTAACGCATTTCATCTGCCTTACCAACCATATGGTTAACGGCAACCTCTGCCTCACGGTATGCGGTGTGGGCAAGCATTAGCTTACCGTTACAGTCGCCTACTGCGTAAACATTTGAAACGTTGGTGCAAAGATGACGGTCGGTTTTAACAGCCGCTCTGTCCATCTCTACGCCGAGGGTTTCAATACCGATTCCGGCGGTTGCAGGTTTTCTTCCTGCCGAAAGGAGAACCTTATCGCAAGCGATCTCCTTCTTCTCGCCGTTTTCTTCGTAAATAACAGAGTTTGTTTTAACTTCAAGCACCTTGCAGGAAAGCTTAAACTCCATTCCCTTTTTAACGAATACGTCGGTAAGAACCTTGCATATTTCGGGGTCGGTAGCGCCCGCAATCTTGGGCATCATTTCGATAACTGTAACCTTCTTACCGACCGAGGCGAAGTAATAAGCCATTTCAAGACCGATTACACCGCCGCCGATAACAACGATTGATTCGGGCAGAGTCTTCTCATCAAGAACCTCTCGGTTTGTAACAACAAAGCCTGATGCAAGACCTTCTTTGAGTCCGGGTACGGGAGGAACTACGGTTTCAGAGCCCGAAGCGATGCAAAGACGCTTTCCTTCGTAAACTGTTCCGTCTGCCTCAACAGCAAAGCCGTTAGCACTCTTGCCCTTAATAACAGCGTTTGAAGAAACAACAGTTACCTTATTGGCCTTCATGGTTGCGCCGACACCCGAAACGAGAGCCTTTACAACCTTGTCCTTTCGGTCGATTACCTTTGCGTGATCATACTTGACAGTTCCCTCAACAGTAACGCCGAAAGCCTCGCTACCAATAGCGTGGCGATACATTTTAGAGGAATTGAGAAGTGTTTTAGTCGGAATACAGCCTTCGTTAAGACAGGTGCCTCCGAGAGCCTTTTTCTCAAAAACGGCTACCTTAAGACCATTCTGAGCGGCACGCTCTGCGCAGAGATATCCGCCGGGGCCTCCGCCGACTACTAATAAATCAAAAACTTCCATTTTTATATCTCCTTATTTTGCAAGCAGAACGGTGAAGTTTTCAAGGTTCTGACAAAGTTCCTTCTGGAATCTGGCAGCAGGTGTTCCGTCTACTGCACGGTGGTCATAGGTAAGGGAGAGTCCCATAGCGGGATAGATAGCAATCTCGCCGTCCTTGCCCTTCTTTACACGGTCAATGGTTCCGCAAACACCGAGTATACCGGTCTGGGGAGGATTGATAACGGGAGTGAAGGACTCAACACCGAGGTTTCCGAGGTTGGAAACTGTGAAAGATGCTCCGCTGAGCTTATCGGGGCTGATATTGCCCTCACGGCAAGCAGCGGCAAGTTCCTTAACCTCCTTTGAAATTTCAAGAAGGCTCTTCTCGTCTGCGTGGAAAATGGTGGGAACCATAAGACCTCTGGGTGTGTCAACTGCAACACCGAGGTTTACGTGGTTGAAACGACGGATTGTAGAATCGTCCAGCATATTTGCATTAAGGTCGGGATAATTCTTAAGTGTTCTTGAAACTGCATAAAGAACTATGTCGCCAAGAGTAATTCCTGCGCAGTCACCCTCACTCGCCTTAAGCTGCTTTCTGTAAGCGAGAATGCCGGAGGCATCGAAAGAGGTATTGTGGGTAAGCTGTGCAATGGTTGAAAGAGATGTGGTCATCGACTTTGCAATAGCACGACGAATTCCCGAGAACTTAACATCCTCGTACTCGGTTTCAGGAGCAGCAGCTGCAGGAGCCTCTGCACAAGCGGCAGCGGCAGGAGCAACAACGGGATTCTCCATAAGGTTTCTCACGTCACGCTCAATAACTCTTCCGTTAGGACCTGTAGGTGTTGCAAGTGACGCATCAACACCGGCTCTCTCTGCGAGTTTCTTTGCTCTGGGAGAAACAGCAGCGCCATCTGCACTTGCAGTTGTTGCAACCGGTGCAGGTGTTGGAGCTGGGTCAGGGGCGGCTTCTGCTTTAGGTGTGGGAGCAGCCTCTGCTACAGGCGCAGGAGCAGCCTCCTCGGCAGCAGCGCCATCAGGACGAAGGGCAGAACAATCATCTCCCGGATTTCCTATAGCGCAAACGTTAACAAGGCAAGGTACCTCTTCTCCGTCGCCGAAGAAAATCTCGAGCAGAGTTCCCTCTTCGGTAGATTCACATTCAAAACTAGCTTTGTCGGTTTCGTATGTAAAGAGTATATCTCCAACCTTTACAGCGTCGCCGACCTTCTTTTCCCAATTTCCGATAATACAGCTTTCAACAGTTATACCGGCCTTGGGCATGATTACAGCATTTGCCAAAACAATTCCTCCTTAATTGTCGATAACTAAACTACATAGTTACCCAATCTATTACACTTTAATTATACTACTAGTTAAAAATTTGTCAATCACTTTTTGAAAAATGAGCAGATTGTCCAAACCGCAAAGAAAATGAGGTTTTTGCTATGTTTACTTTTTAAAATTTTACGCTCTTTTTAGGGGTAAAACTGTTGACTATAGCCTCTCGTCAGGTTACAATAAAGTCAGGTGATACTATGTTAACTCGGTTGCAGGTTTGTATTAGTGACTGCCTTGACCCATACGAAAATCTGGCTTTGGAAAAGCAGCTTTTTGATACCGTTGAAAACGACTGCTGTATTCTTTATTTATGGCAGAACAAGGACACGGTAGTTATTGGTAAGAATCAAAATCCCTGGGCAGAATGTAAATGCTCTCTTCTTGAAGAGGAGGGTATACGTCTTGCTCGTCGTCTTTCGGGCGGAGGCGCAGTTTTTCACGACCTTGGAAACCTCAATTTCACCTTTATCTGCCACTCTGAAAACTATGACCTTGCCCGTCAGATGTCGGTTATTGCAAATGCCTGCAGTCTTGCCGGAATAGATACCGAGCTTTCAGGGCGGAATGATATTCTTGCAAACGGCAGAAAATTTTCAGGCAATGCATTCTATAAATCAAACGGGCGTTCCTATCATCATGGCACCATCCTCATTGATGCCGACACCGAAAGAATGTCCCGTTATCTTACTCCCTCAACCGCAAAGCTTGAAGCAAAGGGGGTAAAATCGGTTCGGTCACGGGTGGTTAATCTCAAGGAGTTCTCCCCTACCCTTACGGTCGATAAAATGAAGCAGAATATGATCCTTGCATTTGGAAAGGTCTACCAGCTCGAGCCTATAGTAATAAACACAATAGATAAAACTTCCGTTTCACTTAAGGCAGCAGAGTTTCAAAGCTGGAAATTCGTTTACGGAACCCCTATTCCCTGTACTTTGTCCTGTGAAAAACGTTTTGACTTAGGAACGATAAATCTCAGGCTGCAAATAAAGAGCGGAGTTATTGAGGCTCTGGAGGTCTACACCGACGCTATGGACCACGAGTTGCCCGACAAAATTAAGGCAGCTATTTTAGGGGTTGCCTTTGACAGAGGTTCTGTTTTGGCCGCTCTGACAGAAAAACTTCCCGCCGATTATACCAAGGCTATATCCGAGCTTCTGCAAAACGAATTATCCTTAAAAAACACTTGACACTAGGCCCAAAATATAATACAATTTGACCATACGCCACGCCGCTGTGGTGGAATAGGCAGACACAAGGGACTTAAAATCCCTCGTTGGCGACAACGTACCGGTTCAAGTCCGGTCAGCGGCACCAAAGCATTCAAACCCGAACCTACAACCTATCGGTGAAACGTTCGGGTTTGTTGTTTTCTTAAAAGATGTTAAATAGCCTTTGTTTGTGTCAGTACAGAGTTAGTCGCTCTGCACTGCCACTTCTTTGTTTCAATGAATTTTCGAACATATTTCTATAAGCATATGTATATGGTCAGGACACGCCTCGGCTTCTATTATATTTACACCTTTTTGTTCACATAATTTCCTTAAGATTTTTCCTATGTCTGTTTTTATCTCTTTGTATATTGCTTGTCTGCAATATTTAGGCGCAAATACAATATGGTATTGACATCTCCACTTAGTATGTTCTAAACTATTTATGTCCTTCTCTTTCATGCCTAGGACCTCCTTGGTATATTTTGTTGGGTTGGCGAACCTCAACTTCAATATACCAAGGAGTTTTTATTATGTCCATAGCTAAAGCTCTTTTGCCCACTGGCAGAGCCAGTGGTTCTTATACGAAAAGATAAACGGCAAACGGAATTCCGTTTGCCGTTTATTATTTACTTTAAGTAGTATTAGAAAAGTATTACAAGGAATTGTGATACAAGAACAACTGCTATCAGGGCTATCGGATAGGTTGCAGCATAAGCAGCGGCAACATCCTCTGTTCCTGCGGTTTTGATAAGTGTTCCGAGGGCAGGTGTGCTTGTCATGCCACCGGTAATTGAACCGAGGTTGTTAAGCAGACTGAGCTTAAGCACATATTTTGCAAACAGATATCCGATAATCATCGGAACTATAGTCATTACTATTCCGTAGACAAAGTACATCGGGTCAAAGTTTGCTACAAACTCTGCGCCTCCGGGAATTCCTGCACCAACGAGGAACAGCACAAGTCCTAATTCTCTGAAAAGTTTGAGGGTGCTCTGATTTGGCATAATGCTCACCGAGCCTACACGTCCAAAGTGTCCGAGGATGAGGCTTACAAGCAGACAGCCGCCCGTTGTGGTCAGCGAGAAACAGGTTCCGCTAAGTCCTTGGTTTGAGAGAGGTATCTTTATCTGACCTACAAATGTTCCAAGCACTGCGGCAAGTGAAAAGGCCGCTATGCCCATATGGTCAAGTTCGAAAAGCTTGGCTACTACTTTTGCTTTATCATCTTCCTCCTTGACTACAAGTTTTGCTCTTTCTTCATCCATATTAGCTTTGCTGAGCTTAGGAATTATCTGAACAAAGAGGACAACTCCTATTACGCCGAAGATATACGCTATACCGTGGCCAACCGAAACAAGACCTGTAAACTCCGGGGCAACGGTTGCCTTTGCTGCCGAAAAAGCAGGTGTTGATGTCAGTGAACCTGACAGCAATCCTACTATCATTGCTACAAAGCCGTCCTGGCTTTCTATTGTTGCGCCATAGCCAACCAGTTCGCCTGCATAAATACAACCAGCTGCAGAAAGTCCGCCGGCGATAATGATTATAAGACCAAGCAGCACATAGGACTTAAAGTTCTTTTTGAAATTGCCAAAAAACTTTGGTCCTGCAATATAGCCTACAGAGGTCACAAAAAGCACAAGTCCGAGGCTTTCGATTATTGAAAGTCCGCCAGAGAAGTCATAGGGTTTTGCAGAGCCGCTAAAAAGAAGCTCTCCTCCATCCCCTATTCCAAAGAAAAGGGCTCCGAAGACAAGGGCTATTATAAAAACCCCTGCATCTCCAAGAGAAATGCCCTTTATTGTAATTCTTCCAAGGGCGTATCCTACAAAGAGGACCGAGAAAGCCACAAATAAAAGGGTTGAAATATTACTTATAGAAATAACACCATTAAAAAGACTCATTTAAAAAGACTCCTTTTCGCCTTAAACCTTACGGGTATAGTCGGGAAGCAGCTTGGGCGATACGGTTGCAGTTTCGATTCCTGCAGACTTAATCTGGTTTTCAAACTCTTCAATATGTGAAAGGGTAAGTTTGCCTACCTTTACATTTTTAGCCTTGGCAGCCGCATTCATACCTGCGCTTCTGCCGAAAACGATGATATCAAGAAGAGAGTTGCCCATAAGGCGATTTCTTCCGTGAATTCCTCCTACCGCTTCTCCTGCTACAAACAGATTTTCAACATTTGTAGTCATACAGTCAGAGCCGATATCAAGGCCGCCGTTCTGGTAGTGGAGTGTGGGGTAAACAAGAATGGGCTCCTTACGAATGTCGATTCCGTATTTTTCAAACATTCTCCACATTGCAGGAATTCTCTTCATAATGGTTCCCTCTCCGCCGATCTTTTCAATCATAGGAGTATCAAGCCATACGCCCTTGCCGTTGCCGGTTTCTACGCCGTTGTTTCTCTCGTTACATTCACGGATAATTGAGGCTGCAGAAACATCTCTGGTTTCGAGCGGATGCATAAACACCTCGCCCTTTTCATTAACCAGCTTTGCGCCCAGAGAGCGAACCTTCTCGGTAACAAGCGCACCGAAAATCTGCTCTGGATATGCAACACCTGTAGGATGATACTGCAGAGTTTCGGCATAAAGCAGCTTTGCGCCTACCCTGTAGCCAAGAACAAGGCCGTCAGCCGTTGCGCCGTAATGGTTAGAAGTCGGGAAGCCCTGATAGTGCATACGTCCTGCGCCGCCCGTTGCAATAATAACCGTTTTAGCTTTTGCAACAAGCAGTTCCTTGGTTTCCATATTCATAAGCACTGCGCCGGCAGCATTGCCGTTTTCATCCAAGATAAGCTCAACCGCAGCAGTAAAATCAACTACCGGAATATTGCGGTTAAAGACCTCATCACGAAGGGTTCTCATTATTTCGGCACCCGAATAGTCCTTTGCGGCGTGCATACGCTTACGGGAGGTTCCTCCGCCGTGGGTTGTAACCATTGTGCCGTCGGCATCCTTATCGAACTCAACCCCTAAATTGCTTAGCCACTGAATTGCCTCTGGAGCATCGCAAACAAGCTTTGACAAAAGCTCTCTCTTTGCGGCAAAGTGACCGCCTCCGAAGGCATCTACAAAGTGGATTGCGGGAGAATCATTGGGCTTGTCGGCCGCCTGAATGCCGCCCTCGGCCATCATTGTGTTGGCATCGCCTATACGAAGCTTGGTAACGATCATTACGTCTGCTCCGGCTTCGTTTGCCTCAATAGCAGCCGATGCGCCTGCTCCGCCGCCGCCGATTATAAGAACATCGGTTTCATAATCGGGCGCCGAAAGGTCAACGCTTTCGGCAGTAATGCGGCTATGCGCCTGAAGAATTTCGGCTAGCTCCTTCGGCACCTTTTCTCCCTTGTTGGCGCCGATTTTAAGGACATCAAATTCTTCCTTTTTGTAGTCCGGATGGAAAGCCGCAAGAAGATCTTCCTTCTGCTTTGCTGTCATTCGGTCGGGCTCAAGAGCAATATTTTTTTCTCTTGCCGCTTCAACTGCAGCAATAGATTTCTGAAAATTTTCCGAATACATAAACTTTCCTCCTTACTTCTCGATTTCTCTGGTATTATAGAGTTCTTTCATCTCATCTATCGGCTTGTTCATAAGAGCCTCAATAAGCTCATTAAAGTCGCCGTTTTTGATTTCCTTTACTCTATCCTCAAGATGTCCGCAACCGGGCGCAAGATATTTGCCGTTGATTCTTCTGGCAAGCATTGCAACCTGAGGGTGCGAAATTCCTGCTGGGCATCTCGCTGAGCAAACGCCGCACATTACACAGTCAAAGGACTCCTCTGCGCACTTTTCAAAATCTCCACGCTGAGCATAGGCTATGTACTGCATAACGTTAAGCTTCTGTGTGCAGATCTTTGTACAGGCGTTACAGCCTACACAGGCATAAATTTCGGGATAAAGCTGCATCATAACCGTCTCGGTTACAGGAATTTTTTCAATGTCATAAACCTGCTTTACAAGGGGGAAGAAGGGCAATGTTGCAATATACATATTGTCCTCAACCTTGGTCTGACAAGCAAGACAGGCCTTAAGCTCTCTGTCCCCTTTTATGCGATAAACAGTGGCACAGGCACCGCAGAAGCCGTTACGGCAACCGCAACCACGCACCAGCTGATATCCGGCATATTCCATAGCGGTCATAATCGTTAAATTTTCGGGCACTTCATACTTCTTGCCGAAAAGAAAAATGTTAACCATTTTTTCCATATTACCTCTCCTTTAATACTCACTGGGAAGTTCTTCCAGCTCATCACAGCGGAAAACAGGTCCGTCTTTGCAAACATATTTAGAACCGACGTTGCATCTGCCGCACTTACCGACTCCACACTTCATTCGAAGCTCAAGAGTTGTGTAAACATTGGTTTTCTCAAAGCCGAGCGCTACAAGTCCCTCTAAAGTAAACTTTATCATTATAGGCGGTCCGCAAAGCACTGCAACCTTGTCGGTATCAAAGCCGAGTTCCTTTACAAAGTTGGGAACAAAGCCTACATGTCTGTCCCAGCCCTCCTGAGCATTATCAATAGTCAGGTGGACATTAACTCCCGCATCGGTCGACCATTCCTCAATTATTTCCTTGTAATCAAGAAGGTCGTCCTTGCTTCTTGAGCCGTATACTATATCGATTTTACCGTAACGGTCACGGTAGTGACGGCAATAGTTAATTACCGAACGAAGAGGCGCAAGGCCCACGCCACCCGCAATGAAAAGCAGATTTTTACCTGCGAACACATCATCAACAGGGAAAGGCTTTCCGTAGGGTCCTCTGATTGTAATCTGCTGACCTACCTCTGCCTGATGTAACCACTCGGTAACGCAACCGCACTTCTTTATGGAGAACTCCATAAACTCTTCGTTTGTCGGAGAGGAGGTTATAGAGAACATTGCCTCGCCCACACCGGGTACCGAAAGCATAGCGCACTGACCTGGCATATGGTCGAATGCCTTTTTGCCGTCGGTTGTGACCACTCTGAAGGTTTTAATGTCAGGAGTGTCTATTCTGACATCAGTAATGACGCCAATCTTTGGAATTAAGGTTTCGTCGTAGTTATTCATTTTCCAAGACCTCCAAGCTTCTTCATTACTTTTACTATATTCATAGAAATAGGACACCTTGAAAGGCAACGTCCGCAGCCCACACAGCTAAACAGTCCGTCATTATTTTCGGGATAATAAACAAGCTTATGCATAAAGCGTTGACGGAAACGCTCCATCTGTGTATTTCGGTTGTTTCCGTGTGCCATTCTTGTAAAATCGGAATACATACAGGAATCCCAACATCTGTAGCGGATAACTCCCTTGCCTGTGTTGAAATCCTTAATGTCATAGCACTGGCAGGTAGGACAGACAAAGGTACATGTTCCGCAACCGAGACAGGCTTCGGACAGCTCATTCCATTCAGGCGCATTAAAGAACTTATTTGTCTTACCGCCGCCGAAGGAATCTGTCTTAAGGTCCTTAAGAGGCAGTTTTTCCATAATGGCGGAAATTTTCTTTTTCATATTATCTGCGGCATTTTCAGAGCATTCCTCGGTAATATCCGAGAGTGTCTTTAAAAGGGCCTCTCCCTTTTCGGTATTAGCCTTTAAAAACAGTTCGCTTTCATTTTTCCATACGCTGATATCCCCTGCAGGTTCGGCAGGGTCAATGCCGAAGGTTTTACAAAAACAGGTTTCGGCAGGTTTTGAACAAGCGACCGACACGAGTATGCCGTGTTCTCTCCTTGCCGCATAAAAGCTATCGACCGGCTCACTAAGGAACACTCTGTCGAGTATATCAAAGCTCTTTACATCACAGGCTCTGATTCCGAAAATCACAAAATCCTCGGTAGCGCTTCTTGTGTCGATAACCTCGATATTTTTTCCCGAAGTCTTGAATTCCATCAGGTTTTCGGTCTGGGGGAAGAAGAAATCCTTGGGACTTCTTACGGTATTGAGGGCATTGCTCCAGGTTGTGCCCTCCTCCCACTTTTTGAAGGCGGCGGTGCCGTCATTCTGGTCTACAGGAAGATAAAGGGTGGCACTCTCGGCAATTCTTTCAAAAAGAGTATTTACAGAGTCAAGAGAACATTTACGCATCGGTATTCCTCCTCTCAAAAGCCTCGCCGGGTTCGATATCCTCGGTGGTATAGTCGACAAGCGGCGCTCTGGAGCCTACCTCGGCTCCAGCCTGATATTCTCCGTAAAATTCATTTATATCCTTAATAAACTTGCGGTTTAAAAGATGTAGAGGAATATTCTGCGGACAAACTCTTGAACATTCGCCACAGTCGGTACAACGTCCCGCAACATGATAGGCTCTGATAATATGGAACATCTTTTCTTCAAAGCTGTTTGCAGGAGATTTGTTTTCAACCCCCGAATCAGCGTTTCCAAAGACACACTTTTCGCAGGTACAGGCAGGACATACGTCACGACAGGCATTGCAGCGGATACAGCGTGAAAGCTCATTCTGCCAGAAGGCAAATCTTTCTTCCGCCGTCATTGCCTCAAGTTTTGCAACCTCGTCAAAGCGGTTTGAATCCAGAATCTCGCCCTCCTCGCCGAGCAGCTCGTCATAGGCGACATGCTTTTTGCTCTTGCAGTTTAGGCATCTTTCGGCAAGAACATCCTTTATATCAATCAGAACAGGCTCATCATCATAAAGGGTTGTAACAGAAAGTTTATCCCCTACCGATTCTATCGAAGAGATTCCCTCCCCTGCTACCGCCTTTACCTTTGCTATATCAACCATTCCCTCACAGCCAACGCCGACGGCATAGACCTTTTCTCTGTCAAAACGGTGCTCGGTCAGAAGCTGATTAAAGCTATATGTATCGCAGGGCTTTAAGAAAACGAGTATCTTACCCTCTGTTTTCTGGGTTTTTGAAACGAGATATTTTGAGAAGTTTGCTCCGCAAAAATCGTTCCATACAAAATTTTCTCTGATTTCTTGCTCGGTAGTGAAAACGGCGGGTGTAATATCGTAATCGAACTCGCCCTTACTCCAACCGAGAATAGCGGTCACGGTTCCCTCTTTGAGTAAAGAAACCGCCCTTTCAACCAGTTGTTCACGGGTTACTTTTTGCATCTCAGGTCCTCCAATCTCTTGTTTTCTCCAAGACCTGCTACCGTCTTTACAAAGTCATTCATAGTGGCTGCAAATTTTGCGCCCTCTGCCGCAGAAACCCACTCAACACGGGTTCTTTCCTTCTCAATTCCGAGAAAATCAAGCATTGAGAAGAGGGCGGTCATTCGGCGGCGTGTATAGTAGTTGCCCGAGGTGTAGTGACAGTCTCCCGGGTGGCAACCGCAGATTATAACTCCGTCTGCGCCCCTCTGGAATGCCCTAAGGACAAACATTGGGTTAACACGACAAGAACAGGGTACTCTGATTATCTTAACATCGGCAGGATAATTAAGGCGGTTGTTTCCTGCAAGGTCGGCTCCGGCATAGGAGCACCAGTTACAACAAAAAGCAACAATCAAGGGCTTATATTCATTTACTTGCATATTGCATCTACCTCCGCCATAATCTGTCGGCTTGCAAAGCCTCTGAGGTCCATCGCTCCCGAAGGACAGGCAACCGTACAAGCACCGCAGCCCTGACAAACAGCAGGATTAACCACCGCTACCCTTCTGGTCTTGGTTGTTCTGTCGGGCATACGGAAATCCTTATCCTCATAGGAAATAGCGCCGTAAGGGCAAACTCTTTCGCAAGAGGAGCAGCCGTTACACATAAGCTCATTACTACTTGCTATACAGGGGTTGCCCATAAGCTTATCCTTGGCAAGAAGTCCTATTACCTTGGATGCCGCAGCGCCCGCCTGAGAAACAGTTTCGGGGATATCCTTCGGTCCCTGACAGGCTCCCGACAGGAAAACTCCCGCAGTCGGACTCTCAACCGGTCTGAGCTTGGGGTGAGCCTCGGTAAAGAAGTCATTTGTATCCATACTTGCAGTCAGCATTGTGGCTAACGGACGGGCCGATTTATCGGGCTCTATAGCCGCCGCTAAGACCACCAGATCGGCATCTATATGGAGCTGCTTGTTATTAAGAAGGTCTGAAGCCTGAACCAAAAGCTTATCTCCCTGAGGAGTTACCTTTCCGACCATTCCCTTTATGTATTTTACGCCATACTCTTCAACTGCACGACGGTAAAACTCATCAAAGTTCTTACCCGGAGTTCTTACATCTATATAGAATACATAAACCTCGGTATCGGGATATTTATCCCTTGTGAGCATTGCGTGTTTTGCAGTATACATACAGCAGATTTTAGAGCAATACTCCTTTCCCTTCTCGGCGCAGGAATCACAGCGTGAACCCACACACTGAACAAAGACTATTGTATGGGGGTGCTTACCGTCAGATGGGCGTACAAGCTTTCCTGCAGAGGGTCCTGCCGCATTCGTAAGACGCTCAAACTCGAGAGAGGTAATAACATCCTTCGACTGACTGTAGGCAAACTCGTCAAATTTATCAAGGCTAATCGGATTAAAGCCTGTCGCAACCACGATGGCGCCGTATTTTTCCTCTATATACTCGTCCTTCTGGGTATAATCTATAGCCCCTGCGGTACAAACTCTGGCGCAAAGGCCGCACTTTCCGTTTTTAAGCATATTACAGGCGTTCGGGTCAATAGTAGCAACCTTTGGAACTGCCTGTGCAAAGGGAATATAGATTGCGCTTCGGTTATCCATACCGAGATTAAACTCGTTAGGAATTTTCTTCATAGGACATTTTTCAACACAGGCTCCGCATCCTGTACAAACGTCCTCTTTAACATAACGGGCATTCTTCTTGATTGTAACGTCAAAGTTACCAACAAAGCCCTTTATTTCAGATACCTCACTATAGGAGAAAATTCTGATTTTCTCATTCTGCGCAACATCAACCATTTTAGGTGTGAGGATACATGCCGCACAGTCAAGGGTCGGGAAGGTTTTGTCAAGCTGAGCCATCTTTCCGCCGATTGTGGGCTTTGTTTCAACTATATCAACAGGAAAACCTGCATCGGCAATATCAAGTGCAGTCTGAATACCTGCAATACCGCCACCGATAACAAGCGCCCTCTTTGTTACGGGAGATTCTCCAGGTGTAAGAGGTGTGTTAAGGTTAACCTTTGCTATTGCGGCTCTTCCGAGTATGATTGCCTTTTCGGTACCTGTTGCAATATCCTTATGTACCCAGGAGCACTGCTCACGGATATTGGCAATTTCAACCATATAAGGATTGAGTCCCGCAGCAGCGGCAGTCTTACGGAAGGTTGCCTCGTGCATTCTCGGAGAGCAGGAGCAGACAACGATTCCCGTAAGCTTATGCTCGGCAACCGCTTCCTTTATCATATCCTGTCCTGCCTGAGAACACATATACTGATAATTGGTGGAAAAGACGACGCCCGGCTCGTTTTTCAAGGCTTCAGACACTGCCTGTACATCTACAGTACCCGCAATATTGCTTCCGCACCAACATACAAAAACACCAACTCTTTGCATTAGTCCTTTCCTCCCTACTTAGTATATTTTCTGAACATGCTGACAAGCAGCTGTTGAGGTGTATCCCCATCAACAATCTCAGGTATATTGTCGGCAGTTAAATGATTTTCGCCCTGTTTTCTTACTGCGGCAAGGCGGACTGCCTCAACCAGCTTTGCAGGTTCGACACCTCTGGGGCATCTTTCAATACATGCAAAACAGGAAAGACATTTATATAACGACTCTGATTTAAGCAGAGGTTCAATATCGCCGCTTTCGACCATATTTACGAACTGATGAGGATGGTATTCCATCTCGTCATATGCGGGACAGGTTGCCGAACACTTTCCGCAGCGCATACATTTTCTGGGATTAACTCCGCTTATGCGCACAATTTCTTCCTGAAGATACTTATTTTCCATTTGTATCCTCCTTTACACCGAGGGCCTGTGCCAAAAGCTCGGTAAAATATACAACCGGAATGTCTGTGCCGTTTTTAATAAGGTTAAAGCGGCAAAGAGGACATGCGGTTATTATCATTTCGGCGCCCTGTGCCTTTGCATTTTCAACTACTGCATTGCTGTTCTTTTTAGCAAGTTCAGGGCTCTCTGTAGATATGTATCCGCCGCAGCATTCGTTGCGTCTTGCATAGATTACTGCCTCGGCGCCGAGCGCTCTGATAAAATCCTCCATAATGGTAGGATTTTCGGGGTCGTCCATCTTCATAACACCGCTCGGTCTTAAAAGCAGGCAGCCGTAATATGCTGCGATTTTTTTGCCCTTAAAGGAATTTACAACCCTTTCTTTAAGGGTATCAAAGCCAACCATATCACGGAGCATTTCGAGATAATGTAAAACCTCGGTCTGACCGTTATATTCTGCCTCATCAGACATATATCTGTTTACCTTGTCGGCAAACTCTTTGTTATCTGACAAGGCATAATTTGTCTGCTTTATTACATTGTGACAGGCCGAGCATACCGTAACAAGCGGCTGTTCCTTATCATATGCAGCTTTAAGCGCACGAACAGATGAAAGCTTTGTTGCTATCTCGTCTGTAGCGGTTGTAAACACACCGCCGCAGCACTGCCAATTTTCAATTTCTTCCAGAGTAACACCCAGAGCCTCTGCCGATTTACGAGCATAGATATCAAGGTCTTTAGCCTTATTCTTAAGGGTGCAGCCCGGAAAATAACTAACCTTCATTAGATTACCTCCGATTACGCCATCTCTTCGGGATGGAAAACTTCATCAAATCTCTCGGCAGTTAAAAATCCGAGTTCAACACAGGCCTCTTTGAGAGAAATATTATCCTTAAAGGCCTTTTTTGCTGTCTTAGCGGCATTTTCATAACCGATATAGGGGTTAAGCGCCGTAACAAGCATTAAGGAGTTGTGCAGATTATGGTGCATCTTCTCCTTATTCGCCTTAATTCCCACCGCACAATTCTTATTAAATGAGGTTATTGCCTCAGCCAAAAGTCTTGCTGACTGGAGGAAGTTGTAAATGCATACAGGCATAAATACATTCAGTTCAAAATTGCCCTGAGAAGCCGCCAGGCCGACCGCAACATCGTTACCCATTACCTGAACCGCAACCATAGTTACCGCTTCGCACTGTGTGGGATTTACCTTGCCGGGCATTATAGAAGAACCGGGTTCGTTCTCGGGAATAAATATCTCGCCGAGTCCGTCACGTGGACCTGATGCTAACCAACGGATATCGTTTGCTATCTTCATCATATCGCAGGCGAGAGCCTTGATTGCGCCGTGGGCAAAAACAAGCTCATCCTTTGAGGTTAATGAATGGAATTTATTTGCCGCAGTTATAAAGGGCTTTCCTGTGATTTTTGCAACCTCTGCCGCTACCCCTGTATCAAAGCCGTCGGGCGCATTAAGTCCGGTTCCGACAGCAGTTCCACCGAGGGCAAGTTCATAAAGAGGCTCTATAGAGCGCTTTACAAGCTCGATATCCTTCTCTAAACTTGAACGCCAACCGCTTATCTCCTGGCTGAACTTTATGGGTGTTGCATCCTGCAAATGTGTTCTTCCGCTTTTTACTATTCCTTCATTCTCAGCCTCAAGTCTTTTAAAGGTTTGGATAAGCTCCTTTGCCGCAGGAATAAGCTTATCCTCCAGAATAAGCACAGCAGCAATATGCATTGCGGTTGGGAAGGTATCGTTTGAGGACTGGCTCATATTTACATCATCGTTAGGATGAAGAAGCTTTTTGCCTAATATCTGATTACCTCTGTTGGCGATAACCTCGTTGGCATTCATATTGGACTGGGTTCCCGAGCCTGTCTGCCAGACAACCAGCGGAAAATGTCCGTTCAGTTTGCCCTCTCTTATTTCGTCACAGGCAACCGAGATTGCCTTCATTTTTTCCTCGGTCATCTTTTCGGGACGAAGGGCGTGATTGGCAATAGACGCCGCCTTCTTAAGAATTCCGAATGCATTGATTATTTCGGCCGGCATGGTTTCGATTCCAACGCCGATTTCGAAGTTTTCGTGGCTTCTCTGTGTCTGAGCCGCCCAAAGACGATCTGCGGGGACCTTCATTTCTCCCATTGAGTCATGTTCGATACGATATTCCATTTATTGTAACCTCACTTATTAAAACTGAATACTGTTGATTACCTGCTTGAGACTCTCTGCGCTCTTGTGTAAAGCGGCAACTTCACTGTCGTTTAGCGGAAGCATTACCTTGCCGTTAACCGTCTTATTTCCCACAACGGTCAAAAGGCTAAGACAGACATCGTCTATTCCGTACTCACCGTGAAGCATGGTTGAAACGGTCAGGGTGGTATCAAGATTGCTGAGCAGACATTTGCAAACGTGGCAAACCGACACCGATACTGCGTAATAGGTGGCTCCCTTGCGCTGAATTACACGGGCGCCCGATTTGCGAACGTAGTTTTCAACCTCTTCGATATCAAAATTAGGATATTCCTCATCTGTTACAACTGCTTTGCTGAAATCTGTTATCGGAACATTCGAAATGTTGGCAATAGACCAGGGAATAAATGAGGAATCGCCGTGCTCTCCAAGCACATATGCGTGAACATTCTTCTGGTTGACCGAATAGTATTCAGCTACCCTTGCACGAAGCCTTGCGGTATCCAGAATGGTTCCCGAACCGATTACACGGTTTTCGGGAATTCCCGAGCATTTGCAAAAAACATATGTGAGAACGTCAACGGGATTGCTTACTATTATGTAGGTTGCATCAGGTGCGTGTTTTACTATCTGAGAGGCAACCGCTTTAATTACGTTTACATTGGTCTGGGCAAGGTCAAGCCTTGACTGGCCCGGCTTTCTGGCAAGACCCGAAGTAATAATAACTATGTCTGAATTTTCGGCATCCGCATATGTACCTGCATAAACAAAGGTGGGATTGCAGAAAGGAACACCCTGTCTGATATCCAGAGCCTCTCCCAAGGATTTTTCTTCATTTATGTCGATCATAACTATTTCGGAGGCAATTCCCATAATGGTCAAGGTGTAGGCAATGGTTGAGCCTACGCTTCCCGAGCCGACTATTGTAATTTTATTCATATAAAAACCTCTTTTCTTTTTGTATGGTTTGTTTTTTAAAAATAACTTACATTTACCCTTTTACCCATTTGCTTAAGACATAATGCAAGTTCATCCACTAAATTCATTTTAATTATAAAGGTTATTGGCAGGTCGGGACTTTGATGTGCAGGATTAACCGCAGTTCCGACAAAAATCTTTATATCTGTGGCTTCCTCAAACAACAACCTGCACATACGGGAGGCTCCGTCATCCTGAACACTCCAGTTTTTGTACTCGATATTGTCGGCAAGATAATCCTTGGCAAGTTCAAGCACCCTGTTTACAGTAATAATTCCCTCTGTCACAAGGTCAACTCCCTCGATGGTTGCAACCGGAGGCATACCCGACTCGCTGAAATCAAGAGATGCCTTTAAGGGTTTATTGAGATACCTTGCCGCAATCGACGAGGTTGTTCCGCCACAGACTATATACTTACCCTTTTGAGCAAAGAACTGCGCCATCATGCGATTGGTGTCCTCGTGGTCGGCAGGAGGTCCGAAAAGCATATTCATAGGCAACCTGTTTTTGACCCTTATAACACAGGCGGTCGCATCATCTCCGGGTGTGTACCCGTATAGTCTGTCGCACTCATCTATAAGATTGGTTGCCAGAACCTTTGCGGTGTGATTATCTTTAGCCAGGCCCTGAGTATACTTTGCGATCTCTTCCCGTCTCCAACCGAAATTGAAGCTTCTGCCTATACCCGCATGAGAACAGCCGTCTGTTATTGCAACAATAACATCCTCTTCCTTAAGTTCAATCTGAGAGCAGAAAACAGGTTTTCCGCAGATAATCTCTTTTGTTTTAGGATAATCCCAGACCTCGCCGTCACGTATGATTATTATCTCGGGATTGTCGTACTGAAATATCTGGGCTGTTTTATTGTTCTTTAAATGTATTACTGTAAAGGTTGAATATGCGACTCCACGGACAGAGCATACAGGCAGTATTTCATCAATTGTTGAAATACATTCCTCCAGAGATGCCCCCTTCGCAATCATCGAAGAAAGGGTTTTTGAGGTTAAGGTTGCAAGGACATTCGCCTTTACTCCGCTGCCCAGACCGTCGCAAAGCACGATAATCTTTGAGTTTTCATCGGTCTCAAGGATATCGATATTGTCGCCGCAAAGCTTTTCGCCGTAATGAAGTATGCTTTTATATCCGATTTCAACACATAAATCACTCATCTGCCGCAGACTCCTTCAGTTTTGAAAGCTTAACCTTTGTCTCGGCAACGGTCTCTCCCAAAAGGGATGCTACCTGCTGAACCATATTCATATGCAGCTCAAGCACCTCATCGGCCGTTTGCGCCGTCATATGACCGATTTTTTCTTTCTCTTCCCTCTCGTTTTCATCGTCGGTAACGTCCCTGATAATTCCAATGATAAGGTGGGAAGCTTTATCATAGATTACAGTGCGCTCTACATATTTGTTATATCGGTCAAGATATACCCGTTCATTACGGGCAAACCTTTTGTTTTCCAAGGCGTTTATGAAAACCGTAGGGTCAAGAATTCTCATTACCTCTGAACCTATTACTTCAGAAGCAGAAGCAATGTTCAGAATTTTTTTTGCAGCCTCATTTATCTGACAAACCTCAAGGCTTTCGTTTAAAAGTATTATTCCGTCGGGGAAATTTTTAATAATATTGTTTGAAAAGCTTTCATTGTTTCCTTTTAAAAGGGGTAAACACATTGAAATATCAGCCTTACCCTGACATACTGCCTCGGCCTTTTGTCTGCAGGTGTCGTAACCGCAAATTCCGCAGTCAAGCTGTTTTTCCTTTTCTACTCTTCCCATCTGAGAGAGAACCTTTTCAATTTCTTTTGCCGACGGTGTAGCCCGTTTAAGCAGAGTTTTATTAAACTGCTTTTTTATTCCATCAGTTTGGGCATTATATATCTTTAAATTATCCTCTGATGCAGAGTTTAATATTTTTAAATAATCCTCTACAGGTTTTGAAGCGTATTTTTTCTCCATAGCGTGACTGCCTATACATCCGCCTTCGCACGCCCACATCTCAATAAAGCAATTATTCACGCTGTTATTTTCTATTTCACAAAGGGCGGCAATGCAGTCTTCTATTCTGTCAAGAGAGATGTATGTAAACTTTTGAGGTTTATCTTCCATCGACTTTATAATTCCGCCCGAAGTAGCCATCAGACGTTCTTTTGCGCCCTTTTGGATATCGCTTTCGGGGCTAAGCTTTATGTTTGCTTCACCCAGCAAGGCCGAAAGCTCCCCAAAGGTAATCGCCGCATCGACGGCCCCGCCGCATTCCTGCAGTTCGTCCTTTGCGGCTATGCAAGGGCCTATGAAAACAGTCTTTGCATCAGGATATCTCCTCTTTATATCGGTACAATGAGCCTGCATAGGCGAGACAACCTGAGCAAGATATTTTTGATTTTCCGGAAAATACTTCCTTATAAGAAGATTCACAGAGTGGCAGACCGAGGATATTACAATACCGCTTGTTTTCTCGCAAAGTGTTTTTTCATATTCAGCCTTAACCATTGCTGCGCCGACAACAGTTTCCTCGACCTCAAAGAAGCCCAGTTTTTTAAGGGCATTTTCCATTGAGCTTATGCCCACCGAATAATTTGCGATAAAGGCGGGAGATATACTGGCTATTACAGGGGCATCCCCTTGTAACAGACCCTTTACCCTCTCTACATCGTTTGCAACCTCTTTTGCGTTCTGTGGACAAAAGGTTACGCATCTGCCGCAGATTATACAGTCTTTATAGTTTATGTACGCCTGATTTGAAGCAAAGCCTATTGCTTTTACAGGACAGTTCCGAATGCACTTATAACAGTCTTTGCAGTTTGATTTTTTTGTAGTCAAACAAATAGACATATCCCGTTACATCCTTTCAAGAAATAAAGCTAATCTTTTCACAGATTATAATTTTGCCAATACCTCTTTGTTGAAGAACTCCTCAGCTGTGTCGGGCGATACCGAATGAAAGTTATCGTCAACCGAAACGCAAACGCCCTCCTGACATCTTCCCATGCAGAAAGTGCCGCCAAGATCCACCTGTTCTTCAAGCTTATGCTGAGCAATTAAATCCTTAAGCTTTTCGACCACCTGTCTGGAGCCTTTTACGTGACAAGAGCTTCCGATACATACAGTAATTTTCATTTGATAATTCATCCTTTCAAATAGGGTTTATCGAATTAAAGACAATTAACTACAGGATTAGAGGTAAAACCACCCCAATTATTAAAATTATACAGCATAAAAGCCCTAATATCAATATAAAAAAACGCTAATTGTTATTTTTTTAACATTTTTTAAAGTTTTTCCGTAATATTCTCTTTGATTTTGGTATAAATGTTTAGTAGGGCAGATTTCCCGTCCTGTTTTAAGCTAACTTTTCTTGTTTTTTACAGTAAAAATTCAACACCGTTCGGATAATACCGAACGGTGTTTTCTGTTTTACAGTTTTATATTTTCTTCTACAATATCTGCCGCATTATCCATATAGCCCTGGTCAAACTTTTCGAACTCTCCCTTATCGGCAAGTTCGGCAAGTTTTACATCAATAGGAACACTTGCAAGAAGCAAGGTCTCGAGCTCTTCGGCAATAGATTCGGTCTTTCCTTCTCCGAAAATACGGAACTCGGCGCCGCAATCAGGACAGCAGACATAGCTCATATTCTCCACAATTCCAAGAACGGGAACATCCATCATAGCCGCCATATTGTAGGCCTTTTTCACTATCATTGAAACAAGGTCCTGCGGAGAGGTTACGATGACTATTCCGTCAATCGGCAGGGATTGGAAAACGGTAAGCGGAACATCACCTGTTCCTGGAGGCATATCAACAAACATATAATCAATATCTCCCCAAACGACATCGGTCCAGAACTGAGTTACCGCTCCTGCGATAACTGGGCCTCTCCAGACAACAGGGGTTTCTTCTGTTTCCAAAAGAAGATTTATTGACATTATCTTTATTCCACCGTCTGTTTCCTTAGGCAAAATTCCAAACTCGGTCGCCTCGGCCCTACCCTGAAGGCCAAACATTTTAGGTATTGACGGACCTGTGATATCGGCATCAAGTATACCTACCTTATAGCCCTTTCTTTTCATAAGAACGCTGAGCATAGCGGTAACCAGTGACTTTCCTACGCCACCCTTTCCGCTTACAACGCCGATAACCTTTTTTACGTTACTGTTCACATTTGACTCGGCTTTTTGGGGCTTTGTGCTACCTGCCTTTGAACAACTCGAGCAGTCGCCGCTGCAAGAGGTATCGTTACATTTTCTTTCTTCTGCCATTTTTCATTCCTCCGAGGATATAAAATTCATTGTAACTATTATAACCCCAAGCTAAAGGATTTTCAATTGTTATTGTTAAAAACCGTTTCTATTTTTTTAGAGGCTCCCTCGGGAGAATAGACAAATCGGTCTATGTGGTCCCCGTTGTAAAAATAATTTATCTCTTTTGGATAATAAGAATCAAAGCTATCAATTATTATCAGCTTTATCTTCATCTTATCGGGAATTATATTTTTTATGTAGACCGAAGTGCTTTGTCCTACATATACATCCCCTCTTGCTTCGGCAAGTCCCGCAAGATTGGGCGCAAGTTCTATGAATACGCCGTAACTTTCAACGCTTCTTACAACCCCGTAGACCGTCTGTCCCTGTGAAAACCGAGCAGCATTTTCCTCCCAGGTGCCAAGCAGCTCCTTATGAGAAAGGGTAATTCTCCCGTCCTCTATCTGTTTTATTATTACCCTTATATCATCTCCGACATTAAAACGGTCTTTTGGATGGGATATTCTCGATACCGAAATTGAGTCTATTGGAAGCAGGGCAATATTTCCGCAGCCGATATCGCAAAAAGCGCCAAAGTTTTCAAGATGGGTTACTCTTGCTTCTATTATATCTCCGACTCTGTGGTTTTCCAAAATATAACTGCGGCAAAGCTCCTGAGCGTGAGAACGGGAAAGAAGGGCATATTCCTTGCCTAAAGCATCTGTCCTTATCTCCTTTACCGTAAAGCAGACCGACTTGCCTACACGGGATATAAGGGCTATATCCCGTGTTTTGCCCTCCCTTATTCCGATAGCCCCCTCTTCTCTGGGTATTATTCCTTTCATTGAGCCGAGATTTACAAAGAGGTTATGCTCGTTGTCGCACATATAGGCCGTAGCCTCAAGGATTTCGTTTTTTTCCTTAGCCTCCTCGAGCATCGTTTTAGTATAGTTACCTCTCTTATTAGCGGATATCTCTCCCAGACGGCCTTCGGGACAACAGACCTTCATTATTATCAACCTTTCCTTTAACATAAATCTTAAGTCGGTAAGCGAAGCCGCAACGGATTCGACTCTCGCCAACCTAACGACAGGCTTTTTCTGTCACACTAAAGATATATGCCAGAAAAAAAAGAATAATGATTGATTAAAGCGTAAAAAACTGTGAATGATATTTGTAAAAAGTTCTTGCGGTGGGAAGGTAAATGACGGTTATTATTCTTTGTGTATTTTCGTTTGTGATCATATATGCTATCGCCTCTCTTATAGCGCTTAAGGCGGCCACAGGCAGATCACGCCCCAAAAAAAGCTCGGCGCAGCTTCCTCTCTTTGATGCAGATACAGCCTTCAAAAACCAGTTTGAAAGCGGCGCTGAGTATATGAAATCCCTAGGCTATGAGGAGTGGTTTACAGAGAGCTTTGACCGATTAAAGCTTTACGGCAGATTTTATAAAAACGGCGATTCCAAACGAACAATGGTACTTTTTCACGGCTTTCGTTCGAGCGGAGAGCACGATTTTTCCTGCGCCGTATCAACCTATCTTGAAAAGGGTATGAATCTTCTTATCCCCGACCAGAGAGCCCACGGCAAAAGTGAGGGTAGCTATATCGGATACGGGGTGCTTGAGAGGTACGATGTCCTTAAATGGATAGAGAAGATAATTGATGAGCTTGGGGAAGACTCCATAATATACCTCAGTGGAATTTCGATGGGTGCTTCGACCGTTTTGATGGCTTCGGGACTGAATCTTCCCGATAATGTAAAGGGAATAGTTGCAGACTGCGGCTTTACCTCCCCCGAAGAGATTATTAAAAAGGTTATGAAAAAGGACCTTCATATACCCGTCTTTCCGCTTTATTACACAACCCGTTTTTTAGCAAAGCTTTCGGCTCATTATGATTTTTCCTACTCAACGGTTGATGCTCTTAAAAACTGTAATATACCCGTTCTTTTTGTTCACGGTAAAAGCGATGCCTTTGTTCCCATTGATATGAGCCTCAAAAATTTTGAAAACTGTGCCTGTCAAAAGCGCTCGGTCTGGGTCGACGGCGCAGATCACGGTTGCTCCTTTCTTATCGACAAAAACCGTTATATAACCGAATTCGAAGAGTTCTTTAAAATATAAAAAACAGACCTGGACAGGTCTGTTTTTTACGTTTTATTATCTTAAAAATCCGTTTACTATCTGCTCTTCAGCCTGGCTTTCGGTAAGTCCGAGAGTCATAAGCTTAATAAGCTGTTCTCCTGCGATCTTTCCTATTGCCGCCTCGTGAATAAGTGAGGCTTCGGCGTGGTTTGCCAAGATTTCAGGCACTGCGCTGACCGAGGCAGAGTCCATAATAATAGCATCACATTCGGTATGTCCCGAGCAGACATTGTTTCCGTTCACATGGGACACAAAAAGCTGTTTTGAATTATCCTTTGCAACCGAGCGGGAAATCACATGAGTACTTGAATTCTCGCCGTCGAGGTCAACGGTAAATCTCGTTTCGGCATACTGCTCGCCGTGTGTCATTATCTTTTCGCCGACAACAAGGGTTGCTCCCTTTTTGAGCTTTGCATGAGTTTCCCTTATTGTACTGTCAACGCCTTTTATCTGGGCGGTTTCCATTTCCATATAAGCGTTTTCGTCGAGCTCGACAATGGTGGTCGGGTTCATTATATTTTTACCCTTTCCGTCACCCTCGCCGTAATGCTTTTCAATATACTTAAGTCTTGCATTTTTTTGGAGGTAAAAGGCGTGAATTCCGCTATGCTCACTCGACTCATCTCCGCCATTGTGAATTCCGCAACCTGCAACGATAGTAATATCGCAGTCCTCGCCGACGTGAAAATCATTATAGACAAGCTCTTTTAGTCCTGTCTGGGAGAGCAGCACGGGTATGTGAACGCTTTCATTTTTTGTTCCCGCCTTGATGTAAATATCTATTCCGGGCTTGTCCTCTTTTTTAACTATTTCGATATTTTCAGAGGAGTTTTTGCCGTGGAGCGCACCGTTTATACGAAGGGAATAAGCACCCTGCGGTACCTCATGGATACCCGCTACCTGTTCTAACAGATTCTTCTGTATAGCGTCCATTTTATTCTCCCTCCTGTACAAGACGGCAACCCGAATTCACAAGAATTCTCGGAAGAATCTCGTCCTTTGTGCCAATCTTATCTATCTCTCCGCCTTTAAGGAGGATTATCTTATCGGCGATATTAAGTATTCTCTCCTGATGAGAGATTATCATTATACTGCCGTGATTGCGCTCATACATTTTTTCAAAAACCTTGATAAGACTGTTGAAGCTCCAAAGGTCAATTCCTGCTTCCGGCTCATCAAAAATAGAAAGCTTGGTGCCTCTGGCATTTATCATTGCAATCTCTATTCTTTTAAGCTCGCCACCTGAAAGAGAGGCATCAATCTCACGATTAATATAGTCCTTTGCGCACAGACCAACCTGCGAAAGATATTCACAAGCGGCGGCGGCTGAAAGCTTTTTACCCGATGCAATCGATATAAGGTCTAGCACGGTTATGCCCTTGAACCGAACAGGCTGCTGAAAGGCAAAGCTTATACCCGAATTTGCACGGTCGGTTATAGACATATCGGTAATATCCACCCCGTCAAGATAAATCTTTCCTGTGGTTGCGGGAAGAATTCCTGCTATTACCTTGGCAAGAGTTGACTTACCGCTGCCGTTAGGACCGGTAATTGCAATAAATCTTTCATCAATTTCAAGGTTAATGTTTTTAAGTATCTGTATATCCCCTACGCTGTATGAGATATTTTCAAGTTTTAACATCAATTTCCTCCGTGGAAATAATTATTTTTTGAGCTCGGCCAGTATCTCCTTACCGCAATCGACAATTGCCTCTGCAACTCCCGACTTATAGCGTGAGGTTCTTGCTTCATAGCCGCCCTCATCAAATGCAGCTTTTACGGGGAAATATCCCTCGTATCCGTTTGTAAGGCCGCAGGGCATTATCATATCAAAGCCCTCAGTATCCTTAATTTTTACGCCGACCTCTGTAAAAGGCTCGCCGGGTATTCCGACAAGAACGACATTACCGAGCCTGATTCCCGACATGCCGAGATTAAACTCATAGGGTCCGTGCTCAAGGTCGCACATGCGAATGGCCTCAGCAACGACCGTTGTAAGCTGCATAGCCTTATACGGTATCTCGTCATCTTTTCCTGCCTCGTGAAGCTCCTTGTATTTTCTGGCTAAGGGCATATCGGCAGGGTCGGGCACATTTGCGGGAACGGTTACGGTCTTCTCTATCATATCGATAGAATCAACATCGACATACTCGACCTTATCGTAGACCTGAAGAACAGTTCCTGCAAGAGCACGTCCGACAAATCTCGCCATTCCGGGACTCTTCATCTCATTATCAAAGCTGATTTCGGTGTCGTTCATATCTCCGCCCGAGGGATGAACATTGGTAGAGCCTACATCGCCCTGTGCTCCGGGAATAAAGATGCACTTTACTCCGTCAAGAGCCTTGTCAAGTGTCTTGTACATCCAGTGCGGCCAGTCGGCAGAAATCATCTCTCCGTTAACAGTATCTGCATGAACACCGTAGTTTACTATTACAACATCCTCTGCGCCCTCTCTTGTAAAGCGAAGCACGTGAACTCTCTGGTCGAGCTCACCGATAGGACCTACTATGTTCGGGTCATTAATTGGAGGGCAGGTAAAGGTTGAGCCGTCCTTCATTCTGTAGCGGCGGATATAAGCCACTCTTTCCGGCGCCCATCCTGTAGCATAACCCATCTTTGCGGGTTTTAAATCATTAAGCGCTAAAATAGATGCATCTACCATACGCTCAGCGACAAATCGGGAATATTTATTGATAACCTCATTTTTGCTACCGTCAAGAGTAGAACCCACATCGGCGGCGGTATGGCTATGGGTTGCGTTAATGAAAATATTTCCACTCTCAACACCTGTTGCCTCTGCAATTTTTTCAATGCAAAGCTTTATGTAAGAGGTTTTGAGGGTGCAGACATCAACGCTCAGAATAAGTATCTTCTTGCCGTCACACTCGAAAGCGATACCGCTGATATTAGTATCGTCCAAAAATCCCTTTGCAAAACGGGGAATATAATATCCCGCAACGCTAATTCCAAGCGGCGGATTAATATTTACCTTTGAAAAACCTACATATAACTTATTCATTTTTATTTCTCCTTTATCGAATTTAAACTATTTTTCCTTGAAACATATTATAATGATTTCAATTGAAAGAGACAAATTTTACAAAAAATTTGTCGCAAAAAGAAAGATTTTGCCGCAAAACAGGCCTGTCTTGCCTAGCCTATTCAATTATAATACACAAATAATTTAAATGCAATATCCAAAGGTTGATAAATTGGGCTAGTTTTAAAATAAATTGACCTATTTACACGGAAAAAGAGGAGTCCCAAGCGGACTCCTCTTAAATGTAGCATTAAATAATAATTTAATTACTTAAGCTCAACAGCTGCGCCAACCTCTTCGAGCTTAGCCTTCATAGCGTCAGCCTCATCCTTAGCAACTGCTTCCTTAAGGGTCTTGGGAGCGCCGTCAACGAGAGCCTTAGCCTCAGCAAGTCCAAGACCGGTGATCTCACGAACTGCCTTAATAACCTTAATCTTCTCTGCGCCTGCGTTTGCGAGAACTACGTCAAACTCAGTCTTCTCCTCAGCAGCTGCTGCGCCGCCTGCTACGGGAGCTGCTACTGCTACAGCAGCTGCTGCAGATACGCCAAACTCCTCTTCTACTGCCTTTACGAGCTCAGAAAGCTCAAGAACGGTAAGAACTTTAAGTTCTTCAATGATAGCTGTTACTTTCTCAGATGCCATTGTAATTTCCTCCAATAATAAATTTAGTTTTGATTTTTAATAATTTGTTTGCTGATTATTCAGCTGCAGCTTCGCCGTTTTTATCAACGATAGCCTGTACGGCACGTGCGAAGGATGCCATAGGTGCCTGGAAAGCACCGAGAACGGTTGCGAGAAGAACGTCTCTTGAGGGAAGCTTTGCGAGAGACTCAACCATAGCAACATCAATAGCTTTACCGTCGAGGTAACCAGCCTTGATCTTGAAATTGTCGTGAGCGTCTGCGAACTTCTTAAGAATTCTTGCAGCTGCAACGTGGTCGTCCTTAGAGATTGCAATTGCTGTTGTGCCTTCGAGAACCTCGCCCATAGACTCGAGCTCAGTACCGTTAATAGCACGTTTTAAAAGGGTATTCTTGACTACAGAATAGTCAACTCCTGCCTCACGAAGCTCCTTACGGAGAACTGTATCGTCGGCAACGGAGGTACCGGAATAGTCAACAACAACTCCGGCAACGGAATTTGAAAGCTTGTCAGAAAGCTGGGCAACGATTGCCTGCTTAGCTTCAAGGACCTTTGCGGTCGGCATAATTTTCACCTCCGAAAAATGTAGGAAAAGTCTTCTTTTCCAAATAATAAAACCTGTCCCCCGAAGACAATAGAGGACAGGCATAAACATCACTTAAAAAGTTTGTTTAGGAACCTCGGTAGGCGTTAAATCCTTATCGCAAATGCGACCTACTGTCTTCGGCTATGACATAATAACACACATACTGTGCTTTGTCAACTAATTTTTTCTTGATTAATTGCCGTATTTAGAGGTAGCCACCTTAATTCCGGGGCCCATTGTTGTAGCAATTACGCAAGACTTGATATACTGACCCTTTGCAGCGGCAGGCTTTGCCTTTGCAATAGCGGTCATAAGGGTGTCGATGTTCTCAACAAGCTTATCCTTACCGAAGGAAGCCTTTCCTACGGGGCAGTGGATAATGTTTGTCTTGTCAAGACGGTACTCAATCTTACCTGCCTTTGCTTCGGCAACAGCCTTAGCAACGTCAGGTGTAACGGTACCTGCCTTAGGAGTAGGCATAAGTCCACGAGGTCCGAGAACCTTACCAAGACGTCCTACCTGTCCCATCATGTCAGGAGTTGCAATAACTACATCGTAATCGATCCAGCCTTCGTTGGCAATCTTTGCGATGAGCTCTTCTGCTCCTACATAATCTGAACCTGCCTCTTCGGCAGCCTTAGCCTTATCGCCCTTTGTAAGAACGAGGGTTCTTACCTTTTTACCTGTTCCGTTGGGGAGAACTACTGCTCCTCTGACCTGCTGGTCAGCGTGACGTGAGTCAACGCCCAGACGAACGTGAATTTCTACAGTCTCGTCGAACTTTGCGGTTGCACTCTTTACAGCAAGCTCACAAGCATCGCCGAGATCGTAAAGCTTACCTGTTTCGATAAGCTTTGCGCTTTCGTTATACTTTTTTCCGTGTTTCATTGTTAATATCCTCCCAATAAGTGGTTAAATCGGAATTTTCCTCCCACGAGAGAGCCAATTAGTCGACGACTTCAATGCCCATGCTGCGAGCGGTACCGGCTATCATAGACATAGCGGTTTCAATGCTTGCTGCATTAAGGTCGGGCATCTTCTGCTCGGCGATCTTCTTAATCTGCTCACTGGTGATCTTTGCAACTTTGTTCTTGTTCGGTACGCCCGATCCGCTCTCGATGCCGCAAGCCTTCTTAATAAGGACTGCTGCAGGCGGAGTCTTGGTGATGAAGCTGAACGAATGGTCTGCATATACGGTAATAACTACCGGAATAAGAAGACCTACGTCATTCTTAGTGCGTTCATTGAATTCCTTTGTGAACGCCATAATGTTGACGCCGTGCTGTCCCAGTGCCGGACCAACCGGGGGAGCCGGAGTGGCTTTGCCGGCCGGAATCTGCAGTTTGATGTAACCAATAATTTTCTGAGCCATTTTTTGCACCTCCAATATTCGTGGTAACAGTGTTTTTACACCTGGCGGAACGGTCGTATACCCGCTCCTCCCACCGTGATACCCTTTTGGGTATCGGCGGCAAAAATGCCGCAAGGTAATAAAGCAGAATTATCTGCGTATTACTGTTTTTATCAGTCAGCCTTAGCTATCTGATCAAGCTCAAGCTCAGCAGGTGTTTCTCTGCCGAACATTGAGATGTTGACATTGACGCTTCCAGCGTCGGTATCAACTCCGGTAACCGTTCCCGAATAGCCGCTCAAGGGGCCGTCTATAATGTTTACACGGTCGCCGACCTTGTATCCAACCTCTACGCTACGCTTATCAACACCGATTGAAGCAACCTCCTCATCGGTAAGCGGCACAGGCTTGGATCCGGGGCCGACAAATCCCGTAACACCGTGAATATTACGGACAACATACCAGGAATCATCGGTTACTATCATCTTTATCATAACATAACCGGGGAAAATCTTTCTCTCATATTCCTTTGTTGTTCCATTATCCTTTACTTCGGTAACAGTTTCGGTAGGAATTCTTATATCAACTATAAGATCCTGCATTTTTCGGTTTTCTACCATCTTTTCAAGGTCAGATGCAACCTTGTTTTCGTAGCCCGAATAGGTATGAACTACATACCATCTTGCTTCATTTGTTCCTGACATATCAAGCCTCCGTCAGATTAGGCTATTGAGCTGATGAGCTGCATCAGCAAACCTAAGCCCCAATCCAAAAGCCAAATGAACACGCCGACCAATGCGCTGAGAATCAGAACGATAAGTGTGTTCTTTGCGACATCACGAATGCCGGGCCATACGATCTTCTTGACCTCACTCTTGTAGTCACGAAGGAACTGGATGAATCTCTGAATTATTGTGCGCTTTCCCTTGTTTTCTCTAACGAAAATAAGGTCATCTACAAACAGATGAGCAGCACCTGCAGCGAACGCAGCAAACAGAGCAATTGAGATTGCGAGCGGCGCCCAGGTATAAGCAACCGAGGTAACCGATTCAAAAGGTCTGTAGTCGACAAAAGTAGCCGGACTGTTTAGTGCTATAACCAGCATATAAACAGCATCAACGACTGCTACTACAGGAGCGGCATATCTCATTCCCTTAAACTTAAAGGTAAGCGCTGCGAAAAGAACAGAGAAAAGGGTCAAAAAGAAGCAGAACCAAATGTGCGCAGATTTGAAAAGTCCGCCGATACCCTCAATGTTACCTCCGAAAGCAAGCTGAGCGCCTACGATTTCGTAAGCTGCCTCGGCTACTATGGTAACGAAAGGCACGAAGAAGAGGACTAAAGCTGCCGCAGAAAGTGCGATAGCCAAAATCTGACAAGCTTTATTGATAGCCTTCATATTTTAACCTCCTTACTTTGTTTCCTTGTGAACTGTGTGTTTTTTGCAGAACCTGCAGTACTTATTCATCTCAAGTCTGTCAGGATCATTTTTCTTGTTTTTCATTGTGTTGTAGTTGCGCTGCTTGCACTCTGTACAAGCGAGTGTAATTTTAACTCTCATGACGGCACCTCCCGTTTTACGGAAATAATTTGTGTTCATCGGTTTGTCGTCCGACGAACCGGTTGGCCTCCCTCAGACGAAGCTTCACATACACAACCTTACACCACATATTGCAGTATCAGGGAAAACACATACTGTATGTTGTTAGCCTCGCTTTGAACCGAATTCTTTGCAAAAAAAAAGAACCCACAGAGGTAGAATGATTATATCACAAACTACCACTGGGGTCAAGTATTTTTTTGTAAATTATTTTACACTATTTATGATATCTTGCGCCCTCGTTTATTTTAAACCCTCTGTATATCTGCTCTAAAAGCATAATTCTGAACAGCTGGTGCGGAAAGGTCATCTGCGAGAAGGAAATTTTAAGATTTGCCCTTTGTTTAACCGATTCGTGCAGACCGTAAGAGCTTCCTATAATAAATGTAAAGCTCCCGACTCCGTCATTTGTCTTTTGCTCTATAAGCCTTCCGAATTCGTTGCTGTCGGTCTGTATGCCCTCGATGCACATAGCAACGGTGTAAGAGCCCTGTTCGATTCTTTTAATTATTCTCTCGGCTTCGCTCTTGAGGGCGGCCTCAATTTGTGAGGCTGACGGCGCCTCCGACAAGCGTTCTGGCTCAAGCTCGACTATTTCAAGCTTAGCGTATCCCGATATTCTCTTCTCATATTCTGCCGACGCTTCTCTGAGATATTTTTCCTTCAGTTTGCCGAGAGAGATTATCTTTATTTTTATCACAGATTTATCATCCTTCCGTTGTGCGGCGGCGCTACATATAATATATAGTCATTATCCTTTGCCCCTGCATCGACAAGAGCCGCTCTGACCGCCGACTCTGCCTTCTCGGGCGTGTTGTTTTTCTCTGACAGATGGGCAAGTACAAATCTTCTCGTTCCGTTTTTAAAGAGCCTTGCCGCAAGCTCTGCGCTTACCGCATTCGAGAGGTGTCCCTCCTCTGAGCTTATTCTAAGCTTAAGCTCGGGCGGATAGGGTCCGAGTCTCAGCATTACGGGATCGTGATTTGCCTCGAGCATTACAAGATTGCAGCCGCAAAGGCTTTCAAAGACCTGCGGTGTGACCTTTCCGAGATCGGTGCAGACCGCAACCTTAATATCCTCGGATATGCCGACCGTATATCCGCTTGAGCCCTTAGCGTCGTGGCTTGTAGCAAACCTTCTTATATTGAACCCACATAGCTCATATTCATTTATTTCGTCTATGTAAACCCTCTCTGTGCTGTCCTCAATCGCCTTTTGGAATTCGAGCGCATATACCGTGTCCCTTGAGGCAATAACAGGAACCTTTATTTTCTTTAAAAGGGACCTGAGCCCCTTTATATGATCTGTATGCTCGTGGGTAATGAGCACTCCTTTTATATTTTCTAAAGGTATTCCCTCTGCAGACAGAGCCTCTTTTATTCTTTTAAAGGAAACGCCGACATCAACAAGTAACCCGCCCGAAGCGTTTCCTATATATGTACAGTTCCCGCTGCTTGATGAGAACATAGGCAAAAACTTTGCCAAGGCCGACACCCCCTTTAAATATGATTACAGGGAAGGGACAAGCCCTTCCCCTGCTTTTTAGTTTGCTTTCAGAGTTACCGTACCGTCGGGAACAGAAATTCTTTTTATATCAGCGCCTAGCGCCGAGAACTTTTCGACCACCATTTCATAGCCTCGGTCGATATAATCGATAGAGTCAATTTCGGTCCGGCCTTCTGCGATAAGACCTGCGATTATCATTGCAGCGCCGGCACGAAGGTCGTTAGCCGAAACCTTTGCCGCTTTCAGTCCTTTGACCCCCTTGATAACGGCGGTCTTTCCGTCAACCTTGAAATCAGCGCCCATAAAGGTAAGCTGCTCGGCATAGCGGAAACGGCTGTCCCAAACCCCTTCGGTTACAACGCTTGTCCCCTCGGCTATTGCGAGTAGGGTGGCGAACTGGGGCTGCATATCGGTCGGAAAGCCGGGATGAGGCATTGTTTTAACATTACAGCTTGACGGTCTGCCGCTCATCTTTACCCTGACAAACTCGTCGCCCTCTTCAACCGTAGCGCCTGCCTCACGAAGCTTTGCGGTAATGGACTCAAGGTGCTTGGGAGTAACCGAGCAGATTGTAACATCCCCTCGGGTTGCGGCTGCGGCTACCATATATGTTCCTGCTTCTATCTGGTCGGGAATAATGCTGTATGTGGTTCCGCTTAAGTGCTCGACTCCACGGATTTTAATAACCGAGGTTCCGGCGCCCATTATATCTGCGCCCATACTGTTCAGGAAGTTTGCGAGGTCAACTATATGCGGTTCTCTGGCGGCATTTTCAATAACCGTCATTCCTCTTGCCCTTGCCGCAGCAAGCATAATATTTACCGTTGCGCCTACCGAGACCATGTCGAGATAGACACTGCTTCCGCCAAGTCGTTCGGCTCTGGCCTCAACCATACCGCTGTCGATTCTTACCCTTGCGCCAAGAGCCTCAAAGCCTTTTATATGCTGGTCTATGGGACGAAGTCCGATATCACAGCCTCCGGGAGGGGCAACCTTTGCCCTTCTGCAGCGTCCGAGCAGAGCGCCAAGGAAATAAGAAGAGGCTCTCATTCCCTGTGTCATTTCTTTATTTACAATATAAGAATGAACCCCCGTTGGATCTATCTCAAAGGAGGTTCTTGTAAGTCGACGAACAGAAGCGCCCAAGACCTTAAGGGCACTGAGTATTGCATTGACATCCGAAATGTCAGGAACATTTTCAATTATACAGGGACTGTCAGCCAATAAAACTGCCGGTAATATGGCAACGGCTGCATTTTTTGCGCCGCTGATATCAACCCGTCCGCAAAGACGGTTGCCGCCGTTTACAACAAATTTTTCCAATTCGGCACTAACCCTTCTGATTTAATAATACCAATCAATAATTAGTATACCCACATTACATATCACACCACATATTATATACTCAAAGGATAACATTGTCAAACCAAATTTTCTGTAGCTTTTTGCTGTATTGTGACAAAACCTTTATTTTATTGCTTTCAGTATATTGACTTTTACATTTTACAAGTATATAATTTAAAAAATATTGTAAAGAATTGGGTGATTCTTTGTGCTAAAATTAAATCAGCTTTTTACAGATCATATGGTAGTTGCCGCAGGAAAACCGATAAGGGTTTTCGGCACCGGAAAGGGTCATATTTGCGTTAAGTTTTGTTCAAACACCGCCGAATGTATTTCAAAAGAGGACTCCTGGCTTGTTGAGCTTCCTGCAATGGAATACGGCGGCCCCTATGAGATGGTGATAACCCTTGATGACCAAAAAATTGTCCTTAAGGATATCTATGTCGGAGAGGTGCTTCTTTTGGGCGGACAGTCCAATAATCAGATGAAGGTTATGGACAGCACAAAGGAGCGTCATCTAATAGAAAATAATTCCTTGCTTCGTTTCTTTATGCTTTTAAGAATTGAAGATGAGGAGCTTGTTCATCCCGAAGACGGTTGGGTAACCGGTGACGGTCTGCTTGACGGATGGCCGCTGCTCGGCACCTTTATGGCCCTCGAGATTTACAAAAGAAAAGGAATTGCAGTCGGTCTTATAGGCTGTTATCAGGGTGCTTCGAACGTAGAATCCTGGTTGCCTGAGGAAATTTGTAATCTTCCCGAATTTCAGTTGCCACTAGACCAAAAAACTCCCGGTCATACACCGGGCCACCCTTATAGCGCATGGAATGTTAATGGCAGACTTTATAATTTTATGTTTAAAAAGATTATTCCCTACCCGATCTCAAATGTTATCTGGTATCAGGGTGAATCAGACTCTTCGGTAGCCGAAGCAGAAATTTACGACAAAGAGGTTGCCGCTCTGATAAACCGTTGGAGGACCGACCTTTTGCAGCCTGAGTTGCCCTTTATAGTTGTACAAATACATAATCACCGCAACGATGACGGTTGGAAAGGAATTCAGGCGGCCCAGCTGCGTGTTCCTGACCTTGTTTCAAACACAAAGACTGTTGTGTCAGGCGACCTTTGTGAAACCGACGATATACATCCTCAGTCAAAACACGCCCTGGCGCTTCGCATTGTCAACACCCTCGAATATTAAAAATATTACGGTCCGAACAAAGATGTTCGGACCGTTTTTTATTTACCAATAAGTTCTCTTGCCTGTTTTATCTGTCGTTCTACCGACTCTACCGCTGTTCCACCCTCGCTTGTTCGTCTGAAGGTGCAGTTCTCAAGGTTTATCGCATCGTAGATATCTTCATCAAAAAGCTCGGAAAACTTTTTGAATTCATCGAGAGAAAGCCTTTCAAGAACCGTGTTATGCTCAATACAGAAAGCCACAAGCGTTCCCGAAATTTTATAAGCGCTTCTGAAGGGAAGTCCCTTTTTGGTCAGATAATCGGCAACATCGGTTGCATTTATAAAGCCGCCTGCCGCCGCATCACGCATTTTTTGTTCGTTGACACTCATAGTCTTTATCATTTGCTCAAAAATGGGCAGACATTGCTTTACGGTATCAAAGCTGTCGAAAACAGCCTCCTTATCCTCCTGCATATCCTTATTATATGCGAGGGGCAGTCCCTTAAGCATTGTCAGCAAGGTTACGAGATTTCCGTATACTCTGCCCGTCTTGCCACGCACCAGCTCGGCAATATCGGGATTCTTCTTCTGGGGCATAATAGACGAGCCTGTAGAATAGGCATCATCAAGCTCTATGAATTTAAACTCAAAGCTGCACCAGAGAATAATCTCCTCACTAAAACGGGAGAGGTGTGTCATAAGCAGGGCACAGGCTGAGCCTAGCTCTACCGCAAAATCACGGTCGGAAACTCCGTCAAGACTGTTCTCACTTATCCCGTCCATCGAGAGCAGCTCTGCCACTCTTCTTCGGTTGGTGGGGTAGGTTGTTCCCGCCAGCGCGCAGGAGCCGAGGGGAGAATAATTCATACGGGCGACGGCATCTTCCAGTCGACCGATATCCCTTAAAAGCATCTGGGCATAGGCCATAAGATGATGACCGAAGGTTATGGGTTGAGCCCTCTGAAGATGGGTATATCCGGGCATTACGGTTGCCTTATACTCTTCTGCCGTATCGCAAAGCGTGTTTATAAGGGATTTTACAAGTCCTATTATTTCCTCGGTTTCATCTCTGAGATAAAGCCTTACATCAAGGGCAACCTGGTCATTACGGCTTCTTGCGGTATGAAGCTTTTTGCCGACATCGCCTATTCTTTTTGTCAGCTCGGCCTCAATAAACATATGTATATCCTCGGCCGTCATATCAAACTCAAGCCTTCCGCCCTCAAGGTCGCAAAGAATTTCGCCGAGTCCGTCTATAATCTTGGTTGCATCCTCACTCGAAATAATGCCCTGTTCACTAAGCATTGTCGCATGAGCAATCGAGCCGCCGATATCCTGTTTATACATACGGCAGTCTACCCTTATAGATGAATTGAAATCGTTTACATTTTGGTCAAGCTGCTTCGTAAAGCGACCAGCCCACATTTTTTCTCCCAAAAAAATCACCTTTTAAAAATGTTTTTACTTCTTAAAATCATTATATACTTTTATTTCTCTCTTGTAAATAAATATTTAGTCAAAAATAATACTTCTATTTTCAATTGTTATTTGGTATAATAAATAATAATGCAATTTTTACGCCTTAAAGGAAGTGAGCAAGATGTTTGTAACGGTTGACGGTTTAAAGATAAATTACACCGACGAGGGACAAGGTATTCCCGTATTATTACTGCACGGATGGGGCTCTTCCAATACTGTGTATACAGGTATCATAAATACCCTTAAGGACCGTTGCCGTCTTGTTGCTCCCGATTTTCCCGGTTGTGGCGGGTCGGACACTATGAGCCAGCCTTGGAATCTCGAAAATTATGCCGACTTTGTTTTAAAATTTATGGCGGCTGTTGGTCTTGAAAATCCTATTATGTTCGGTCATTCCCACGGCGGCAGGGTTACACTCTATATGACCGCAAAGGGCATGGTGGCTCCGCCAAAGATAGTTTTGCTCGATGCGGCAGGGCTGATACCCCAAAAAAGCGCAAAGCAAAAGTTCAGGGCCAAAAGTTTTAAGGCTATAAAATCGGTGCTGACGCTCCCCATAATAAAGAACTACTCAGCCGACCTTCTTGATAAAGCAAGAAAACACTACGGCTCGGCCGACTATAACAATGCTCCCGAGGTGCTGCGAAAAACACTTGTTTCCCTCGTCAACACCGATATCAGAGAGCTTCTGCCAAACATAAAATGTCCCTCTCTTCTCATCTGGGGCGAAAACGATACTGCGACCCCCCTTTCAGATGCAAAAATAATCGAAAAGCTTATCCCCGACGCTGGGCTCTGTGTTATAAAGGGCACAGGTCACTATTCCTTCTGCGAGAGGCCTTTTGAGGTTCACGCAATACTAAACAGTTTTATCTGAGGAGTAACAGGGTATGATATTAGAAATCTTGTGGTTAGCGCTCGGTCTTTTGGCAGCCTTTTTAAATCTTGTCCGTCAGTTCCAGATGCTTCAGCAAAACTCCTATTTTGCCTCCCGTTATCACGGTTGGCTTAAATCCTCTTTCTCGCCCCTTACTTCTATTGTAAAAGGGGCTGTCTTCATACTTATAGTATGGGCGGTATTTTTCGGCAACGAGACCTTTTCGGCAAGTATGTTGCTTTTTTCGGTGCTCGGCCTTTATTTTGGCTGGAAGGGCTTTTCAGAAAATTCCCGTTCGATAAAAATGCTGGTCTATACAGCTCGAGTAAAGAGAATGTTCTGCTTTGCTCTCGGTCTTTTAGCCGCAATCGGCACGGTCGGTCTTTTAACAGAAAAGGTTATCCAACTGTCCTTTTACACAGTTTTCTATCTTCTTCTCATTTTCCCCGAGGCACTTTGTCTTGTCACACTCTTTGCTTTAAAGCCTCTGGAAAAAATGATTGCCAACCGATATGTTAAGGATGCAAAGAGGATTCTGCGGTCGGTTCCCTCACTAAAGGTAGTCGGTATTACCGGTTCCTACGGAAAAACAGGCACAAAATATATTCTCTCCAAAATACTCAGTGAAAAATACAATGTTCTTCATACCCCTGAAAGCTTTAATACTCCGATGGGTGTTGTACGCACCGTTCGGGAGTCAATGAGAGCCGACACAGAGATTTTTGTATGTGAAATGGGAGCAAAGAAAAAGGGCGATATAAAGGAGATTTGCAATATCGTCCATCCCGATTACGCTCTTATTACCTCGGTAGGTCCTCAGCATCTTGACACCTTCGGTTCAATCGAAACGGTAGCTGCAACAAAGTTTGAACTTGCCGATTCTGTAGCAGATAAAGCAAATGTTTTTGCAAACGGCGATAATGAAATAATTAAAGAGAAAGTGCAGAATACCGATATTTTCCTCTACGGCACAAAGTCGACACTCTCCTTCCGAGCCGAAAGCATAAAGGGCAGCCGAAACGGAGCAACCTTCGACCTTGTTTTAGGAGAAGAAAGAATTTCGGTTTCTACAAAGCTGCTCGGCAAACACAATGTTCTCAATATCGTAGGCGCCGCCGCCCTCGCATATAAGCTTGGGGTTGATATAAAGGATATCGCCTTTGCAATATCAAGGCTTACCCCCACCCCACATCGACTCGAAATGAAATCCTCGATGGCAGGTTCACTGCTTATTGACGATGCATATAACGCAAACCCCGAGGGCTGTCTGGAAGCAGTAAATGTTCTCGGCTCCTTTACAGGCATGAAAAAGGCAATTATTACCCCCGGACTTGTTGAACTGGGAGAAAAGGAATATGAATGTAACAAGGCTCTCGGTGCCGCTGCTGCAAAGGTCTGTGATAAAATCATTCTGGTCGGAAAACAGCGCTCGGTACCCCTTGCAGACGGAGTTCGTGAACAAGGCTTTAATGAGGATAACCTCTTTGTTGCAGATTCATTTAAAAATGCTATGGAAATCTATTCGCAGTTTGCCGATAGCAATACTGTCGTGCTGCTTGAAAACGATCTTCCCGATAATTATTTAAGCTGAGAAGGAGTATTTTATGAAAACCACCGTTGCGTTTATCTTTGGTTGCCGCTCGGTCGAGCACGAGGTGTCGATCATTTCTGCCGTTCAGGCTATGAGGGCTGCCGATAAGGAAAAGTATGACATCATTCCTATTTACGTTTCTAAAAACGGGGAAATGTATACGTCATCTGAAATGTTTGAAATAGAGCCCTTCAGAGATATGAAGGCTCTTATCGCATCCGCTTCTCCCGTTACCCTTATAAAACAGGGTAATGATGTTGTAATGCATTATCTCGACTCAAAGCTCTTCTCAAAGAAAAAGGACATTATTATAAATGTAGCATTTCCTGTTGTTCACGGAACCAACTGTGAGGACGGCACACTTCAGGGCTACCTTGAATTTTTAGGACTTCCCTATGTCGGCTGTGATGTTCTCTCTTCTGCTGTTGGAATGGATAAGGCGGTATTCAAGTCGGTTCTAAAAGATGCGGGGCTTCCCGTTCTCCCCTGTATTACCTTTAAGGCCAGAGAATATTCAGAGGATAAAGAGGCGATAATTGAAAAGTGTGAAAAGGAATTCGGCTATCCCGTTATCGTAAAGCCTGTCAATCTTGGCTCCTCTGTAGGAATTTCAAAAGCCGTCGATAAAAATGCCCTCTTAGATGCTATTGACCTTGCAGTTTCCTTTGCTGATACGGTACTGGTTGAACACGCCGTATCTGCTATCCGTGAAATTAACTGCTCGGTTTTAGGCGATACTGACTCCTGCGAAGCCAGTGTCTGCGAAGAGCCCTTTATGAACGATGAAATTCTCTCCTATGAGGATAAGTATACCTCTAATTCAAAGGGCGGTTCAAAGGGTATGGCATCTCTGCAAAGAAAGATACCCGCAGATATAAGTGAGGAAAAGAGCAACGAGATAAGAGAACTTGCAAAAAAGATATTTAAGGCTATGGGCGGTTCGGGTGTCTGCCGTATCGACTTTATAATTGATACCGAGACCGACGCCGTATATGCAAACGAGGCAAACACCATACCCGGTTCGCTTTCCTTCTATCTATGGGAGGCTACCGGTATGAAATACAGTGAACTTATTGACCGCCTTATCTCACTTGCCTTCAGGCGAAACCGCAACCGTGAGAATCTGACCTTTACCATAGATACAAACATTCTTTCGGGCGTTTCTTTCGGTGCCAAGGGTTCGAAGGGAAGTAAACTGTAATGACCGCCCTGCTTTTAAAGCTTTTTATAAAAAAGGACGAAAACCACCCCGACTACAGAGCCCGGTGCGGTAACCTTACGGGTATAGTTGGTATTTTTTGCAACCTCTTTCTCTTTGTAATAAAGCTTACGGTTGGAGTTTTATCCTCCTCTATTTCAATAACAGCCGACGCCCTTAACAATCTTTCGGATATGGGCTCATCGGTCGTAACTATGCTCGGTTTCCGCCTGGCCTCCAAGCCTGCTGATCCCGACCACCCCTACGGTCACGGAAGATTCGAATATGTTTCGGCATTTATCGTTTCGGGGCTTATAATTCTTGTTGGATTTGAGCTTCTGAAAAGCTCGGTGGACAAAATACTCCATCCGCAGCAGCTTGAATTTACCCTCTGGTCTGTAATTATTCTTGTCTGCTCGGTTGTCGTAAAGCTCTGGATGTTCCTCTTTAACCGCAAGATAGGAAGAAAAATTGATTCAGACGCAGTTCTCGCAACGGCGGCCGACTCGAGAAACGACGCTCTTACTACAACCGCCATTCTCGCCTCTGTAGTAATTATGATGCTGACAGAAATAAACCTAGACGCTTATATCGGACTTCTAATTTCTCTGTTTATTCTCTGGTCGGGCTTCAAGACAGCAAAGGACACCCTTGATCCGCTTCTGGGTGAGGCGCTTGACTCAGAAACCGCAAAGGAATTGGAACGGGAGATAATGTCATTTGACGGTTTTCTGGGGGTTCACGACCTTATTGCTCACAATTACGGTCCGGGCAGAAGCTTTGCCTCTGTTCATGTAGAGGTCCCAAGCAACACCGATATAGTAAAGTGCCACGAGCAGATAGACCTCTGCGAAAAGCTTGTCTTTGAGCGCACAGGCGTTCATCTTACAATTCATATGGACCCTGTTGAGACCGATAATGAAAAACTAAATCTTGCAAAATCGGTAATCGCCGAAAGGATAAAGGAAATACATAGCTCTCTGACTATACACGATTTTCGTATGACACCAAAAAGCGATGAGCGCACAAATCTCATTTTTGATGTTGTCATCCCCGCCGATTTGAACATAAAAAACTCCGAGCTCAAGACAAAAATTGAAGCTATAGCAAAACAGATAGACCCCACCTATTGCTGTGTTATTGAGTTTGATATTGATTTTGTAAAATAAAGAAAGCCAAAAGCAAAAATTTGACTATCATAAATGTCGGTAGTTTCGATTTGGATAAAATTTAAGCCGTGTGAATAATCACACGGCTTTTTGTTATGCGTATTTTATTGGAGAAAAGTGAAAGGCTACGACCTTTATTTCGGGGAAGGCTTTTCTCATTTCCTCGCATAGCGGTTCTATTACAACATCCTCGGTATTGAAGTGTCCCGCATCGATAAGGGTTATCCCCGCCTCATGCGCCTCCATAAAGACATTATGCTTTACATCTGCGGTAACGAAGGCATCTGCTCCAGTTTTTAAAACATCGCCGAGCATACTGCCGCCCGAACCCGAACAGACAGCCACCCTTTTTATAAATGAGGACTCTCCGACATATTTCGTCACTACAGACAGTTTTTCGCCGACAAATTTCGCAAACTCATCGCTTGTCATTGCCTCGCAAAGCTCACCTGTTCTGTAGGCAAAGCCCTCCGAATCCAAAACCTTTTCGACACTCTTTAGCCCTAACACATTGCAAAGGATATCATTTACTCCGCCGTCGGCCTGATCTAGATTTGTGTGCGCAGATATTACCGAAATTCCGTTTCTTATAAGTCTGTAAACGAGGGATTGCTCGGTAACCGATTTAAGTGGGTCGAAAATTACAGGATGGTGGGTAACGATGAGGTTTGCGCCTAGTCTTACCGCTTCGGTTACAGCCTCATCGGTTAAGTCCAGGCAGACAAGTATTCCCTCAATCCTTTGCCTCCCATCGCCGACAAGAAGACCTACGTTATCATATTCGAGGGCAGATGAAAAATCATACTTTTCATCTAAAAAATCATAAACATCGTAAACTATCATTTCTTAAACGAATCCTTTAGTGCTACCGTACGGTTGAAAATAAGATTGTCTGCTGTTGAATCCTTATCAAGACAGAAATAGCCCTGACGCATAAACTGGAAGCCGTCACCAACCTTGGCGTTAGCGAGGGAAGCCTCTAACTTACAGCCCGAAAGAACGGTTAAGGACTCGGGATTCAGGTTATCAGCAAAAGAGGAAACTCCCTCCTCGTCAGACGGGTTTTCTACATTGAAAAGCCTATCATAAAGACGGACGGTAGCGTCTACAGCATGGTCGGCAGATACCCAGTGGAGCGTTCCCTTGACCTTTCTTCCGTCAGGGCTTTCTCCGCCGTAGGATTCGGGGTCATAGGTTACGTGAACACAGGTAATGTTACCATTCTCATCCTCTTCGTGAGAGGCGTATTTTACAAAATAGGCGCCCTTGAGTCTAACTTCCTTTGTTGGACAAAGTCTGAAATACTTTCCGGGAGGATCGAGCATAAAGTCGTCCTGTTCGATAAAAAGATTTTTCGAAAAGGTAACGGTTTTATTTCCAAGTTCCGGCTTATTGGGGTTAATCTCGACCGAAATTTCCTCGCACTTGCCGTCAGGATAGTTGTCAACGACCACTTTTAATGGACGAAGTACCGCCATAGCCCTGTCGGCATTAAGATTTAAATCATCACGTACACAGGACTCAAGAAGTGCATAATCAATAACGCTGTAAGCCTTGCTGACACCGATTTTTTCAACAAAACTGCGGATAGCGGCGCTCGGGTAGCCTCTTCTTCTCATACCGCATATGGTAGCCATTCTCGGATCATCCCAACCCGAAACCAGACCGTCGTTAACGAGCTTTAAGCACTTTCTCTTCGACGTGAGAGTGTAGTTTACATTCATTCTCGCAAACTCAATCTGACGGGAGGGCTCGGCAAGCTCTAACTTCTCTAAAAACCAGTTATAAAGGGGTCTGTGGTTTTCAAACTCCAGAGAGCAGAGCGAGTGGGTAACCCCCTCTTTAGTATCCGAGAGAGGATGAGCAAAGTCGTACATAGGATAAACGCACCATTTATCCCCTGTTCTGTGATGGGAAACCTTCATAATTCTGTAGATTATGGGGTCACGCATATTGATGTTTGAGGATGCCATATCAATCTTTGCACGAAGTACCATAGCTCCGTTTTCAAACTCACCTGCGGTCATTCTTGCAAAGAGGTCACGGGACTCCCCGATAGGTCTGTTTCTGTAGGGGCTCTCCTTACCCGCTTCGGTCAGGGTTCCCCTCATTTCTCTTATCTCATCGGGAGTAGACTCATCAACATAGGCAAGGCCCTTATCAATAAGCTTATAGGCGCACTCGTGGATAAAATCGAAATAGTCGGAAGCAAAGTAGACGTTATCCCACTTAAAGCCGAGCCACTCGATATCCTCCTTAATGGCATCGACATACTCAACGTCCTCTTTTGTGGGGTTGGTGTCGTCAAGGCGGAGATTACATTTGCCGTTATACTTTTCGGCAGTACCGAAATCTATGCAAATAGCCTTGGCGTGACCGATATGAAGATATCCGTTAGGCTCGGGCGGAAAACGGGTCTGAACCCTGTTGTAGACACCCTCGGCTAAATCCTTATCAATAAAATCGTAAATAAAATTGGAGGGGGCAAGAGCTTCCTCTGCGCCTTCTTCTCTTATAATTTCTTCTGCCATAATTAAAGCTCCTTTATTGCAGAATCTATTCTCTTAATACACTCGTCATAGCCCAACACCTGCATTATACTGCAAAGGTCGGGGGTATTTCTTCTGCCTGTAACAGCAAGGCGGAGAACGGTGGATAAATCTCCTGCGCTGCCCTTATAGGCCTCCTTGTTTGCCTTATATTCCTTAGTATCGGCGGCAAAGCCAAGCGGTACACAAAGCTCTTTTATTCTGCCGAACCATTCTTCCTTAGTATCCTCGGCTTTGTATACCTTTTTATACTCCATAAGAAAGGCTTTTGCATCGGCAGCGGCTATATTTTCGGGCAACTCGAAGCCCTGCTCATAATATTCGGGATAAAAGTATGCGCAATATGCCTTCGCCTCGTTCCACTTTGCTATGTCCTTACGGGGCTTGGGTACATCACGGTCGATTGCGAATACCTTTTTGGTGTATTCGATATCCCTTGTTAAAACACCGTAAAACTCGCCATCAAACTCTTTCGCCCAATCGCAAAGCTTCTCTACAACCGTTTGGCTGTTCATTTTTGAAACTATATTCTTTGAAACATCATTTAACTTATCGTTATCGAAAAGGGCTCCCGAAACCGACATTTTTTTAATATTGAACTTAAATTTCTTGTAAGATTCATCGGGGTTGGCTCGGCGCCAATCCTCAAACTCACTTGAGGCTACCGTCATAAGATATTCAATAACGCTTAAAGCATCGTAGCCCTCCTCGGCAAAATAATGAACTGCCGCCTCGGGATCCTTACGCTTTGATATCTTTCTCTTAGCTCCGTTATCAAGCTTCATAATGGGGGCAACGTGACAGAACTTGGGCACCTTGAAGCCAAGCAGCTTGAAAAGCTGAATGTGCTTGGGAACACTAGAAATCCACTCATCTCCCCTTATAACGTGGGTGGTTCTCATAAGGTGGTCATCTACTGCGTGGGCAAAATGATAGGTGGGAATTCCGTCGGATTTTAAAAGGACAAAATCTTCATCATTTTCGGGCATTTCGACCTTACCCTTAATTCCGTCCTCAAAGAAAATTCTGTTTTCCTCTTTTCCGGGGGATTTCAGCCTGATTACATAGGGCTTTCCCTCATCAATCAGGGCCTTTGCCTCATCGACCGTAATATTTCTATGAACGGCATACTCTGTGTGATAGCCTGTCCTTACCTTGTTCTTCTCCTGCTCAGCTCTGACCGCTTCAAGCTCCTCCGCAGTGCAAAAACAGGGATAAGCCAGTCCCTCTTTAATAAGCTTTTTCACATAGCACTGATATATCTCGGCACGCTTGCTCTGCTTATAAGGGCCGTAGTTTCCCCTCTCTTCACTCGGAGTAACAAATCCCTCGTCGATATTTATCCCGAAACGGATAAGTCCGTTTATAATATCATCGATACCGCCCTCAATCTCACGCTTTTTATCGGTATCCTCTATCCTTGTGAAGAAAATACCGCCTGTTGAGTCGGCAGTTATTCGGTTAACAAGGGCCATAAAAAGTGTACCAAGGTGGAGATAACCCGTAGGACTGGGGGCAATTCTGACCACCCTCGCACCCTCGTTAAGCTCCCTTACGGGATATAGGGCCTCATAGTATTCAGGTTCTTTTGTAATATTGGGAAGCAGAAGCTCCGCCATTCTTATTTGCTCGTTCATAACTACTCCTCTTACTCGGGTAAAAGAGCCGTCTTGATTAAAGACAGCTCTCTGAATTACTTTTGCAACAGCTTGTTAAGCTCTTCCATAAAGGTGTTTATATCCCTGAACTGACGGTACACGCTTGCAAAACGAACATAGGCTACCTCGTCTATCTCGGAAAGTTTTTTCATAACAAGTTCGCCAATCTTCTCACTTGAAACCTCTCGGTCAAGGGAATTCTGAATCTCGCTCTCAATGTCATCAATAGCCCTTTCAAGTGTTTCGAGAGAAACAGGCCTTTTCTCACAGGCACGAACCATACCGTTTAAGAGCTTCTCTCTTGAGAACGCCTGTCTGGTCTTGTCCTTTTTGATAACAATAATCGGAAGGCTCTCTATTATCTCGTAGGTAGTAAACCTCTTCTGACAGGATAAACACTCTCTTCTTCGACGGATGCGTTCGCCCTCATCTGTGGGACGGGAATCAATTACCTTGCTTTCTTCAAATGCGCAAAACGGACACTTCATAAACAAAGCCACCCCTATAAAAGTATATTATTAAAAATATATTAACATATTTTTCCCCTAAAAACAAGATTTTTGTATTGATAAAAGGAATAAATACTGCTAAAATAGGCTTATAAATCAACTTTGAGGTGAATATAATGACTTTTCAGACCAAAAAACCCCTGCAGGGCGACACCGTTGCCGTTATGCACACCAATATGGGCGACATTAAAATAAAGCTTTTTGTAGACGAGGTCCCCAGAACAACAAAAAACTTCATTGAACTTGCAAAAAAGGATTATTATAACGGAATAATCTTCCACAGGGTTATAAAAGACTTTATGATTCAGGGCGGCGACCCCACCGGAACCGGAATGGGCGGAGAGAGCATCTACGGAGAGAAATTTGAGGATGAATTCGATGCAAGACTCCATAATATAAGAGGCGCTCTTTCTATGGCAAACGCAGGGCCCAACACAAACGGTTCACAGTTCTTCATCGTTCAGTCGGGCGGAGAAATCCCCGAGCATCTTCTTTCCCAGATGGAAGATTTGAAGGACAGAGGCTTCCCTGAAGATACCATCGAGGACTATAAGGCTCTCGGAGGCACCCCCTGGCTCGACTTCAAGCATAGCGTTTTCGGTCAGGTTTATGAGGGAATGGATACGGTGGACAATATCGCAAATGTCCGCACAGGCCCAATGGACAAGCCCTTACACGATGTAGTGATAGAAGGTATTGAAATAATAGAGTTATAATAATGACAAAAGCGTAGCAGTTCTGCTACGCTTTTATTTTACCCTTACAATGCTCGGCATAATTCCCTTCTCGGTTATATCAACAAGGGCAAAGCTTGTGTACCCGAGGGTTCCCGAACCAATGGACCCCGGATTCACAAAATATATCCCGTCTGCATATTCTGTTTTAGCGGTATGTGTGTGTCCGTAGAGCACAAGGTCTGCTCCCCTCGCACTTGCGGCTGCGTAAAGCTTTTCCATCGACTGCTTAACATAGTAGGAATGACCGTGGGTAAAGAATATTTTTTTACCGTAAAGGGTTATCATATCCTCGCTTTTGAAAAGTGTATGACCGTCACAGTTACCCTGGGCTATATGAAAGGTTCGGTCGGAATATATATACTGACAGTCCTCTATATCCGAAACGCAGTCCCCCAAAAAGAAAATATGCTTTACCTCGGGGTAGGCCTCTATTACCTTTTCAATCTCGCCCACCCTCCCGTGAGAATCCGATATTACAAGTATGTACACACTCATACCTCCCTGCCTTCAATCATATTATTTAGTATACCTTTAAAACGTGGTGATTTCAATGAATAATAACGATTTCTCGAAAATACTAAACGGCGTTGATCCCGTAAACCTTATGTCCAAGCTAGATGATAAGGACAAAATGCTCTTTGATTCTCTGATGAAGGATAAAGCCGCAAGGGAAAAGTTTCTCTCCTCCGACGAAGCGCAAAAAATAATCAAAGAAATTCTTGGAGGCCAGTGATATGTCCGACCTTACAGAGCAACTCTCCTCTATTCTCTCCGACCCTGCGGGAATGGAGCGGATAAAGGCGATGGCGCAGAGTCTTCTCTCCTCAAACAGCGGTCAGTCTGACCAAGCGGGGGAGCCAGATACTGTCCCCTCGCCCCAAACACCGCCGCAGCCAGACCTTTCGGGTATTGCTAATATGGCAAAAATGCTCGGCTCCCGTAAGGACGATAGCAGAGTAAATCTTCTTTTGGCACTCCGCCCCCATCTTTCACAGGAAAAACAGCTACGTGTAGATAAGGCGGTAAAAATGCTGCGGCTTCTTGACCTTGCGCCTCTGCTCAGTCAGGCGGGAATTTTTGAATTGTAGGAGGTATATTGCCTTATGAGTGATTTTAGTAAGGAGGATTTTGAGCGGATGAAGCAGACGGCGGCAGAGCAGGTAATGCAGATGCACAAAAACCGTCCCGATATGCCTCCATTTCCAAGCTTTGTCCGTGTGCCGACAAAGGACTCTCGCCCTTCTGAAAATTCCCCTTCGCCCTCTAACCATAGCGCATCGCAACAGAATGTAACCACCTCGGCTGTGCAAAAAAGCAGACTCAATTCCCTTTTAAAATACATAAATCTGCCCGAACTTGCAAAGAACAATGACTCTCTTCTGCTTTTGGGGCTGATTTTTCTTCTTTCTTCGGAATCGGCAGACGAAAAGCTTATTCTGGCTCTTGCATATATTTTACTTTAAATGATTTTTTTCTTAAAAATTGTAGCCCGAAAGCGCTTATAAACGGCGCTGAAAAGGTTACAATTTTTTATCTTTTCCGACAAAAAATAAATCTTATGTAAACAGATAAAACCTTTAAAGTTATTAAGGTTTTCCACCGTTTAATTAACATTTTCGAGCTTAAAAGCCGATAATATGGCTGATTTTTTTCTAAATATGTTAATAACTCGGTTAATAATGTTAAAAAATTCAACTTTTCAAAAGGTAATATAAAAACATTATGTAAAGCTATTAAGGTTTTGCGACGTCTTGACATTGACTACAAAAGCATTTACTTTCCTTTTATTTTAATGTATAATCTTTTTGGCGTCTACAAAAGGTCATTTAGGATGTGAAAAGATGAAATTACTGATTCGGTCCGGCGCTCTGTTAGTACTTCTTTGTTGTTTGGTTATCACAACGGTCGGTTGTTCTTCCGATAGCAATCTCAGCGCAAAGACCATTGCGAACGAAATTAAAAGCTACTCTGCCGATACAATTTCCTGGCAGGAGCTTTCGGCAACCCAGTTATCCTCTTACTTCGGTTTTACCGATGAGAATGTTGACGAGTACACAGTATATGTAAACGGTGCAGACGACCATTTTGACATAATTGCCGCAGTGAGACCGGCACAGAGTGAGGATCATTCTAAAATAGTAGAGGGCTTTACCTTTGCGGTCAACAATGCTTCGGCAAATTACAAGGCATCAAACACTACAGAATATAAAAAAATTTCCTCCGCTCTTATAAAAGAGGCCGACGGAATTCTTATTCTGGTTGCGCTGGATAGTTATGATTTGGTTAACGCCTATCTTAATGAAATCGGAGCTAAAAATCCTTGATTTATTTAAAGTAAAAAGTGTGTGGATTTCTCCACACACTTTTTTAATCTTTATATTTTAAATCCTCTGTTTGCCAGTTTTCGAGTACTCCTGCCATTTCGGCGGCTATCCGTCTTGCGCCCTCAAGGTCGTGCTCTTTGTAATTTCCACACTCGGCAGCCGTAGCTCCGGGTATCTCGCCCTCGAAATCTGCCGCAAACTCCATAGACTGTCTTACTATTTCAATGGCTCTTTTGTAAGAAACAGTATCTCGGGTAAGAAAATAAAATCCCGTTCTGCAACCCATCGGCCCAACATATATTACCGATTCTGCCTCAGCGGTGTTTCTCGCATAGGTCGCAAAAAGGTGCTCTAATGTATGGGCGGCGGCAATCGGCAGATAATCATTATTGTTAGGTTTTTTCATTCTTATATCATAGGTTATGATATCTCCGTCTATTCTTGATATATACATACCCTTATCGAGTGTATCGTGGTTGACGGTGAAACTTGCTATCTTTTTCATAAGCGCTCCTAATCGTTGTTCACTAAATTTTATTGTATCATAAATTAGTTTCAATGTAAAGTTTTCATTTTTTGAATATTTTTCACAAAAGTTTTTAACTTTTACTTGACAAATTGTGAATTATGTGGTATATTAAAAACACAGAAAGAGAGATGAGTGAAAAAAATCTTAGGAAAGGAAAGGACTGATGCCCAGTGATTTGGGGAATCGAACCGAACTTAAAACTTAGAATCTGAATGAAAGAGGTGAGTCCAAAGTTCTATTAAGTCCATATTCCAAAAAACAGAATATTTCAAACAGGTGAGTCCAATGAAATAGTACCTTTCTTTTAAAATAGTGAAAGGAACAACGGTCCAATGTACAAATAAATTTTAACGACTGCGTTTATCGCAGTCGTTTTTTTGTTGCAAACAGTCTGTAAATATGCTATTATTCAGATATGAAAAGAAAGATTAGTTATCCTATACCAAAGCTTTGCTTTTTGGCAGCATTTATCGCTTTAGCGATTATTTTTTATTTTAATAATATCCCCTGTATAACCAAGACCGTTACGGGCATTGATTGTATCGGTTGCGGTCTTACCCGAGCCTTTATCTCGCTTTTAAAGCTTGATATTGCCGCTGCTTTTTCCTACCACCCTGCCTTCTGGACGGTGCCTATCCTTTTCGCCGAGCTTTTCTTTGATATAAGGCTTTTCGGCAAACCAAAGGTTGACCTTGCGCTTTTAGGTGTTTCGGTAGCGGCGCTTATCATAACATATATTGTAAGGGTAATCCTTCCTTTAATTTTTTAACTTTTTCGGAGGTTTCTTTATGTATTGCAGAAATTGCGGTAAGCAAATGAATGAAAATCAGGCTGTTTGCCTTGGTTGCGGAGTATCTAAAGGGGTCGGCTCTTCCCACTGCGCTAATTGCGGAGCCGAGATAAATCCCGCCGCCGCAATATGCCTTTCCTGTGGTGTTGCGGTTACAAAATCCGCAGGTAAGGATGCAAAATCCAAAATTATAGCTGCGCTTTTTGGGTTTATTCTGGGTGCATTCGGTGCGCACAACTTCTACCTCGGATATACAGGCAAGGCAATCGCACAGCTTGTGCTTACAATTATTGGCTTTTTGACCTATTGCTTTTATATCGGTGTTTTCATTATCCTCGGGGTTAGCATCTGGACACTTGTCGAATCGGTAATGATACTAACCGGAAAAATAGCAACCGATGCAAACGGCAATCTGCTCAAAAACGATTTTTAATCTTAAACAAATATATAACGCCGATAGGAATTCCTATCGGCGTTTTTCTTTAAAGCATTGTTTTACGGAGGGTTTGTCCGTCAAGTGCACTCAAATACGCAGGAGGTATATCAAATACCGTTTTACAGCCTATAGCGCCCTCATTTTTCATTCGTACAGCAGCTCTTGCATAGGCTACAATCACACTTGCCGTAAATTCGGGGTTGGAATCAAGCTTCAGACTATATTCAATAATGTGGTTATTGTTGCCAGAAAGTCCCGTCTTGCCGCTTCTTATAACAAAGCCGCCGTGGGCAATTCCCGAATGGTCACGGTCAAGCTCCTCTTTAGATATAAAGTGAACAACCGTTTTGTAATCGGCAAAATAGTTGGGCATTGTCTTAATCTCCCTTTCTATCCTTGCCTTATCTGCTCCGTCTTTTGCGACAACAAAGCATTCTCTTAGATGCTTCTCCCCTGTTTTAAGCTCGGGATTTTTACCGCTTCTGACCGCCTCAAGAGCCTCTTCTATCGGTATTGTGTACTGCTTTGCATCAAGAACACCCTCTATTCTGCGAATAGCGTCACTATGTCCCTGGCTTACCCCCTTGCCCCAAAAGGTATAATCCTTTCCGTCGGGGAGAATTGCCGATGCATAAAGTCTGTTTACCGAAAACATTCCGGGATCCCATCCGCAAGAAATAACGGCAATATTACCGCCCTTTCTTGCCGCAAAATCTACATTATCAAAATGCTCGGGTATTTTTGCGTGGGTGTCAAAGCTGTCTACAACATTAAAATGCTCTGCATAAAGAGGAGTCTGAACAGGAAGGTCGGTTGCACTTCCGCCGCAAAGGATAAGCACATCAATCTCGTCCTTATGCTTTAATGCATCCTCTGCAGAATAAACCGGCACACCATCGGTCAGAAGCTTAACTGTTTTTGGATCTCTTCTTGAAAATACGGCAACCAGTTCTAGATCCTCATTCTGCCGCACCGCCGCCTCTATGCCACGGCCGAGATTTCCGTATCCCATAATTCCAATTCTTACAGTCATTAAACATCATCCTTTAAATCAACGTTCACTTTCATATTATAATACACATTTTTTAATATTTCCACTTTTTTATTATAAAAAGCAAAAAAGCTACCGATCGTAAACTCGATAGCTCTTTTCAATACTATTATTAACCGACATTCCCGAGAAAATGTATATTCAACACCGTCTCGTCTCCGCCTTTATTATCCTGAATTGTAATGATATCTTTGCCGACACTTATCTTCCTGTCATTACAACCATAATCAATGTGTGCATCAAGCATTTTATATCCCGAGCCGTCCTTTTGATAAATATAGTAATTAGGCTGACGATAAACCAGCAAACACTCACCTGCCATATCCATTGACTGTCCTCCCACCGGCACCGGATATTCTTCAAGTGTCCTTGTATCGTAAAAATAGTTGGCGGGAATCTTTGTTGCGTCAAAGAAGTCTTTTGTTCCAAGGAACATTATTATTCCATTATTGTAAAATGTGTTGTGGCTGTAGGTATGTGAGGTTTGGTAGCTTGAAATCTTTTTTGTCTCGGTATCATAAAGGAACAAAACGCCCTTCCCGTCTATGGTTTCATTCCAAACAACCTTGCCCTGTGAGCTCCTTACCGCAAGATTATATAAATGTATGTTCTCCAGTCGGGCTATAACAGATTTGCTTTTACTTTCACAGTCATATGAATATAATGTTCCGTAAATTAAATCATTTTCGATACCCTCTTCGACAATGTAGTATACAACCCCATCCATTAAAGACGGAATTATAACCGAAGCCGCTTGCGGCGTAAAATGCTCAAGCAAAACAGCCTCTTCTGTCTTTAAGTTCATTACATAAACATCACATGCCGCACCCCACGCCTGTACATCGGTCCATACAAGCCAATTTCCATCACAGCTTATCTGCTGAATATTTGCCTCGTCATAGCTACTGGTAAATAAAAGCTCGGTCTGCTTTGTATCTAAATCGTAAGAAACAAGTTGTATGGCGTCTTTATATCCGGTTGGGTTATCCTTTACAGATACCGCCATATACAAGGTCCTCCCGCATAGCTCGGGCGAAAGTACTTTCTGATATGGAAGGCGCACTTCTAGGAATTTTTCATCTCTTTGAACCTCAGGAAACTGATATTCTACATTCGATATGTTCCCAGATGAAATATCATCAATATTATCACTTGTAGAATTGCTGTTGTTTGCCGAACAGGCAGACAGTAGAAAGACAAACGATATAATACAAACCATAATTTTTTTCATTATTCTGCGCCTCCTCTTATGCGACTACAATATTACGCTATTTTTTTCTTCCTTTTTAAATTCTCATCAGCCCTTTCCTTTATCCATATTATAGCATTTTTATAAGCGAATAGCAATGCATAAAGAACCCCCCGAAACCAAAAATGGTTTCGGGGGGTTCTTTTTAATAAATGAAGTATTTTGCCGAGGCAAAATATGAAGTAACTCTAAAGAGTTATGATGTATTCCGCTCTTTGCTGAATATGAAGTGAAGTAAATCCCTCATACGCCCGTGGGCGTACTTCATATTGCGATAGCAATACTTCATATTCCGTATGGGATACTTCATAAATCCCGTAAGGGATTTACTTCATTCGCAGCTTTGCCGCAATACAGAGAACCGTCCCCTGTCTTTCCTGTCTTTGGGGAGGGCACAGAAATCCTCCCCTACATTTATAAATTCAAAAGTTCCTGTTTCTTTTGTTCAAACTCTTCAACAGTGATTATATTATTATCCAAAAGCTCCTTATATTTTTGAATTTGGGTAAATTTATCATTAGTTTCTTCTGCTATGTTATTGCCAATAGAGTTTATATATTCATATTCTTTTTCAGGAAACCATTTTTCAAACAATGCATAGGCTGAGTAATCAATGGTTTTTTTAAGAGTTTTTTGGTTTTCTCTATAAAACAGTTCCAAATATCTTTCATCGTGATGCGTTGTGGACGTGAATGTTTTGACCTCTCTTTTATGATTGCTTCCGATGATTGCTCCAGCGCCTCCTGCTAATATTCCGCCAACAACAGCACCTTTTAAATTAATGCCTCCACCGCTACTATATGAATCGGTTGAATCCCACTCGCTACCTTTAACAATATAATAATCGATGTCGTTTCTATGGATTTTTATCAATTGAAAATCCATTGAATCGGAATATTTTCTTAAATCCGAAATATTTTTACAGAGTTCAAAAGAATTTTCACTAAATGTTTCTTCAGATGGAAAAAAATATAAAATATCATTTTCAAACCAACAATAAAATTGATTGTTCTCCATATAAATCAAATCACAGTTCAAAGGAATGGAGATGTTTTTTCTAACACTTTCGTATCGTTCAGATAAATCGAGCCGTGTTTCGTTTATGGCGTTTTTTCTGATTCTGTTTTGTTCATTTTCAAGTCTTCGCTGCTCATCGGCCTTTTTTTGTTCTGAGATTTGATCAACTGCAGCGACTATACCTATTATACAAACGATAATAAGAACTATATACCAACCCATTTTTAATGGCCTCCTATGTTTTGTTAAGTAAGCTGAGGAAAGTTATAAAATCCTAAATCATAAAGGCAAATATCAACACTTGCTATTAGAAATGTATCTACTTGACTCATAAGATGATCGGCTTGAGTTATGAACATTTCTCTGCATGTTGATTTGTGAGATTCATAATTTATATCTTCGTATTCAATGGAAAATTTGATATCATCTTTTAAAATGCTTTTGTCTATAGTCGCCTTAGCAAGATAGCCAACGATATCAATTTGCATAGCATAACTGATTTTTAAAGACGATGCGCCATCGACAAAATCCAAAAATATTAACGTTTCTGCTTTATTTAAACTAGTAGAATAATCGCCTAACAAACTAAATCGAATTTGCCCGTTAGGCTGCAATTGAATGGTTAAACTCTCTGCGATGACGCTAGATAGTACATATGTATATTCATAGCTTCCGTTGGTAGATGTGTATTTGCCGTTGGTTTTTACGAACTCACAAAGTTGTTCATATGGAGAAGCTTTCGATGGCTCCGAAACCGTTGAGCTTGTAGAACTTGACGTAACTGATGGTTCCGAACTATTATCAGCGCACCCTATAAGGCATACCAACAATGCAAGAACCAATAATAAACAGGAAACTTTTTTCATATGAATAATCCTTTCTATTTGTATTAAAATGTTATTAGTTAAATAATTATACTCAATATTTTGAGTATTGTCAAGATGTTAAGTATGATAATATTAAAATGGTGTTGGAATATGATTAGTTATAAACCATTTTATAGTACATTATTTAAAAAGGGTGTTACGGAATATCACTTGATTTTCAAACAGGGCTTTTCCGCAAACACACTGCATAGAATAAAAAAAGGTGAAGCAATAAGCACGAAAACACTTGATGCTCTTTGCTACACCCTAGATTGTTCTGTAAGCGATATAATTGAATTTGTAAAAGAATAGCACTCAATTTATTTTTTGTAAAAAGAGTGCTATTCTTTATTTATAATTGTTAATTAAAGATAAATCGTTTGACTCGATAAAAATCACAATTTAGAATCGAATACCTTATTCAAAAAGAGTGTTAGGAAGTCAAAGTTACCGACAAATAATTCATTTTTTTGCTATTTGATGGATAGGCGCATAGAAGCAAGAAAACCCCGAAACCAAAAATGGTTTCGGGGTTTTTGTAATCTTCGAAATAATACAGATTATCTCTTGGAGAACTGTCGGAGCGTTAAGAAAATAGTCCGGTGGACTATTTTTAGTTCCGACCGCAACGGCTATGCCGTGAGGACACCACAGTTGAACATAAAAAAACAAGCCTCGCATATCTGCAAGGCTTGTAAATAAATTTTGGAAACGACTAACGCTTCGAGAACTGAGGTGCACGACGTGCAGCCTTGAGTCCGTACTTCTTTCTTTCCTTCATTCTCGGGTCACGAGTGAGGAGTCCTGCCTTCTTGAGAGTAGAACGAAGTTCCTCGTCGTACTGGAGAAGTGCACGGGAGATACCGTGACGGATAGCACCAGCCTGACCTGTAACGCCGCCGCCTGCAACACGACAGATAATGTCGAACTTGCCGAGGGTGTCGGTAAGGTTGAGGGGCTGACGAACGATGAGCTTTAAGGTTTCAAGTCCGAAATAATCGTCGATCTCACGGTCGTTGATTATAATCTTTCCTGTACCGTTGTAAACACGAACACGGGCAACAGAGCTCTTTCTTCTGCCGGTTCCGTAAAAATAAGGCTTTCCTTCAATCATTACTCTGTGCTCCTTTCTTATTCGATTACTTCGGGCTTCTGAGCGGCATGAAGATGCTCAGCACCCTTGTAGATGCGAAGTCTGGTTAAAGCCTTGCGGCCGATTGTGGTATCGGGAACCATTCCCTTAACAGCAAGCTGCATTGCAAACTCAGGCTTGTTAGCCATAAGAGTTGCATACTTAACTTCCTTGAGGCTTCCGATATAGCCGGTGTGATGACGGTAGAACTTTTTGTCAAGCTTCTTACCGGTAAGAACGGCTTTTTCTGCATTGATAACGATTACATGGTCTCCGCAATCAACATGGGGAGTAAACTCGGGCTTACCCTTACCACGAAGAAGGTCGGCAACTCTGACAGCTGTGCGTCCGAGGGGCTTTCCTGCAGCATCGATCACGTACCACTTACGCTGAACTTCAGCGGGTTTTGCCATAAAAGTGGACATAGGTCTTTCCTCCAATAAATTTCTTTTTAAAGTGCTTGACTATTATAACAACCACAATTTCTTTTGTCAACATTTATTTAATATTTTTTTAAAATAACAAATTAGTTCTCTGTTTTCCTTTGATTTTCTCCAAATTTCTCGTTTTATCTAATTTATGATTTTTAAAAAATTTTGCAAAAAATATAGGTGGAATATAAATTCCACCCTTTAAAAGTTATTTTGCAATCAGTCCGAAATAAATCAGCACAAGCAGACCGAGTGCGATACGATACCAACCGAAGAAGGTAAAATCCTTTTTCTTGATATAACCCATAAGAAATTTAATAACAATTATCGACACGATAAATGCGGTTATCATTCCGACAGCGAGAATCACTGTTTCAAGGCCGCCTATATTAAATCCAACCTCGGCTATGTACTTAACTATTTTTAGCAGACTTGCGCCGAACATTACAGGTACTGCAAGATAGAAGCTGAACTCAGCAGAAACGGTTCTCGAAACGCCGAGCAGCATAGCGCCGAGAATGGTAGCGCCCGAACGGGAGGTTCCGGGAATCAGCGACAGCACCTGAAAAGAACCGATGAGCAGAGCCGTTTTATAGGAAAGACCCTTAATGCAGGTGGTTTTGGGCTCACGGTTTTTATTTATTGCTTCTACAACAAGGAACAAAACGCCATATATTATAAGTGTTGCCGCAACCGTCTTATAGTTGAAAAATTTTTCGTTAATCCAGTCGTCAAGCAGAATACCTATAACCGCCGCAGGCAAACAGGCAACAATTACCTTTGACCAGAGGGATATACTTTTTTTCTTTATATATCCGTTTTCCTTGGTTGTAAAGGGCCAGAGCTTGTTCCAGAAAATTACAACTACAGCCAGTATGGCTCCGAGCTGTATAACAACCTCGAACATTTCTTTAAACTCATCGCTTGTGCCGAGCTTTAAAAACTCATCAGCCAAAATAAGATGACCCGTACTGCTTATCGGCAGCCATTCGGTTATACCCTCAATTATGCCGAGGATTACAGATTTTATAATATCAAACATAATATCACCCTTTTATTTAGCGCAAAGCTCCTTGTAAAGTCCAATATATGAACCGGCAGATGCATTCCAACTATTGTCGCACTCCATCGCCCTTTTTACAAGTATATTCCAACCCTCTTTATCCTTATAACCCTCAAGCGCACGTTCGACCGCATACTTCATATCGTGTGCGTTATAGTTTGCAAAGGTAAAGCCGTTGCCTTTACCGTCGCCCGAGTCGGATATTGTGTCGTTAAGTCCGCCCGTCTTACGCACTATCGGAATAGTGCCGTACCGAAGAGCAATCATCTGGGCAAGGCCGCAGGGCTCACTCTTTGAGGGCATAAGGAAGATATCGGCACCCGCATATATCTTTCTTGCAAGGTCGGGGATAAAGCCGAGCTTAAAGGCAACCTTTTCGGGATGCTTTTTTGCCATTTCATAGAAAAAGGTTTCAAACTCCCAATCTCCCGAGCCGAGTATCGCAAACTGGACATCATTTTGCAGTAGCTCCTCAAAGACACACTTTACAAGATCAAAGCCCTTGTGTCCGACAAGACGGGAAACAATTCCGATAAGGGGGGTATCTGCCTTTATGGGCAGTCCCATATATTTTTGAAGCTCCGCCTTATTTACAGCCTTGTTTGAGAAATCCTCTGCGCTGTAACCTGCAAAGATATTTTTATCGGTTTCGGGGTTATAAACGACAGTATCTATTCCGTTTACTATTCCGCAAAGCTTATAGGTATATTCCTTAAGAATCGGGTCCAGTCCGTGTGAATAATAAGGATCAAGTATCTCCTTTGCATATGTGGGAGACACGGTTGTTACCTTTTCTGAGCACTGTATTGCCGCCTTCATCATATTTACGCAGCCGTCATATTCTATAAGCCCCACCGCTTCATTCGGGAGCCCCAGAACATCTCCTATAAGGTCGTGCCCGTACTTGCCCTGATACTGTATATTATGGATAGTGAAAACCGTTTTGATATTGGCATACATCGGCTCACTCTTATAGAATATATCGTGGAAAACGGGTATCATTGCCGTCTGCCAATCGTTGCAGTGTATTATATCCGGAACATAATCTATGCATCTTATTGTTTCGAGTACCGCTCTGGAGAAAAAGGCAAACCTCTCGGCGTCGTCATAAAAGCCGTAAAGAGAATCCCTCTTGAAATAGTACTGATTATCAAGCAGATAATATGTCACTCCGTCGTAACGGGCTTCAAAAATTCCACAGTACTGTCTTCTCCAGGAAACAGGCACCGTTATGCTTGTTATAAAATTCATATTTGCCCTGAGCTCATCGGGAACCGACGAATAGAGCGGCATTATCACTCTGCAGCCAACAAGTCTTCTGCGAAGCGCCTTGGGCAGTGCTCCCGCCACATCGGCAAGACCGCCAGACATCGCAAAGGGATAGGCTTCGCTTGTAGCATATAAAACCTTCATTTAGTCCTCCGTATTTAAACCGTTTCTTTCTTTCCTACTATTTTTTTAGTAATTCTTCCGTCGAGCTTTTTATCCTTTGTAATGGTTGCAAAGCGGTCGCAAACCATATAGCTTACCTCACTGCCGACACCGACAGTAGTGCCCTCCATAAGAATACTGTTCTCTACGACTGCACCTGCCGCTACTATAACATCTCTGAAAAGTATACTGTTTTTGACCGTGCCCTCAATGATACAACCGTCCGAAATAAGACAGTTAGCCGTCTTGGATTCTATTTCATATTTGGCAGGCATATCGTCACGGCTGTTTGTATGGATAGGTCTTTCGGGATTGAATAAATCCTTTCTCACTTGGGACTCAAGCAGACTCATATTAGCCTTAAAGTAGCTCTCAAGTCCATCCATTACGGCGACGAAACCGTCATGGCGGTATCCGAATATACGGAGCTCTTTATATTTTGCGTGAATAATTCCGTGTGAAAAGCTGACAGAGCCTATATCATAGGCATCGTTTACAAGCTTTATAAGAAGCTCTCTTTTTATAATAATTACATCAAGGCCGTAGTTACAGGACTCATTCTCTTCAAAGCCGATACCTACTATTCTACCCTCATCGTCAAAGGTAAAATCCATTACATCCTGCTGACCATGAGGCTTCTTACCGTGGGCGTAAACCACAGTTATATCGGCTTTATTTTTATTATGGAATTTCTTGACCTTTTTAAGATCGATATTTGCTATAACATCGGTATCACAGAGGATAACATACTCCTCCTGAGCTTCTACAAGGCACTCCATAATTCCGTAAAGCGCCTCAACCCTTCCTTTGTAGACGGGCGCCTCGTTAGAGGCATAGGGCGGAAATATGAAAAGTCCCCCTCTTTTACGGTCAAGGTCCCAGGGCTTTCCGCTTCCCACATGGTTCATCAGCGAAAAGTAGTTAGCCTTTGTAATAAGGCCGACATTGCTGACACCTGCATTTGTGAGGTTTGAAAGCATAAAGTCAACAAGCCTGTATCTTGCGCCGAAGGGCACCGACGCCATTGAACGAGCGGCGGTAAGGTCCTTGAGCAGAGCATCGTGAGAGTTGGCAAAAATAATACCTAAAACATTATTGGTTTTCATTATATTCTGCCTCCCTCTTCAATATCTTCGGTAATCATTTTCTTGGCCGAAACTACCGCATTTTTGCCGACCTTAAGGCCGTCTCCGATTACCGTAATGCCCCAGTCCTTAATATCCTTTATCTCTTCAGGGCTCTCTCCTACTACTGCGCCCTCTTCTATAACAGAATTTTCTGCTACTATTGAATATCTGACACAGGCTCCCTTTTTGATTACCGTTCCGGGCATAATGAGAGAGTACTCAACTACTGCCCCTTCTTCGACCGTTACATTTGAAAAAAGTATCGAAAAGTCAAGCTTTCCCGCAACACTGCAGCCGACCGTAACAAGAGAGTTTTCGACGTTTGCCGTATCGGTTATATGCTGGGGCGGCAGTCCCTTTGTCGAACAGTATATCGGCCAGGCATCATCATAAAGATTGAGGTCACTTCTGGGATTTAAAAGGTCAAGATTTGCGTCCCACAAAGAATCTATCGTTCCGACATCCTTCCAGTATCCGTCAAAACGGTATGCCATCATTTTCTGATTATCACAAAGCATTGCAGGAATTACATCCTTGCCGAAATCGTTTGAGGAGTCACTCTTTTGCTCATCCTCGCAGAGATATTTGCGAAGCTTATCCCAAGAGAATACATAAATTCCCATAGAAGCAAGGTTGCTCTTTGGCTCCTTGGGCTTTTCCTCAAACTCGTAGATAACGCCATCCTCTCTGGCGTTCATAATACCGAAGCGGGAGGCCTCCTCCATAGGAACCTCGATTACCGCAATCGTACAGTCGGCATCGGTTTCCTTGTGAAACTCTATCATTTCAGAATAGTCCATTTTATAAATATGGTCGCCCGAAAGTATAAGAACATACTCGGGGTTATATCTCTCAATAAACCTTAAGTTCTGATAAATAGCGTTAGCCGTACCCTTGTACCAACCAGCATTGTCGGTATCTCTGTAGGGAGGAAGAATATGGACACCTCCGTTTACACGGTCAAGGTCCCAGGCCTTACCGCTTCCGATATAATCTGCCAGTTCAAGCGGCTGATACTGGGTAAGAATTCCGACCGTATCAATACCCGAATTGGTGCAATTTGAAAGAGGAAAATCTATTATCCTGTATTTTCCGCCGTAGGGTACTGCCGGCTTAGCTATCTTTTTTGTAAGAATGCCGAGTCTGCTTCCCTGACCTCCTGCCAGAAGCATTGCCACACATTCAGTTTTCTTCAAATCTCTCATCCCCGAATAGTTTATTATGGTTTATATAATTGAAATGCATATCTCTATATATCATACCAAACCACTTTAGGTTTTTCAAGAGCGTTTTGTTAGTTTTCCAAAATAACGGTATAATTTTAGCGTGGTTTTTTGTGAATTTTATACATATTTTGTAGTTTTTCTACATTTTGCACCTAAATTCGTGGGCTTTTTTCAAAAAACTAAAACAGAACGGCTCGCAATATTGCGAGCCGAATCCTTTGTCCTTTGACTAGCGAATTCCAAAGTTTTCAATAATGTAATCCATATCCTTGTCGCCTCTGCCCGAAAGGTTTATCAGTACAGAGCCATGCTCCATTGTCTTTGCAAGCTTCATACCGAAGGCTACGGCGTGGGAGCTTTCAATAGCGGGGATTATTCCCTCAAGACGAGCGAGTTTATAAAATGCGTCGACCGTTTCCTCGTCGTTTATAACATCGTATTTTACCCTTCCGATTTCCTGTAAAAAAGCGTGTTCGGGGCCTGAAGAGGGGTAATCGAGTCCACTTGCAACCGAGTACACAGGGGCAGGCTCGCCCTTTTCGTCCTTGAGCATAATACTGTTAAAGCCGTGCATAATGCCCTCGGTTCCATATTTCAGACTTGCCGCATGGTCGCCGAGCTTTTCCCCACGACCTAACGGCTCAACACCGTAAATATCAACAGGATCGTTAAGGAAGCCTGCGAAAAGTCCCGCCGCATTGGAGCCGCCTCCTACACAGGCGACAATAGCGCTCGGAAGATGGCCTGTCATCTCGATAAACTGTTCTCTTGCCTCAATGCCTACAACGCTCTGGAAATCACGGACCATCATCGGAAATGGGTGTGGGCCTAAAACCGAGCCTATGCAGTAGATGGCGGTTTCATATTCCTTGCTGTATGCATCAAAGGCAGCGTCAACTGCCTCCTTTAAGGTCTGGAGTCCGTGTGTTACCTCGATAACGTTTGCGCCGAGTATCTTCATACGGGCAACATTAGGAGCCTGTTTCTTTATATCGACAGAGCCCATATAAATATCGCACTCAAGACCGAAATAAGCGGCGGCGGTAGCAAGTGCAACGCCGTGCTGACCGGCTCCCGTTTCGGCTATGACCTTCTTCTTACCCATATACTTTGCAAGAAGAGCCTCGCCCATACAGTGATTAAGCTTGTGTGCGCCCGAGTGGTTTAAGTCCTCACGCTTTGCATAAAGCTGAACCTTGCCGCCCAGAGCATCCGAAAGCCTTTCAAGATGAGTAACAGGGGTAGGTCTGCCCTGAAACTCCTTTCTGATTCTGCGGAGCTCGGCAATAAACTTCCTCGACTGGCAGATTGAATAATAAGCCTCGGTTATCTCTGCCATTGCGGCCTTGAGCTTATCCTCGACATACACTCCGCCGTACCTTCCGAAATAACCGTCCTTATCGGGATAATTGTTAAAATAGGTATCAAAATCTACATTATTTATTTTCATTTTTATTTCCTCCAAAAATTTTGTTTCAGCCTTTTAAATTTACCTGAAACGCCATCGGCCAACCAACAAAAACATAAAATCACCTTTACAAAAAAATAAAATCTTATCCCAGACAATAGGGACAAGATTTGAAAATCCTGCGGTGCCACCCAAATTGATGAAAAATCATCCGCTCTGCGCTGTACTATCATACAGCCCCACGATGTAACGGTCGTGCCCCGTCAACTGCTACTCAAACCATCGGTTTTTTCGGTTGCCCTCATAAGTCCATTCGCCAAAGGTTTCACTGCTGTCATCCCACCGCCGACAGCTCTCTTTGAGTTTCTCGCTTTAGTTACTACTCTCAATCACAGGTTTTTTCTTTTAATACATATTAGCACTTTAAAAATAAAATGTCAATAGGAAGTTAAGGGCCAAGGGAAGAGGGAAAAGGGAAAAGGGAAAGGGGAAAGGGCCTGAGCTGACTTTTTTTATCTTTTAGGATAATTCATTCCTTTCGGCAATCCTAACAGATAGTCAGCAGAAACATTAAAAAATGAACAAAGCTCCCGTATATCGTTTAACGAGGGTTCTGCACTACCGGTTTCCATTCGTGAAATTTTCATCTGGTGCATGTTTAACTTTTCCCCAAGTTGTGTTTGAGTTAGATTTTTTTCTTCTCTTAAATATCTGATTTTTTCGTTAAATTCCATATTATTCATCTCCTACGAAAATAATATTAACATAAACGAAAACTGTTTATTGACTTTTAAACGAAAATCGTTTAAAATTGTTTTCAAGGAGTTGATTAAAATGACAATACTTGAAGAGCTGTATTACGGGAATATATGTCCGGCAGTAAAATCCATAAAGAAAAATAGCGAGTTTTCAAAAATTTTAGAGGAAATTGTTAATCTGGAAACAAGTTTTACTGATAAGTTTGATAATGAAGAAAAGAAAGACTTTGAAAAGTTTTGCGAACTAAATAGCGACCTTAATGACATTCGCAATCTTGCTGTATTTAAGAATGGTTTTCAGTTAGGCTTGGGCCTTGCCGTAAATGCATTTTTGGACGAGGATGCAAATTTCGAAGATTTGTAAAAGCAAAGAGAACAATTTATTCCTTTCCCCCTTCCCCTTTCCCTCTGCCCTTGCAAAACAAAAAGCCGTCTGCTCAAAGCAGACGGCTTTAGCTTTGCTTATTAGTCGTTTACGTAAGGAAGAAGAGCTACCTGACGTGCACGCTTGATGGCAGAGGTGAGCTCTCTCTGGTGAGCTGCACAGGTGCCGGTTGCACGGCGGGGAAGAATCTTTGCACGCTCAGAAATGAACTTGCGAAGACGAGCTACGTCCTTGTAATCGATAACTTCAACACGGTCAACGCAGAAGTGACAAACCTTTTTATGAGGTTTTCTGCGCATGGGTCTATCCATTTTCTCCATTTTTAACGCCTCCTATTAAAATTTAGGGCAATATGAACAGCGGTTGTCCGCTTAAAATTAAATTAGAACGGCAAATCGTCATCGGCCCCGCCCGAGAGGTCGGTGAATTCGGATGCACCTGCGTTTGAGAACGAAGTGGGAGCCTCACCTGCAGGAGCTGCTGCTCCGTCACGCTTGGACTCTACAAACTGAACATTGTTTGCAACAACTTCAAAAGCAGTGCGGTTTTTGCCGGTTTCTTTATCGACATAACGACGGGTCTGAATAGAGCCCTCGATACCGATAAGACTTCCCTTCTGGAAGTACTTTGTTACGAATTCTGCAGTCTGGCGCCAGGCAACAATATTGATAAAATCAGCCTCTGCCTGCTCGCCTGCTTTATAGCGGCGTGAAACTGCGATGGAGAAGGTCGTTACCGGAATGTTGCTGGGTGTGTAACGCAGCTCCGGATCTGCGGTAAGTCTTCCTGTAAGAACAACAAGATTGAACATAATTTTTTCTCCTCCGAATTACTTTCTGACGGTCATTACACGAAGAACGCCTTCGGTAATTCCGGCAACACGCTCAAGCTCTGCGGGGAACTCGGGAGCGCTTTCAAATGTTGTGAAAACATAGTAGCCTTCGGCTTCGTCGTTCACGAGATAAGCAAGTCTGCGCTTGCCCCAATCGTCAACGTTTACGACTGTTCCGTTATCGGCAATAAGAGCTGCGAACTTATCCTTGAGTTCGCCTACCTTTTCCTCTCCTCCTGCTACGGAGAATACCATGCATGCCTCATACTTATTTGTCATTTCGTTGCACCTCCTTCTGGACATTAGGCCCTATATTTTTAATATAGAGCAAGGGGCTAAAGATAAAAAATTTCATTAGCACACGACATTATAACAGACTTTTTTATTAAAGTCAACCTTTTTTCAGTATTGAAAAATGTATACAATAGTGCTATACTACACTAAAAGGAGTGATATTATGCTCTTAACCATTGATATCGGAAACACAAATATTACACTCGGACTCTTTGATGACTCGATTCTTCAGATGACAGGAAGAATTGCCACCGATGCAAAAAAGACCGCCGACCAGTACGCCATAGAGATAAAGGATATTCTCTCGCTTCACGCTCAGAGCGTTGCCTCGGTTGAGGACTGCATAATCAGCTCGGTTTCTCCCGTTGTTGCCGCCTCGGTAAGCGCTGCGGTCGCCATTCTTTGCGATACCGTTCCCCTTATGCTCGGCCCCGGTGTCAAAACAGGGCTTAATATAAAGATTGATAACCCCGCTCAGCTCGGCGCAGACCTTGCCGCAGGGGCTGTAGGAGCATTGGCAGAATACACAATGCCCTGTATAGTTATTGATATGGGTACCGCAACCACCATTTCGGTTCTTGATGAGGATGGAAACTTCCTCGGCGGCTCTATCTGTGCAGGAATGAATCTTACTTTGAGCGCCTTAGCTTCGGGCACCGCCGCTCTGCCTTCAATCAGTATATCCAATCCCAAATCGGTGATCGGACATAACACGGTCGACTGTATGCAGTCGGGTATCGTTTACGGCACCGCCGCCATGCTTGACGGACTTATTGAGCGCATCGAGGAGGAGCTTGGTCAGACGGCTACGGTCGTCGCTACGGGCGGTCTTTCAAAGGACATTATAAACTACTGCCGCAAGGATATCATATATAATGAAAACCTTCTTCTTGACGGCCTTCGCATAATTTACGAGAAGAATAATTAAAAGGGCCGAGGGAAATGTGTCTGCGACACCATCCTTACCCCCCTTTTCCCTTTCCCTTTTCCCCTTTCCCTTTTCCCCTTTCCCTTTTCCCTTATTTAATCCTGCCGAAAGGCAGATTAAAATATTATGAACTGCACCAAAGGTTTCTTATTTGGGCAAAACGGAAATTAAAGAAATGATGCCTCGGCACATTTACTTTTCCCCTTTCCCTTTTCCCCTTTCCCCTTTCCCCTTTCCCTAAAACCCTATGGGCAGTATCGGAGGTAGAATTTATGAAAACAAAAAAACAAAATCTCTTTAGGCTGACTCTGGTCAGTCTGTTCATTGCCTTAATGATGGTAATGAACTTCACACCTATCGGTTATATTACTACGGGTCTCTTTTCAATTACCCTTATGACCATACCGGTGGCTCTAGGCGCCGCTTGTGCCGGTATATGGGGCGGAGCTGTGCTCGGAGTAGTCTTTGGACTGACAAGCTTCCTGCAGGCCTTCGGCATCGGTTTTATGATCGATCCGTCAGCCGCTCTTCTTTTTAATACCGACCCTTTGGCTTACACCCTTACCTGTTTTGTTCCTCGTATCACAGTCGGTGTCGTTGCAGGTCTTATCTTCAGAGCCTTTGAAAAGAGCGGCAAGGTAGGTGTCCCCGCCTTTATTTGCTCGGCGGCATCTGTTCCTCTGCTTAACACCCTGCTTTTTATGGGCTTTTATGCATTTCTTTACAGGGACACCGTTTTAGCCGGTAAATCGGTAATGGCTGTAATCTTCAGCGCTCTGACCGTAAACTTTATAATCGAGCTTTGCGTGACCCTTCTTGCCGCAACGGCCATAAACAAACTCATATACACTGTTGTTAAAAAGCTTTAATATTTGCCGACATCTTTTGCAAGATGTCGGTTTTTTTGGTTTTTACACCTTATTTATTATAAATAATGCGAAAATTTTCATAAATTTCTGAAAAACACTTTCTTTTTTCGAAAAATGTGATATAATTAAGTGCTACCCTATGTAATTTGGGTGTTAATTACTTAAAAAACAGACTAAAGTCTGAAAATTCAGGAGGTAAAATTATGAGCCACAAGTTTGTCTACCTTTTCAAAGAAGGCGACGCTAGCATGCGTGAGCTTCTCGGCGGTAAGGGCGCTAACCTTGCAGAGATGACCAAAATCGGTCTTCCCGTTCCCCAGGGTTTCACCGTAACTACCGAAGCTTGCACACAGTACTATGAAGACGGAAGAAAGATCAACGATGATATCCAGGCACAGATCATGGAATACATCGACAAGATGGAAGAAATCACCGGCAAGAAGTTCGGCGACAAGGAGAATCCCCTACTCGTTTCTGTTCGTTCCGGTGCTCGTGCATCCATGCCCGGTATGATGGATACCATTCTTAACCTCGGTCTTAACGAAGATGTTGTTGAGACTATGGCTGCAAAGAGCGGCAATGCTCGTTGGGCTTATGACTGCTACAGAAGATTCATTCAGATGTACTCTGACGTAGTTATGGAAGTTGGTAAGAAGTATTTTGAAGAGCTTATCGACAAGATGAAGGAAGAAAAGGGTGTTACTCAGGACGTTGACCTCACCGCTGACGACCTTAAGACCCTTGCAGAGCAGTTCAAGGCTGAATACAAGTCCAAGATCGGTAAGGACTTCCCCTCCGATCCCAAAGAGCAGCTTATGGGCGCTGTTGAGGCTGTTTTCCGTTCATGGGATAACCCCCGTGCAAACGTTTACCGCCGTGACAACGATATTCCCTACTCATGGGGTACAGCTGTCAACGTTCAGATGATGGCTTTCGGTAACATGGGTGACAACTGCGGTACTGGTGTTGCTTTCACACGTGACCCCGCTACAGGCGAAAAGGGTCTTATGGGCGAGTTCCTCACAAACGCACAGGGTGAGGACGTTGTTGCAGGTGTTCGTACTCCGATGCCGATTGCTGAGATGGCAGACAAGTTCCCCGCTGCTTTCAAGCAGTGCACCGAAGTTTGCGCTATCCTGGAAGATCACTACCGTGATATGCAGGATATGGAGTTCACCGTTGAGGACGGCAAGCTCTACATGCTGCAGACCCGTAACGGCAAGCGTACCGCTAAGGCCGCTCTGAAGATCGCTTGCGATCTGGTTGACGAGGGCATGATCGACGAGAAGCAGGCTGTTGCTATGATCGATCCCCGTAACCTGGATACTCTGCTGCATCCCCAGTTCGACACCAAGGCACTGAAGGAAGCTGCTCCCGCCGGCCGTGGCCTGGGCGCATCTCCCGGCGCTGCTTGCGGTAAGGTGGTCTTCACCGCTGAGGACGCTGTTGAGTGGAATGCTCGCGGCGAGAAGGTTGTTCTGGTTCGTCTGGAGACCTCTCCCGAAGATATCACCGGCATGAAGGCTGCTCAGGGCATCCTGACTGTCCGTGGCGGCATGACCTCCCACGCAGCCGTTGTTGCCCGTGGTATGGGTACCTGCTGCGTTTCCGGCTGTGGCGACATCAAGATGGACGAGGAGAACAAGCAGTTCACTCTGGCCGGCAAGACCTACCACGAGGGCGACTTCATCTCCATCGACGGTTCCACCGGCTGCATCTACGACGGCATTATCCCCACTGTGGATGCTGAGATCGCCGGCGAGTTCGGCCGCATCATGGCTTGGGCTGACAAGTATAGAACCTTGAAGGTTCGTACCAACGCTGATACTCCCGCCGACGCTAAGAAGGCTAAGGAGCTGGGCGCTGAAGGCATCGGCCTGTGCCGTACCGAGCATATGTTCTTCGAGGCTGACCGTATCGCTGCAATCCGCGAGATGATCTGCTCCGATACCGTTGAGGAGCGCGAGGCTGCTCTGGCTAAGATCCTGCCCTACCAGCAGGGTGACTTCGAGAAGCTGTACGAGGCTCTCGAGGGTATGCCCGTGTGCATCCGTTTCCTGGATCCCCCTCTGCACGAGTTCGTTCCCACTGAGGAAGCTGACATCGCTCTGCTGGCTGAAACCCAGGGCAAGAGCGTTGCTGACATCAAGAACATCATCTCCAGCCTCCACGAGTTCAACCCCATGATGGGTCACCGTGGCTGCCGTCTGAGCGTTACCTACCCCGAAATCGCTAAGATGCAGACCAAGGCTGTTATCCGTGCTGCTATCAATGTGCAGAAGGCACATCCCGACTGGGCAGTTGTTCCCGAGATCATGATCCCCCTGACCGGCGAGAGCAAGGAGCTGAAGTTCGTTAAGGACATCGTTATCGAGATCGCTGAGGCTGAGATCGCTGCTGCAGGCGTTAAGCTGCACTACGAGGTCGGCACCATGGTCGAGATCCCCAGAGCTTGCCTGGTTGCTGATGAGATGGCTAAGGAAGCTGAGTTCTTCTGCTTCGGCACCAACGACCTGACCCAGATGACCTTCGGCTTCAGCCGTGACGATGCAGGCAAGTTCCTGACCGCTTACTACGAGAGCAAGATCTACGAGAACGATCCCTTCGCTAAGCTGGACCAGAACGGTGTCGGCAAGCTGATGGAGATGGCTGTTACCAACGGCCGCGCTGCTAACTCCAAGCTGCACTGCGGTATCTGCGGTGAACACGGTGGTGACCCCTCTTCCATCGAATTCTGCCATAAGATCGGCCTGGACTACGTTTCCTGCTCTCCCTTCCGCGTTCCCGTTGCCCGCCTGGCTGCTGCGCAGGCCGCAATCGCCGAATCTAAGTAATTAGATTTACAAAAAGCAATTCAATCCCCGCCGATTGCTCGGCGGGGATTCTTGTAAATAGTTGAATTCCCAAAAAGATTTTGCTAAAATAT
>JAZSQK010000041.1:0-1768 GCA_045537915.1 Acutalibacteraceae bacterium
CGTAAAAACAGTAGGCGTGATTTATTTGACTATCAACCCAAAAGCGGAACTGCTGTTGCCTATAAATACGCCGTAAGAAAGAAAAAACAAATTATTAACATACTGACATAAATACGGCATAATACTACCAAATTCCCAAAATATCTTGTTTTACTACAAAAAATATGATAAAATATTATAAAAAAATAAGGAGGTGTATTTTCCAATGAACAAGACAGAACTTGTTGCACTTATGGCTGAAGAAGCAGGATTGTCAAAAAAGGATGCAGAAAAGGCATTAAATGCATTTATCGGCGGCGTACAGAACGCAGTTAAAGCCGGAGATAAGGTTTCCTTAATCGGCTTTGGTACATTTGAAGCTCGTGAGAGAGCAGCACGCGAGGGCAAGAATCCTCAAACGGGTGCAAAAATCAAAATTGCAGCTTGCAAGGTTCCTGCATTTAAGGCAGGCAAAGCTTTCAAAGATTTAGTAAAATAAATCATAAGACAAAAGGCAATAAACAATAAAACCATCTGCATTACCAAGTCGGTCTTACAGATGGTTTTATTCTTTATTCAATTACAATTCTGAGTGAAAACTTGCGGTCATTAGTCTTAAATTCATAAGCGGCACCGGCTTTTTCGCAGAAGGCTACTATTGAGCGTGTTCCAAGACCGTGTTCTGATTTCGTGCTTACGGGAACGCCGTTTTTATCGAGGCTTATATTTCCGTCAAAACTATTGCTTATCTGTATCATAAAGCAAGGATAAGTTATTGCCTGTATTTCAATATATCTGTCTTCGGGACTAAGCTTCATACAGGCGTTGATGGCGTTTTCAATAGCATTAGCAAACACTACCGAAAGCCCGACTTCATCTACCGGCAATGTGTCCGGCAACTTGATAGAGGTTGTAATTTTTATTTGATTACTCTCTGCTTTTTGAAGATATGATGCAAGAATGGAATCTATAACAGCATTTGAGGTATATCGCTTAACCTTTGTTTCATCAAGCTTCTTATGATATTTTTGCAGGTATTCAATCAGTTCATCATATTGCTTGTTTTCTGCCATTGTTGCAATGGAGTCTATTTTATGCCTGAAATTATGTCTTTCTATGCGGAAAGCTTCTTCGGATAAATTTATTTCGGCAATACGTTCTCTCATATTTGAAATCTGGAGTTTTAATATGTTTTCCTGCTCATTGGCAAAATGTAATTCTGCTTGATGCTTCAGCGTTATGAAAATATTGATATACAAAACAGGCATTAACACAAACAATAAAATTGCAAGCGGTAAGTATTCAGGTCTGTCTGTAATAATAGTCGGAAAGCTCATTACAAGCACCAGTACAACATAAAATACTCCTCCGATGGCAGCAAATGCGTACCAGCCTTTTTTCGTATGCTTTTGTATTTCCAAAAATGCAGCTCTGAATTTTTTGGCAACAAACCATTCAAGCAAAGGAAAAGCAATAAGCCTTGAAAGAAACATAAAAATAAAGTTGTCACCGGGTAGATAATAATCTAAGATATAGGTAATATATATGATTTCAAGCGAAATGGTATCTACTACGCAGAAAGTAAACAAAAACCTTCCGTCACGGTATTTTAAGTCGGATCGTAGCCATGTCGTTCTGTGAGCCAAGGAGTTGTAGTGGGGATTTGTCTTCCTAAGACCGCTTGGCCTCCGACTTATAATAATCTAAGATATAGGTAATATATATGATTTCAAGCGAAATGGTATCTACTACGCAGAAAGTAAACAAAAACCTTCCGTCACGGTATTTT
>JAZSQK010000053.1:0-1763 GCA_045537915.1 Acutalibacteraceae bacterium
TCGGAGGGGTGGTGAAAGATAACGATTTTTTCCTTTTTAGATTGGCAAAATTATATGCGTAAAAATGAAATCCCTCAGAATTTTACGTTGAACCCAGAACTCTCCCGTTTTTGAAAACTCCTCCACCGCAAGCGGTCCCCCAGGTTCTCCCTCTTTTCAAAGAGGGAGTTATTTGTAGGGGCGGGGTCAGCCCGCCCTGTGGATTATATTATTTTAGACATAAGTACAAAAGGCAATGCACCCGGGTTCAAGGATACACCCCTTGCTGTTATGCGCAGAAAGCCTTCGCAAGTGGATTATGTTCTTCTGTTCTTATGTTTAAAATTTATATTTGCGCTCATTCGGGACAAAAAACAACTCCATTCGGGACAAAATCAGGGCATTCCGTCCCGTAAATCAAAAGAATAATACTATATTTGTCCCGAATACAAACAAAAGAGTATGACAACACAGTTGGAAATATTGCAATTTCTGCATTACAATCCTTCATCAAGCAGAGTTAAGATTGCAGAGGCTTTAACCAAGACCCTAAACGAGAGAACGTTGAAGCGGATTATTGCCGATTCTGTACAGAAAGGCGATATCGTTGTTGAGGGCAAAGGAAAGGCAACACGATATTCCTTGTCGGCACAAGCACAACTTACAATGCCGCTTGACATAGATACCTATTTTTCCGATGATGTAGATGAACGCGTTGTTCAAGAGTCATTCAACTTTAAATTGGTTTGTGACATATTACCGAACGTCACTTTGTTTACAACGGATGAAAAGGAAAGACTCGATGTGGCACATAAAGCCTTCCTCGCAAATATGAGTACCTTATCCGACGTTGAATACCGCAAAGAAATGGAGCGATTAGGGGTAGACTTATCCTGGAAATCCTCACAAATAGAGGGTAACACATATTCTCTTCTTGAAACAGAGCGACTGTTAAAAGAAAAGGAAACCGCTCAAGGAAAGACAAAAGAAGAGGCGGTGATGTTGTTGAACCATAAAGATGCTTTGGATTTTATTCTTGACTATCCCGACTATCTCAAAGAACTCACCGTGAGAAGAATTGAGGATATTCATTCTATCCTGACAAAGGAGTTAGGAGTTGGCAGCGGTATTCGCAAAAGGCGTGTCGGCATAACCGGCACGAATTATCGTCCTCTTGATAATGAATTTCAGATACGCGAGGCATTGGAGGACACATGCACATTAATTAACGGCAAGGAGAATGTGTTTGAGAAAGCGCTGCTTGCTTTGGTATTGCTGTCATACATACAGCCATTTACCGATGGGAACAAACGGACCGCGAGAATCAGCAGCAATGCAGTTCTGATGGCTTGGGGATATTGTCCTTTGTCATTCCGCACCGTTGACTCCATTGATTACAAGAAAGCCATGCTCATGTTCTACGAACAGAACAACATTGCAGCCTTCAAGCAAATCTTTATTGAACAGTATGAATTTGCAGTAAAGAATTATTTTTAGCAGGTGTATTCCACGTCGCTGTTCTTGTCATCTCGATAAGCAGTGAGAAATCTCTGTAGAATATTTCCCCAGACAGATTTTACCCTTGACCTGTTGTCTTATATTCTTTTTGTTGTCGTTTTATCATGTCCTTTTGGCGCCCAAAAGGACCAAAAGGCCCGGCACAAAGTTTACAAGTCGAATAAAACTTTGCTCACGAGTTGCAAGCAACATCCCTCGGTCGTTTTATTCTTGCCGTTGTTGTCTTAACGCAGCAAATAAGGGAATGGGGTAACTCGCTATTCACG
>JAZSQK010000015.1:0-7245 GCA_045537915.1 Acutalibacteraceae bacterium
GTCATGGGTGCGGCAAAGCCCGGTGATGCCTGGCTCACCATAATGTCAAATATCAATATTGTTGCCGTGGCCGCCCTTTGCGACACCGCCTGCATTATTCTGACCGAGAAGGTCACGATTGATGAAGAGGTCAAAAAGGCAGCCGAGGAAAGGGAGATCAACATTCTCTCGACCGATATGAGCGCATTTGCGCTGGCAACAAAGCTTTCGGAGCTGCTCAGGTGAGCCGCTACTACTACGATTTTCATATTCATTCCTGTCTTTCTCCCTGCGGAGATGACGATATGACCCCTGCCAATATCGCAGGAGCGGCAACCCTTGCCGGACTTAATATTGTAGCTTTGACCGACCATAACACCGCAAAAAACTGCCCCGCTTTTTTCAAGGCGGCAAAGGCTTACGGTATTATTGCGGTCGCAGGAATGGAGCTTACAACGGCGGAGGATATCCATATTGTCTGCCTATTTGAAAGATTAGAGGAAGCCCTCGCTTTTTCAGAGGAAATAGAAAATCACCTCGTAAAAATAAAAAACCGTCCCGAAATTTTCGGTCGTCAGCAGATTATGGACGAGGAGGACAATATCCTCGGCGAGGAGGAGTATCTTCTCTCAAACGCTACCGATATTTCGGTTGAGGATGTACCGCAGTTGGTAAAATCCTTTAATGGCATTTGTTTCCCGGCTCATATAGACCGCACCGCCAATGGAATTGTGTCCATTCTCGGCGTATTTCCAAAGGACGCAGAGTTTAACTGCTATGAGCTTCATGCAAAGGATAAACAGAGGGAATATGAAAACCGTTTTGAACATTTAAAGAACAAGATTTGCCTTGCGGGGTCGGATGCCCATTACCTTTGGGATATGCGTGACGCCGAGGATTATATCGAGCTCGAAGATGAACCCTATTCAAGCGAACTTGTAAGAGCAAACCTTTTTAAGTATCTGAGGGGAGAAGAATGAAAGAATTATCTCTGAATATACTTGATATTGCCGAAAATTCAATAAAAGCAAAGGCCTCGTCCGTTACGATTGAACTTACCGAAACGGCAGACACAATAAGCTTTTCAATCTCGGATGACGGTATTGGCATGAAGCCCAATTTTCTGGCGGCTGTAACCGACCCCTTTACCACAACGAGAACCACCCGACCTGTCGGCCTTGGAATTCCGCTTTTAAAAATGGCGGCCGAGCAGACGGGCGGAAAAATAGAAATAAGCTCAAAGCATATTGACGAGCATCCCGAGGAGCACGGCACGGTAACTTCGGCCCTCTTTTTTAAGAACCACATTGATGCCGTTCCTCTAGGAGATATAGTCGAAACGGTGGTTACGCTGATACAGTGCAACCCCGACACAGAGCTCCGCTTTCTTCACAAAACCGAAGAAAATACGGTAGAACTCGACACAAGAGAGTTAAAGACGGTACTATCAGGCGTACCGCTTAACAACATTGAGGTCATTCTTTGGATAAAGGGATATCTCAATGAACAATACAGTAAATAATATTTCATAAGAAGGGAAATGAAAGTTTATGAAATCTTTAGCAGAACTCGCAGCAATCAGAGACAAGATGAAGGACAAGGTTGTTATACGTGAAGGAAGCACCCAGACCAGAGTTGTTGTCGGAATGGCTACCTGCGGCATCGCAGCAGGAGCAAGACCGGTTCTTTCGGCATTTGTCGAGGGAATAAATGAGGCAGGACTTGCGGCTTCGGTTACCGTAACCCAGACCGGTTGTATAGGCATTTGTCAGTATGAGCCGGTTGTAGAAATCTACGAAGCAGGCAAAGACAAGGTTACATATGTTAAGATGAATCCTGAAAAGGCAGCCGAGGTTGTTGAAAAGCACCTTAAGGGCGGCAAGGTCATCGAAGAATACACAATTAAATAATTGGTTTAGCAATTAGGAGGTATATACTATGATTCGTGCACACGTACTGATTTGTGGCGGTACAGGCTGTACATCTTCGGGTTCAAAGTCGATTCAGAAGGCATTTGACGATGCTCTTAAGGCTCAGGGACTTACCGAGGAAGTCAAGATCGTTCAGACCGGATGCTTCGGTCTTTGCGCTCTCGGACCGGTCGTTATCGTCCACCCCGACGGAACATTCTATTCACAGGTTAAGCCTGAGGATGTTGAAGAAATCGTTTCCGAGCATCTTTTAAAGGGTAGAGTTGTTGATCGCCTTGTTTACAACGACACAGGAGATGCTACTCATATCGAGCCCGAACATGCATCCCTTAACGACACTGCCTTCTACCGTTCACAGATGCGTATTGCTCTTCGTAACTGCGGTGTTATCAACCCCGAAAATATTGATGAGTACATAGCTATGGACGGTTATGCCGCTCTTGGTAAGGTTCTTACCGAGATGACACCTGACGAGGTTATCGCAACCATTCTTGATTCAGGTCTTCGTGGCCGTGGTGGCGCAGGCTTCCCGACAGGTAAAAAGTGGGAACTTGCCCGTAATCTCGTTAAGGATGCCGATCAGAAGTTTGTCGCTTGTAACGCCGACGAGGGCGACCCGGGTGCATTTATGGACCGTTCGGTTCTTGAAGGTGACCCCCACGCTCTTATCGAGGCTATGGCAATTGCCGCATACGCTATCGGAGCTACAAAGGGCTTCGTTTATGTCCGTGCAGAGTATCCTATCGCAGTTAGCCGTCTTGGTATTGCTATCGGTCAGGCCCGTGAATACGGCCTTCTCGGAAAGAACATTTTCGGCACCGATTTCGAATTTGATATGGAAATCCGTCTTGGCGCCGGCGCATTCGTTTGCGGCGAGGAAACCGCTCTTATGACCTCTATTGAGGGTAACCGTGGTGAGCCCCGTCCCCGTCCTCCTTTTCCGGCAGTTAAGGGACTTTTCGGCAAACCCACCGTTCTTAATAACGTTGAAACCTATGCAAACATTCCCCAGATTATCTTAAAGGGTGCTGATTGGTTCAAGTCTATCGGTACCGAAAAGTCTAAGGGAACCAAGGTTTTTGCTCTCGGCGGAAACATTAAAAACACAGGACTTGTTGAGGTTCCTATGGGAACTACACTTCGCCAGATTGTAGAAGAAATCGGCGGCGGCATCCCCGGCGGCAAGAAGTTTAAGGCAGCCCAGACAGGCGGCCCCTCGGGCGGATGTATCCCTGCAGAGCATCTTGACATTCCGATTGACTATGATAACCTTCTCGCTATCGGCTCTATGATGGGCTCGGGCGGACTTATCGTTATGGACGAAGACAGCTGTATGGTTGACATCGCTAAGTTCTTCCTTGAGTTTACTGTTGATGAGTCCTGCGGTAAATGTACTCCCTGCCGTGTCGGCACACAGAGACTTCTCGAAATGCTTGACAAAATTACCGAGGGTAAGGCAACTCTTGAGGACCTCGATAAGATGGAAGAGCTTTGCTACTACATTAAGAAGAACGCTCTCTGCGGACTCGGCCAGACCGCTCCTAACCCGGTTCTTTCTACACTCAAGTTCTTCAGAGATGAGTATGTATCTCATATTGTAGACAAGAAGTGTCCCGCAGGCGTATGTAAGAGCCTTCTTACATATTCAATCATTAAGGACAAGTGCTTCGGCTGCGGAATGTGCGCTAAGAACTGTCCTGCAGACGCCATCACAAAGACCGACTATACTGCGCCCGGCAAGAAGCTTCCGGCCTTCGAGATTGATGCTAACAAGTGCGTTAAGTGCGGCGCTTGCGTAGGCAGCTGTAAGTTTAAGGCTATCGTTAAAGGTTAAGGAAAGGAGATAACTGTTATGTCTAAGATGATTAACTTAAAAATTGACGGTATGGAAGTCTCCGTACCTGTAGGAACCACTATACTTGAGGCTGCTCGTCAGGTTGGTATAGATATTCCCACCCTTTGCTTTATGAAGGATATGAACGAGATCGGCGCATGCCGTATCTGCGTTGTTGAGGTTAACGAGGGACGAGGATTCAGAATAGTTGCTTCCTGCGTATATCCCGTAACCGAGGGTATGGAGGTAAAAACAAACTCCATCGCCGTTCAGAAGTCAAGAAAAATGACACTCGAGCTTATGCTCTCTACCCACGAGCGCAAGTGTCTCTCTTGCGTACGTTCGGGCAACTGCGAGTTCCAGGCTCTTTGTAATGACTACGGCGTAACCGATGAGTCAAAGTTTGACGGCATGAAGCCCGAATATACTCTCGATTGCTCTGCTCCTCACATGATTCGTGATAACAATAAGTGTATCCTCTGCCGCCGCTGTGTTGCAGCCTGTGCTGCCCAGAAGGTTTCGGTTATCGGAGCTAACGACCGTGGTATTGATACCAACGTTGCTTGTGGCTTTAATCTCGGTCTTGCCGAGGTTGGCTGCGTATCCTGCGGTCAGTGTATCGTAAACTGCCCGACAGGCGCTCTTCGTGAGAAGGACGATACCGATAAGCTGTTTGATGCACTCAATGATCCCGAGAAGGTTGTTATCGTTCAGACTGCTCCCGCTGTCCGTGCCGCTCTCGGTGAGGATTTCGGTATGCCTATCGGAACAGGCGTTGAGGGCAAGATGGTTGCTGCCCTCAAGAGACTCGGCTTTGACAAGGTATTCGACACCAACGTTGCCGCCGACCTTACCATTATGGAAGAGGGAACCGAGTTTATCAGCCGTGTAAAGAACGGCGGAGCCCTCCCGATGATTACCTCCTGCTCACCCGGATGGATCAAGTTCTGCGAGATGTATCATCCTAACCTCCTTCCCAATCTTTCTTCCTGCAAATCTCCTCAGCAGATGTTTGGTGCAGTGCTCAAGACCTGGTATGCCGAGAAGAATGGCATTGATCCCAAGAACATTGTTTCTGTATCTGTAATGCCCTGTACTGCTAAGAAGTTCGAAATTAACCGTGAGGATCAGAACGCAGCAGGCGTTCCCGACCTTGATATTTCTATTACCACACGTGAACTTGCCCGTATGATCAAGAGAGCAAGAATCGACTTTGTAAATCTTCCCGACGAAAAGTTTGATTCACCCCTTGGCGAGTCTACCGGCGCTGCCGTTATCTTCGGTGTAACCGGTGGTGTTATGGAGGCGGCTCTCCGTACAGTTGCAGAGGTTCTCGAGGGTAAGGAGCTCGATAAGGTTGAATTCCATGCAGTTCGTGGAATTGAGTCGGTTAAGGAAGCAACTCTCAATGTTGCAGGTATGGATGTTAACATCTGCGTAGTCAGCGGCCTTGATGCAGTTGACAAGGTTCTTACCGCAGTTGAAAACGGCGAGAAGAACTACCACTTCATCGAGGTTATGTGCTGCCCCGGCGGTTGCGTAAACGGCGGAGGTCAGCCCATTCAGTCAGCAACCGTTCGTCAGAAGCTCGATCTTCGTGCAGAACGTGCAAAGGCGCTCTACAGCTACGATGAGGCAAACACCCTCAGAAAATCTCACGAGAGCCCGGTTGTCAAGGCACTTTATGATGAGTACTTTGGAGAACCCGGCAGCCACAAAGCTCACGAGATTCTCCACACCTCATACGTTGACCGTTCAAAGGCTGTCATTAAATAACAAAGAAAAAGGCGCAGCGGATATCCGCTGCGCCACTATTTTTTGCTTTATTATTTCATGTTTTTGTAAAGCTCAACAAACTCTTCAAGACAAAGCCCAGATTCCTTTATTGCCTTTGCATTTTCAACCCCAACATATCGGTAGTGCCAGGGCTCGTATATAACGGCGGTTTTGTCCTGCTTGTCCTCAGGGTATCTCATTATAAAACCGTACTCGTGAGCGTGGGCGTCAAGCCATTTAAACTGCTCGGTATCCTCAAACCACCATTCCACCTCGTTGAAATCAACCGCAAGGCCGAGCTGATGCTCACTTGTCCAGGGCCGAGCAATAACGGTAGCCGCCTCGACCTCGGCCTGTTCTCTGGTCCAGGAGGGGTTGGATTTCATAACCGAGTTTACCTTATTTTCAAAGTAAAGGGTTTGGGTTGCATTTGTGCGGTAGGGAGAGCGTACGATAAGGTTTATGCCGTCCTCCTTTGCCGCCTTGCAAAGCTCATCCAGCTTGTCCACCGCTCTGGCGTCAAATTTTGAATAATCGAGCAGTGCAAACTCACGGAGTGTGTCAGCAAGTTCCGGAGCAAAGCCGTCGGGCAGAGGATTCCATTTGTTTACAAGGGTCATTTCCCAGGAATCAAGATCGGGTGTATAAGCCTCCTCTTCAGAAGAGGTGTCAGAAGAAACCTCGTCGGAGGATATAATATTTTCCGAAACAGCAGACGAAGCAGCATCGACATCTTTATTGCCGCAGCCCCAAAGGGTAGCGGTAAGACAAAAAATCATTAGTAGAGATATAATTCTTTTTACCATAATCTTAACCTCCTGTTGAATATATTTTAAACCAAAGCGGCCGCAAACACAACAACTAATTGCATTTTTAGAAAAATGTGATAAAATGTTTCTACACATTATATATAAAAGGAGTCCGAAAGCTATGATTTCAAATTCTGCGTATTTGGCAGCAAAAGAGATAATTGAAGAGGCTAAGCTGAATAAAGGAAGTATACTCGTGGTCGGCTGCTCTACAAGCGAGGTGCTTGGAGAGAAAATCGGCACAAATTCATCATTAGAAACTGCCGGAGAGATTTTCGAGGGAATAAGGAAAGCAGCAAAGGAAAAGGGAATTTATATAGCTGCCCAGTGCTGTGAGCATTTGAACAGGGCGGTAGTGGTCGAAAGCGAGGCCGTGCCCTTTGCCGAGAATGTGAATGTCGTTCCAAAGGCTAAAGCGGGAGGCTCATTTGCAACCACCGCTTACAACAGTTTTAAAAATCCCGTTGTCCTTGAGGAGATAAAAGCCGACGCAGGACTCGATATAGGCTTTACAATGATAGGTATGCATATGAAGAGGGTTGCAGTGCCTGTAAGACTAATAAATAACAAAATTGGAAAAGCAACCGTTCTGGCAGCCCGAAGCAGACCCAAATTTATTGGAGGAGCCAGAGCCCATTATGATGAAAATGCCCTGTAGTTATGCTTTATTTTTAGGTTTTATGGATAAAATCAACATATTTAAAAAAAGTTGAAAAAATTTTAAAAAAAGTGTTGACAACGCCGATTCGTTATGGTATTATAATCGGGCGCCCTGAAAAGCGGCGCTGAAAACGGACCTTGAAAATTAAACAACGACGAGATAGAAGAAAGAAATTGGACCCGACAATTTTGATGAGAAATCATTAAGTAAATTTAAGGACAAATTCAGACAAAAACGCTAGTTTTTAGAGAATGA
>JAZSQK010000036.1:0-1717 GCA_045537915.1 Acutalibacteraceae bacterium
TAGCCTGTTACGGTACATGAAATGCGCCTCGAACCAGAGTGTATGGATGCCTCTCTCATGCACCACCCTCTCCAAAAGCTCAAGTGTAGCCTCATCGAGTTCCATTGCTGACCCCGAATTGATGACATCGAGCACTCCGTATCGTCCTGTAACCTGCTCAAGAACCGCTTTGTTGACATCGAATGGAGCGTCACTCACATCCTGATGATAGTCGCAGAAAGTACACCTGCGCCAACGGCAACCCTGCCCCTGCAGCAGCACGAACTCACGGGGCATCTTCGTATGTATCAGCGAATACCTATCCATTGCAATGGCTGCGCAGCACCTTACGCTTTAGGAAAACTATTACAGCATAGGCCATAGGAGTGCCGAAGAGCACCTCTATCGAGAGTTTCATCACATACTGCAGAGCTATCATCAGCAATAGGTCACGGACAGTAAGGATTCCTGCAAAAGCTATAAGCACGAAAGGCAGTGTGTCAAAAAGGTATCCCACTACAGAACTGCCTATGGTACGCACCCATAGACGTCTGCCGCCGGTTATCTTCTTTATGCGTTCCATGAGCCACGCATTGGAGAGTTCTCCAAGCAGGAAGCCCACAAGCGAACCTATAACTATTCGGGGCACATAGGTAAAGATTGTGTCATAGGAGCGGGCTGTCTCATCGAGATAATCGGGCGAAGGGAGCCAGACACCCACTTGGGTACATATTACCATTACGATGTTACAGATGAACGTCATCCATATGACCTTGCGCGCAGTGCGGTAGCCCCATATTTCGGTAAGCACGTCACCGAGCATATATGCAAACGGGAATGTGATTGTTCCCGCATCAAAATAAAAATAGCCGAAGATACTGATTATTTTCACAGCCATCACATTCGACACAAGATAGAGCGTGACAAAAAGGGCCGTGACTGTCATCAGCGGCATATCGCCGCCTGTTCGGTTTTTGAAAGGGTTTTCCGATACCTTATCCATAAAATTATTGTTTTTCGAGTGCGAAGGTAATAAAAAAGCAACAAACAGGAGTAAACTGTCCCCGTTAAAAAGCCCTCAACGTAAAATTCTGAGGGATTTCATTTTTACGCATATAATTTTGCCAGTCTGAAAAGGGGGAATTATTTATATATTATCCCTCTGAACAGTAGCTCGATTTTGAGATTCTTCGCTCCGTTACTCTTCGCTCCAGAATGACAATGTCCAACGGATTTTCATTGCAAGAGTAATTTTCAAAAATAAACCGGCACCGTTAAAAAATCCAATGCAGGGCCGTTTGTTTGCAGGCCATTGTGCGGCAGTGCGGAGCTACAGCACTGCTTGCGACGACGGGAACTTTAGTTCCCCAAAGGAGTGTGCTTTAGCACCGGTGCCCGACCGAATGCTCGCTCATGCGGCACGAGCAAAGGGCACTTGTGAAGTATTGTGCAAGCGAGCGAAAACCAAACTTGTTTGAATTTTTACAGTGAGCGCAGCCAATACTCGCATGGCAAATTTTTCCGTGTGCCGGGCTTTTTGGTCCTTTTGGGCGCCAAAAGGAGATGATATAACGACAACAAAAAGAATATATGACTGCAGATTAAGGGTAAGTTGTATAAAAGAATATAAGAGATTGTTTAATGTTTTGTCTGTGTTAAAAAGATATTCCCCCTATAGTTTGCAGGTGAACCCTTTTTTTCTCTGGTTTTCTTCGGATTTCTTTTTTGCTTCAAGTAA
>JAZSQK010000001.1:0-2014 GCA_045537915.1 Acutalibacteraceae bacterium
AAAAATAACAAAGAGGATAAAACAATGGCAAACTGCTTTTACAGCGCGGATATAATGCTTCCGCATTTCAAGAACGACAAGGAAAAAATGAATAAATGGGCGACAGTAGCCTGCGATCAGTACACGAGCGAAGCCGAGTATTGGAGTGCAGTTGAAGCAAAGGTCGGAGATGCACCCTCGGCGCTCAGAATAACACTTCCCGAAATATACCTCGGCGACCGTGATGAGGAGAGAATCGCAAAAATCAATGAAACTATGATTGATTATACCGAAAATCTGCTCACTGCGTACCCCGATTCTATGATATACCTCGAACGTAAGCTCGCAGACGGCAGAGTACGTCTCGGACTTATCGGCAAAATAGACCTTGACGAGTATGACTATAACAAGGGCGCAACCACACTTGTGCGCGCAACTGAGGGAACTGTGCTCTCGCGTATACCTCCGAGAGTAAAGATTCGCCGCGGAGCGACAGTCGAGCTTCCGCACATAATGATGCTCATTGATGACCCCGATAAAACAGTAATCGAGCCTCTTACAGCAAAGAAAGGCGAGCTTGAAGCCGCTTATTCGTTTGAGCTTATGTGTAATGGCGGTTACGTTGACGGATATTTTGTTGACTCTGACTCCAAGGCTAAAATAAACGAGGCGCTTGAAGCTCTCTCGGACATTGATGCGTATAATAAAAAGTACGGAACAGATGAAAAATCCCCGATGCTTTTCGCAGTCGGCGACGGAAACCACTCGCTTGCAAGCGCAAAGGCGCTTTACGAAGAAATCAAGACAAAAATCGGTGTTGAGGCTGCACGTAACCACCCCGCAAGATACGCGCTTTGTGAGATAGTCAATATCCACGACGTGGCGCTTGAATTTGAGCCGATATACAGAGTGGTGTTTGATACAGACGTTGATAAAATGACATCGGCACTTAAAGAATACGCAAAAGCAGATAAAGGCGGAAAGAACTCGTTTGACATCGAGTGTGTAAGCGCAAAGGGAACAGAGACTGTGAAAATAGAAAACTCCGCAAACGAGCTTGCAGTCGGCGCGCTTCAGGACTTTATCGACGCATATCTCAAGGAAAATGCGGGAGAAGTTGACTACATACACGGAGTGGGCTCAACAAAAACACTTGCGGCGAAAGACAACGCGATAGGCTTCCTGTTTGATGGAATGGGCAAGGACGAGCTTTTCAAGAGCGTAATCATAAACGGCTCGCTTCCGAGAAAGACCTTCTCAATGGGCGAAGCCGACGACAAGCGCTATTACCTTGAAGCAAGAAAGATAGTGAAGTAAGGAGAAGCAAATGAAAAGGATTTCGATAGTTGGCTTGGCGATCGGCAGCGCAATGATAGGCTTTTTCGCAAACAAACTCGGCACACCTGTGGGGAATATATGTTTTGTCCTTGCAGTGGCGATGCTGGTTGGCTCTATTATAGCGATAAGCAAGACGGATAAATAAAAAAGCACCCGAAGGGATGGTTCTCATAAGGAAGTTAAACCCGAAGGGGCGTGGATTTTCTACGCTGTAAACAAATAATTAACGCCGACAGAAAATCTGTCGGCGTTCGTTTTATTCTGTTTAATAAATTGGAATTTGTCAGTATTACAACTGCTTTATCTCATTGGCAATTATAGCCACGGTTTTGGCGTTGGTATCAATTTTAATGGTACCCAGTGCTTGATACATCGGTATTCTTGCTATGCTTCGCTCAATTATATCTTCAGAACGGATACCTCTTTCTACATCCATTGCCAATCTTTCACACAGAGTCTTTTCATCCGCTACAAGCGAGACGCATTTCACCTCACAGTTCTGTGTATCCAGCTTCTTAAGTATGGAATCGATAATTCTCTGCTCGTGCATCACCCAACAAAAAATAATATTCTCGTATGCAGAACATTTCAGAAAATTATTGAGTAAGTAACAAATATTATTCGTCACCATTGCTTTTGTTTCATCGGTTACTTGGAACGGATTTGCATCCCAACACCAATCTCCGTCAAGAAATAC
>JAZSQK010000004.1:0-45476 GCA_045537915.1 Acutalibacteraceae bacterium
TAGGTTTACAATAAAATAAAAAAACCATCCCTATTAGGATGGAAGCAGTATATTATGGCAGGGGCCCAAGGAGTCGACCGTCTGCTTCGCATACTGTTACGCTTGTCGACCATTGCCGTAAGGCAACGGTGCCCGACTTCACGCTCTGACTAAAAAACAGTGCACCGCACTGTTTTTCTTTACGTCAGACCCTCTCGGGTTCGACTCTTCGATTTGCAATAAAATAAAAAAACCATCCCAATAGGATGGAAGCAATATATATTGGCAGGGGCGGAAGGAGTCGAACCCTCTTTGACGGTTTTGGAGACCGCTGTTAAACCGTTTAACTACGCCCCTTTACTGTTTGGGAATGGTGGGCCATCAGGGACTCGAACCCCGGACCGACCGGTTATGAGCCGGTTGCTCTAACCAACTGAGCTAATGGCCCAAACAGAATTTCACAGTAATTGTTATTATAACATATTTTGCTCACTTGTCAATATGTTTTTTAAACGGAAGAATAAAAATCTTGACAATGCAGTTTTACACAAATATAATATATAGGCAACAATTAAAAACACATGGAGCGATATCGAAGTGGTCATAACGGGCCTGACTCGAAATCAGGTAATCCCTCACGGGACCGAGGGTTCGAATCCCTCTCGCTCCGCCAAAAAACACGACAAGTTTCGACTTGTCGTGTTTTTTATCCATTGCGAAAGTAATGGTATATCATTAACGATAGCGTTGCTATCGTTGTATCTCATCAGTCCGTCAGGACTGTATATCATCACGCAATAGCGTGTATAAAAATGAACTTTCGCAATGATGATATACAAAGCGTTCCGCTTTGATGATATGCAATTCCTTGCGGAATTGATGATATACACGGCTTCGCCGTGATAATTAATGTGCTTTGCTACGCAAAGCATTGATTATAAATATATTCTATGATATAATCTAACCGATAAAGAAGAATTTGTGGAGGCGGATTTATGGGATTGTTTGATATGTTTAAAAAGAATAATAAAGCATTAGAAAAAGACCTTTCTACAATGAGCGGTATGTGGGTGTTGTGGGATTATGAAGAATACAAAAGCATCAATTCAATAGAAGAATGGGAAAAATTCTTTTTAGAAAACGATGATATTGAAAAGCAAATCGATATATCAAAAATTGTTCCTATAAATATAAATTCTGATGGTTGTTTCAAATTTAGTGTAAAAATAAATGAAAAACTTAACGAAAGAGAAAACAAATACATTTTAGCAAAATCTAATGAGTATTTGTTAAAATCAAATGGCACAACGATATTATCTGGAATAGAAAGCATCGCAGGAGATGTTTCAGATGATGATTGTATAAAAATGGTTTTAGATAAAGGAATATATCGTGTTAAAATTTATTTAATTGAATGGGATGCTGAACCTAAAATGCAATTAAAAAATGGTAACCCTGCACCAAATGCATTACCTGATTTTATTGTAAGCATACAACAAACAAATGATGAAGCAAAAACATATAGAAAATCAATAGAAACATTCGAAACATAAGATCAAAAATTTTGCAAAACAAAAACAAAATTCCAGTTTTTGTAGGTGAGTCAAATTACAATATATTGAGCAGATGTCTATCTGCTTTTATATTTCAAAACGCCATTCCTAAAATATGTAGTGGTTCGAACACATAAGTCAAATTTTGAAATAGCATCGAATTTGTACACCCTTTCCAATAAAATGAGGAGCGTCATTGTAAGATGTATGCTCCTTATTTTATTTGATATTAGGAATAATTCGAGCCCAAGAGGCTCTGACCAAAGTCGGAAAACTATTACCAATATTTACTTGAATTTACTACGCTGAATATGATATAATTTGTTTAGTAAATTTGCGAACTAACAAAGGTGTTGTGATTTATGAAGTGGATAACCTTAGGAACAAGTCACGGTGCGACCGAAAAGGACCGTTCCTGCTCGGCAAATCTGTTGATTGTAAATGACTCATATTACATATTTGACTGTGGTTCCAGCGTCGAGAGAGAACTGGCAAGGCTTGAGCTACCTATTGAGAATGTAAGATGCGCCTTTATTTCTCATATGCATGAGGATCACGTCGGAGCTTTATCGGCGGTTGCAAAACGTTTTAGTGATTATATGAAGAACAAGAGCATTAAGATTTTTATGCCAGAACAAACAGGAATTGAGCTTTTTAAGAAGTGGCTTTTAGCCCTGCATCTGCATGTGACCGACGAAAATGTTCAGCTTTCTTTAATTGAACCTAAAGAAATTTATTCAGATGAAAACATCACGGTAACGGCCATACGCACAAATCACGTTGTTTTAGGAGAATTCCCCAGCTACGCTTTTATGGTCGAAGCCGAAGGAAAAAGACTTCTTTACACCGGTGATCTTATTCATGATTTTTCGGATTATCCTGCCGTAGCTTTCCAAAAGGATTTTGACCTGATTGTTTCAGAGCTTGTACATTTTAATCCTGCCGAAAACATTGACACAATAATTAAAAGTCGCACCAAAAAGCTTGTATTTACACATCTTGGTCCCTGGAAAATACCTGCTGTCATAGACAATATAGGCCGCTTTCCTTTCGAGGTTGTTATAGCCGAGGACCACATGCAATTTGAAATTTAAAATAGACTGAAAAGCCCTTTATTTGCACTTTACGATAAACTTTTAGCACTATATGGAAATAAAAGTTTTTTATGATTGACAATGATTGCTTTCAAGTGTAAAATACGTGTATAATTTAAATATATATTTATATTTTTGCACTATTTAGTTTTTTGTTAAAACAAGGAGAGAATATATGCTCGCAATTAAAAACGCTACACTCATAATGCGTGACCATTTCATTCCCGACGCCGCACTGTTAATTGAAGACGGTAAGATTGTTGATTTCGGAGAAATGAGAAGACTTGCTATTCCCGAAGGTTGCGAGATAATTGATGCCGAAGGAAATTATGTCGGACCGGGCTTTGTAGACATACATACGCATTCAGACGGATATGTCTTTATACAGGATGAACCCGAAAAGGCCTGTCAGCACCATTTAAATCACGGAACAACCTCTCTCTGCCCCGCCCTTTATTACAGTATGAACACCGAAGGCTATCTCGAGGCTATTGCAAAAATCCGTGAGGCGATGAAGAAACCCGAGTGCCGCAACATTGTCGGTTTCTATATGGAAGGTCCTTACCTCAATCCAAAGTTTGGCTGTGACCGTGAGTCTAACCCTTGGAAAGGTCCCGTCGACAAGAAGGATTATCAGCCTATAATTGATGCCGCTTACGATCTGGCAAAGGTTTGGGCACTTGCTCCCGAGAGGGAAAATATACTTGACTTTGTAAAGGATGTAAAGGCAAAGAATCCTGCCGCAGTTTTCTCGGTTGCCCACAGCGAAGCTGAGCCCGAGCAGATTGAAGCAATTATCCCCTACGGTCTTAAAATCGGAACCCACCACTTAAATGCTACAGGCACTCTTCAGAAATATCCCGAATGCCGCACCCCCTGTGTTGACGAGACAGTTCAGTACAACCGTGACATTTATGCCGAGCTTATCTGCGACAGTATCGGAATACATGTTGACCCCTATCTCCTTCGCCTTAACAGAAAGATTAAGGGTGATGACAGGATTATCCTCATTTCCGATGCATATGCCTGTGACGGTCCTGTTCCCGAAGGCTATGACGGTGTTGACGACATAAACTTCGACCATATGGGCGAGATTGCCGGTTCAAAAATGACGCTGGATATTTCTTGCCGCAATATGATAAAGCACACGGGCGCATCCCTTGTTGATGTTTTCAAGTTTGCATCCTACAATCCGTCGAGAGCCATTGGACTTCTTGACAGAGGCGAGATTGCAAAGGGAAAGAAGGCAGACCTTATTTTTGTCGATTACAAAATGAAGGTTCATAAGGTTCTGAAGGACGGAGAGCCTGTTTAACAGTTAATTTCCGACAGACAGTCGGTTTAAAAATTAAAAATAATTTATATAAAGGAGATTAAAATTATGAGTTTCATTACCGATCCCGCAACGAAATTCGATTTCCAGCCCCACGAGTTCGTACCCTTCAAGGATAAGAAGGTTTGTGAATACGTGCGCAACCTCAGCGGCAAGGACCTCGAAAAGAGAGAGCCTTGGTGGCACCCCGAGTTTGAGGTTAAGGTTATGATGAACCCCCATCCCGTTCTCATTTCCACCCTCTTTACTCGTCTTAAGGCTGCAAGTGAGGCAGGCAAGAGCTTTACAATGATCCTCGGCAACCCCGAGCCTGATACTTATATTCCTCTTGCACAGCTTATCAACTACTTCCAGGTTGACTGCTCTAAGGTTCATCTTGTAGCAGAAGATGAATGGGCAGACGAGAACGGAAACATCGCTCCCATTACCTACGGCGCAGGTTTTGCTCACTCTATGATCAAGTATCTTTACGAGCAGATCGATCCTAAGCTCCGTATGCCTATGGAGAATGTTCACTTCCCCACAAACGCTAACATCAAGGATTACTCCAAAATAATCGACGATATTACCGAGGGAACAGGTGCTGATATTGCTTCTACCTCTCCCGGTTGGGCAGGACATATGGCTTTCGTTGACCCGATTCCTGAGTTTATCGGAAGCGGTGACATCGAAGAGTGGCTCAACCAGCCCGCACAGATTGTTAAACTCCACCCCATGACCATCATGCAGAACTCTCTTAACGGAACCTTTGGTCAGTCAGGCGATATTGCTAATGTTCCTCCCTGCGCTGCTACCATCGGACCTCTCGATGTAATGAGAGCTAAGGAAAGAATTGAAGTTCATGCACTTGCTACCTGCGGAACCTTCTCTTCTTGGCAGAGAATGACCAGCCGTCTTTGCACACATGGTCCTATCACTCCTTACCTCCCCAGCACAATGCTCCAGACCAAGAAGACTCAGGTTTATATTTCTGAAGAACTTGCTGCTCCGTTTGAGTGTTGGGAGAAGGTTGGTTACTAATTATCAGTTTTCGTATATTGTTTTTTGAAAATAGTAAGCTTGTCGGAATGCCGCTGTAATGTTGAAGTAAAATTTATAGTTTCGATAAGGTTCCCGTTGATTACAATATTTAACTGCTAACTATTAACTTGTAAAAAGCTATCAGGAAAAATCCTGATAGCTTTTTTATTTTTTGTGCTTAAAAATACAAAAACGGGGCACACTCTTTTAAAAGGAGATGTTTTTATGATAGAACAAGATACTATTCGTTTGCTCAGAGAATGTGACGCAGGAATTAAAATGGGTGTTTCATCAATTGAAGATGTACTGCCCTATGTAAACTCTGCAAAGCTCGAAAAGTTGCTTACAAAATGCAAGGAAGAACATGCAAAACTTGACAATGAACTTCAGGAGCTTCTTGACAAATACAAGGATGACGGTAAAAACCCCAATCCTGTCGCTAAAGGTATGTCCTGGATGAAGACCAATGTTATGCTCGCTATGAAGGAATCAGACCACACTATTGCCGACCTTATGACCGACGGCTGCAATATGGGGGTTAAGTCCTTGAACAAATATTTAAATGAGTATGAGGCGGCAGACGAGGTTTCCAAGGATATCACTAAGAGACTTATAAATCTTGAAGAGCGTCTGGCTATTGATATAAGAGAATTTCTGTAAATCGAACAAATTTAAAAAGCACCGACAAATAAGTCGGTGCTTTCACTTTTAATTCGGTATTTGTTTTTCAGACAAACACATTGCTTCTGCAACTATCCTTGTTGCCATACAAAAGCCATCGCAAAAAGCCTTTTCGGTAACTAAAAATTCATATTCATTGCAACATTCTATATATTTTTCAAATACTGTTTTATCCTCTTTGCAAAGCTTTTTCTCGAGCGTTTCCAGATGTCTGCCGATAAGCCTCTCAAGATGTCTGAGTCTGGGGTCGTTTTCCTCTAATTTAACACTCGGCTCTAAATTTCCGTAAAAAAGTTCTTTGAGTATTCTGCTCATTTCATCACCTCCATGAGTTAGTGGGCCCACATGTATTATAACACGGTGGGTCCACCTTGTCAATGAAAAGTGGGGCCTTTATTTTATAATTTAATTAAATTATAATGGTACCACGGTGGCACCACCGTGGTACCATAAAACAAAGAAAGGTTGATGCAAAATGACCGATAAAATAGAGGTTAAACTAAGATTACCGCAAGAGGTAAAGGATAGGCTTTATGAAGAAGCCGGTAAACAAAACAGAAGTGTCAACAATTTGCTTGAACAAATAATCGGCGACTATCTAAAAAAGCAGAAATAAGATTTAGAGTAGATATAATTCACAAGGTTTGTTTTTGTAGCATTGTTATATCCTACGGAAGTTTAGATAATCGAGAAAATTTAGATGTAGAATTCGTTTTCTCGAGCGCCAAGACGTATGTTTTATACTTCGGTGCGCTCGAAAAACGGATAAAAAAAGAACTGACTGCAAGTCAGTTCTTTTTTGTTCTACGCTAAATTTTCCGATTATCTTTCTTCGCGGAAGTAGGAGAGGCCCAGACTCTCGGGCGGCTGATTCTTCTTTCTGCTTCTTATGCTTGTGAATATAAGCACTATTATGGTAACTACATAGGGCAGAAGCTTAAACAGCTCCTTTCCTGCAAAGGAAACGCCTGTAATATAACTTGATGCTATATAAAGAGCGCCGAATACTATCGAACCGAATATGGCCAGATTCGGCTTCCAGACGGTAAAGATAACAAGGGCAATCGCAAGCCAACCGAAAGCATCGATGCAATATTCCCAGTTGCCGTTCAGATAGTCCATAATAAAGGTAAGACCGCCAAGTCCTGAAATTCCCGAGCCGATACAGGTTGCAACATAGCGGTACAAAGGAACGTTTATTCCTGCCGCATCGGCGGTTGCTGGGTTTTCTCCTACCGAGCGCAAATTAAGTCCGACTCTTGTTTTAGATAAAACAAAGGAACAAACAAGCGCCACCGCAATAGCAAGATAAATCATAATTCCGTGAGAAAGGAACAACTCGCCAAACCAACCGAGGTCGTCTGCAAAGGGAAGCGAAGCTGTAAAGAACTTACTTGCTCTGCCGAAGGAGGTTCCTGCCTTTGCTATCATATAGTCGGAAATACCGATACCGAGAGTTGTAAGGGCAAGACCTGTAACGTTTTGGTTTGCTCTGAGGGTTACGGTAAGGAAGCTAAATAAAAGTCCCATTAAAGCGGCTCCCACGAAGGTAGCAACAACTGCAATAAGAATTGCAAGGACAGGCGAAGCGTAGAGTCCTGCGGATTTGAGATAAAGGTATTCGGCAAAACAACCGCAAGAGGCTCCGACACACATTACACCGGGGGTGCCGAGATTTAAGTGTCCTGATTTTTCGGTAAGAATTTCTCCTGTTGAGCCAAAAAGAAATACCATACCAAGTCTGATTGCACTAACAAGAAAGGCTAACATTAGTCATTCTCCTTTCCGTTTTTGCTTACGACAATTTTGTAATTTAAGAAAAATTCACAACCGATTATGAAGAAGAGAATAATTCCTGTTACGATATCACTGATTGCCTGAGGTAGTCTGAAATCGGTAGAAACCTGTTGAGCTCCCTTTTGCAAGAAGACGATAATAAAGCTTGTGATTACCATATAGAAGGGGTTAAACTTTGCAAGCCAGGAAACCATGATGGCAGTAAAACCTCTTCCGCCTGCGGTTTCGGTATTGATTGTGTGGTTCGTTCCGCCCACGAGAAGCAGACCTGCAAGGCCGCATAGGGCGCCCGATACAATAAGGGTTCTGATTACAACCTTTTTAACATTAATGCCGATATAGTTAGCGGTATTCTGGCTCTCGCCAACAACAGAAATTTCATAGCCCTGTTTGGTGTATCTGAGATAGATATAGACAATAACGGTTAAAACCGCAACGATAATTATATTGAGTAAATATGGTTGATTTAAAAGCACCGGAAAACCATAATCGGGCATTGGGAACAAAACGCCTGAACCTGTTTTAACAAAAACCTTAAGGAAATATGAAACAAGCTGAATTGCAACATAGTTCATCATAAGGGTAAAAAGGGTTTCGTTGGTATTCCAATAGGCTTTAAATATTGCCGGAATAACCGCCCAGATAATACTGGCCAGAATTGATGCCACAATCATTATAATCAGAAGTAAAGGAAGGGGGATTTTGCCGCCTAAAAACATCATAACCGAAACGGTTGCGAGACCGCCTATAAGCACCTGACCCTCTGCGCCGATGTTCCAGAACTTCATTTTAAAAGCAGGTGTAACCGCAAGTGAAATACAAAGAAGAATAGCAACGTCCTGAAATAGACTCCATATACGGATATCCATTCCGAATGCGCCGTCCCACATCGATTTATAAACGGCAAGTGGGTTTTTGTCTGTGAGAAGGGTTATTACTATACCCGAAACCAAGAGGGCTAAAGCAACAGCGGCGGCACGAATGGCAAGGCCCTTATACCATACGGTTTGCTCCCGCTTTACAATATGAAAGGAAAGAGGATTTTTTATTTTATTTTCCATTATTTTTCTTCTCCCTTCCCCTTTGTCATAAGAAGACCTATTTCTTCTTTCGTGGTGGTTCTTGCATCAACAAGACCTGTTACACAGCCCGAACCGATTACCAGAATTCTGTCGCAAAGCTCTAAAAGAACGTCCAGGTCTTCGCCCACAAAGATAATGGCAACGCCACGTTCTTTTTGCTCGTTTAGCAGATTATAAATTGTGTAAGAGGAGTTAATATCAAGACCTCTTACAGGATAAGCCGCCATTAAAACGGTTGGCGCAGCAGCAATTTCTCGTCCGACCAAAACCTTTTGAACATTACCGCCCGAAAGTCTTCTTACGGGGGTTTCGGTACCCGGTGTTACAACCTCAAGGTCGGAAATTATCTTTTCGGCAAGGTCGTGAGGGGCTTTTCTTTCCAAGAATACCGATTTTCCTTTGCGGTAGGAGCGCAGCATCATATTATCGGTAATACCCATATTTCCGACAAGGCCCATTCCTAGTCTATCCTCAGGAACAAAGGAAAGCCGAACGCCGAGATCTCTTATCTGAAGAGGGGTTTTATCCCTCAGATTGTCCTGTGCGCCCGTTTTTGGATTGTTATAAATAATTTTACCGCTATCAATATGCTGAAGACCTGCAATAGCCTCTAAAAGTTCTCTTTGTCCGCTACCCGCAATTCCCGCAATGCCGAGGATTTCTCCGCTTTTTGCAGTAAAGGAAACCGAGTCAAGAAGCTTTACTCCTTCACGGCTTACACAGTTGATATTTTCAACCAGCAGCCTGTCCTCACAGCCCTTTGGCTCACTTCTATGGATATTAAGGGAGATTTTCTTGCCCACCATCATTTCGGTAAGCTCACTCTCGTTTGTCTCATTGGTGTTAACGGTGCCTACATACTCGCCCTTTCTGAGAACCGAAACTCTGTCAGATAACGACAGAACCTCGTGCAGCTTGTGAGTTATGATTATGATTGACTTTCCGTCATCTCGCATACGGCGTAAAATTGCGAAAAGCTTTTCTGTTTCCTGAGGGGTGAGAACGGCTGTCGGTTCATCAAGAATAAGGATATCTGCGCCACGGTAGAGCACCTTTATAATTTCAACCGTCTGCTTTTCGGAAACACTCATTTCGTGAATCATCTTATTGGGGTCGATATCAAAGCCGTATTTATGACTGATTTCTTCAACCTTTTTAGCCGATTCCTTAATATTGTATTTGTCCTTACCCTTAAGCCCTAAAATGATGTTTTCGGTAGCAGTAAAGACATCAACAAGCTTGAAATGTTGATGTATCATACCTATTTTATGGTCAAAAGCATCCTTTGGAGAACGGATAACAACCTCTTTGCCATCTATATATATCTGTCCGCTATCGGGGAAATAGATGCCCGAAATCATATTCATAAGGGTGGTTTTGCCGCTTCCGTTTTCGCCGAGAATTGACAAAATCTCTCCTCGGTTAACTGCAAGACTAACATCTCGGTTTGCAACAACGTTTCCAAAGGTTTTGGTAATGTTTTTAAGTTCTATAGCTGCATTTGCCAAGCCTTTTCCTCCTAAAAAATTTTTAAGTATTAAAAAAGGCTATCTTTCGCAAGGTATCCTTTTTTAAGATTTAAAAAAGACATTAGGGCGGTGCAAAAAATGCCCCGCCCTAAAAATTTTAATTAGAACTTCTCGTTCAGACGAGTGATTCCATCAATCTTAAGGTCAAAGTAAGGTGCAGAACGTTTTACCGATTCATTGAATGCGCCGCCTTCAACAACCTCGGTATCAGGCTGATAGTCGCCCATATCGTCAACGTCAGCCATGTAGCTTGTAAGCTCTTTGCCTTCAACGGTGAAGGTCTTGGTATCAAATACCTTAACAGTACCGTCAGTAAAGCCCTTAACTACTTCCTTAATCTTATCAACAGTACCCTCTGCTGCAACATCCTGGTTGATACCGGTAAGAACTACCGAGCCTTCAGCAATACCGCCGCACCAGTCAGCAGCAATCTCTTCACCCTTTACAACGCTCTTAATGATGTAGTTGTAGTAAGGAGTCCAGTCAATTCTGGAAGAAACGATGAAGGTTTCGGGGCAAGACTCATAGGTAGCGCCGTTGTAAGAAACGTTGGGGATACCAGCAGCTTCGCAAGCACCGGGAGCGCCCATAGAGTCAGCATGCTGAGAAATGAGAACGCAGTTCTTAGCAATAAGAGCTTCAGCAGCGTTCTTCTCTTCGGTGGGGTCATACCAAGAGCCTGTGAACTGAACATCCATTGTTACAGAGGGGCAAACACTCTTTGCGCCAAGATAGAAAGAAGTGTAACCGGAAATAACCTCTGCATAGGTGAATGCGCCAACATAACCCATCTTAGCCTGTTCTGCAGTAATCTTGCCAGCCTCAATCATCTCATTGAGCTTCATACCAGCAGCAACACCTGCGAGATAACGGCCTTCATAGATAGAAGCGAAAGCGTTGTGATAGTTGGGAAGATTTTCTGTGTGAGCCTTTGTACCTGTAGCGTGGCAGAACTGAACATCGGGGAATTCTCTTGCAGCCTTAATCATGAATGCTTCATGACCGAAGGAGTTTGCAAAGATAATGTCGCAACCCTGTGTAGCAAGGTCCTTAGCTGTGTTGTAGCAAGCGTCATCTTCACCAATGTTGGTCTTAACGATAACCTGCTCGTCCTTAAGGCCGGTAGCCTTCTGGATAGCATTGACAGCATTAAGGAAGTTAAGGTCATAGGTGGAGTTTTCATCGTGTAAGCAGATGAAACCAATTTTGAAATCCTCGGGGATTTCATAATCAACCTTTACTTCTACTGCAGCGATAGGAGCATCGCTCATGCCGAGAAGCTCTTTGCCGTTTTGTCCGCAAGCTGCAAAGCTGAAGATCATTACAACGGCGAGAAGAAGTGCGAGTAACTTTTTCATTTTTGTTTTCCTCCTCAAAGAAGTTTAATATATTTAAAAAAGCTTTTTCGCTTTTTTAAACGAATTCAATTCCGCCTTCGACCGACATCGATTTTATGGCGGCGAGGGATTCCACCCTCATGCCCTCTCGGCGAAGCTTGTCCCCTCCGCCCTGGTATACCTTTTCAATGACTATACCTGCGCCGACTATCTCGGCACCTGCCTGTTCGCAGATGCTTTTAAGGCCTATAATGGCGCAACCGTTGGCAAGAAAGTCATCAATTATAAGAACCTTGTCCTCTTTATGTAAAAACTCCTTCGAAACCACTATGTCAGATACATTTCCATGGGTAAACGAAGGAACCTTGGCGGTATAAAGCTCGCTTGAAATATTGCTCGATTTGGATTTCTTGGCGAAGAGCACCGGCACAGAAAAAAACTGTGCAGCAAGACAGGCGATGCCTATACCCGATGATTCAATTGTAAGTATTTTTGTGGGCTTGTCATCCTTAAAAAGCCTGTAAAATTCTTTACCGACCTCGACCATAAGGTCAATATCGATAAGGTGGTTTACAAAGCTAGAGACCTTGAGCACATCGCCCTCGGCCACAATGCCGCATTCTAAAATTTTCTCCTTTAGAAGCTCCACAAAACCCACTCCCTGAAGACGTTAGCAATCCGCTACTAATCAATATATACATTATAGTACATGGTCCGACTTTTTTCAATCAAAAATTTTGCAAAAAATGACAGAATATTTTATTGTCTTTATATAACTTAATTCTATTGATATTTTAAAGGAATGGAAGTATAATAAATATATATGCGAAAATTTTCCAATTTCAGCTTTGGGGAGGAATTTCTTTGGATTGCAAACAGTTTTGGGACAATATATCTTCTAAAAGAATAGCCATGTGCGGTATCGGTATAAGCAACACTCCGCTTATTCTGAATTTTTTATCCAAGGGTGCAACCGTTTACGCCTGTGATAAGCGCAACCGTGAGCAGATAGGTGAACTGGCCGACCGTCTTGAAAAGGCGGGTGCAGAGCTTAGGCTCGGCAGCGGTTATCTCGACAATCTTGAGGTTGACATAATATTCCGCACCCCCGGTATGAGCTTTAATCTCCCCGAGCTTTCAAGTGCGAGAAAGAACGGAATTGCCGTAACAAGCGAAATGGAGGTCTTTTTTGACCTTTGCCCCGCAACCGTTTTTGCGGTAACCGGTTCCGACGGAAAGACTACCACCACCACCCTTATCGCAGAGATGCTTAAAAAACAGGGCAAAACGGTCCACGTCGGCGGAAATATCGGTAATCCTCTTCTTCCCGAAATTGATAATATTAAGCCCGAGGACTTTGTCGTCGTCGAGCTCTCTTCCTTCCAGCTTATATCAATGAGAAAGAGCCCCGATGTTGCGGTGGTTACAAATGTTGCCCCTAACCATCTGGACATTCATAAGGATATGGACGAATATGTTGAGGCAAAAAAGAATGTCATTCTGCATCAGAATGCCTTTTCACGCACCGTTCTCAACTACGACAACGGTATAACAAACGGTTTTCGTGATTTTGTCCGTGGTCAGTCGCTCGGTTTCAGTATGGAGCGCAGAGTGAAGAACGGCGCCTGGCTTGACGAGGAGGGTACCCTCCATATGTCCTACCGAGGTATAGACGCTCCCATTATGCACCGTGACGATATTACCATTCTGGGCGACCACAATGTCGCAAACTATCTCGCAGCTATTTCGGCCGTTTGGGGCTATGTCAGCGCCGAGAACATCCGCAAGGTTGCAAAGGAGTTTGCCGGGGTTGAGCACAGAATTGAATTCGTGCGTGAGGTAGGCGGAGTAAAGTATTACAACGATTCTATAGCCTCCAGTCCGACCAGAACCATTGCAGGTCTTAAGGCCTTTGACCAAAAGGTAATTCTCCTTGCGGGAGGCTATGATAAGCATATTCCTTTCGAGCCGATGGCTCCCTACGTCTGCGAAAAGGTTAAAACCCTTATCCTTTGCGGTCCAACCGCCGATGCGATAGAAAATGCCGTTATTGAGTGCGAGGCGTTTTGCGAGGGCTGTCCCGAAATCATTAAGACTAACAATCTCGGCGAATCTATAGAGATTGCAAACAGTATTGCGAAGTCGGGCGATATCGTCACCCTTTCCCCCGCCTGTGCCTCCTTTGACGCCTTCCCCAATTTTGCCGCAAGGGGCAAATTCTTCAAAGAAAAGGTTATGTCGTTATAATGGATATTAAAAAACTTCTCTTCTCCTTGTCTGAGGCGGCCACTTTAGGAAATATCCGAGCCGCTGCCGACCTTGCTAAAGGAGAACTCTCAAAATATGCCGAGGTTGATAATTTCGGTGCCGTCGGCGTTATAGCAAGAATAAACAAGGGTGCAGACCGCACCCTTGTTCTTGATGCTCATATAGACGAGGTGGGTTTTGTCGTAACCTCGGTGCTTGAGGATGGGTTTTTAAAGGTTTCAAATGTCGGCGGTATAGACCCTCGCATTTTACCCGCAACCAAGGTAACCGTTCACGCAAAAAAGGAGCTTACCGCCCTCTTCACAAGCGTTCCTCCCCATCTTGTAAAGGAGGAAGCTTCTGTCGTTTGCCTTGAAGATATCCTGCTTGATACGGGACTCGGAGAAAATGCCCGTGAGCAGATATCGGTCGGAGATTTTGTTTCCTATAACTCCTTTCCCCTTTCTCTGTCAGCCGACAGGCTCTGCGGAAAAGCCCTCGATGACAGAGCAGGAGTTGCCTGTCTTATTGAACTGGCCTCAAGAATATACGATAAGGATATCCCCTACAACATTATAATACTGCTTTCTGAACAGGAAGAGCTCGGCACGAGGGGCGCTGTGACCGGCGCCTTTGCAACAGAGTGCGACGAGGCGATTGCAATAGACGTAAGCTTTGGCTCTGCCCCCAATATCCCTCCCGAAAAATGCGGTGTGCTCGGCAAGGGTGCAATGATTGGGATATCCCCGATACTTAACAAAAAAATGACCGACCGCCTGACCGACCTGGCAAAAGAGAAGAATATTCCCTATCAAAGCGAGGTTATGGGAGGCAAAACAGGTACCGATGCCGATGTTATATCGATCTCAAAATGCGGAGTGCCCTGTGCTCTTTTATCTATTCCTCTGCGTAATATGCATACTCCCTTTGAAGTGGTCGACCTTTTGGATATATATTCTGTCTGCGACCTTCTTGAAGCATATATTCTGACGGGAGGTGCCTTTAATGGATAAGCTTTTAAAGGAGCTGTGTCAAATTCCCGCCGTATCGGGCAGAGAGGATAAGCTTCGTGATTTTATTAAGAGTGAGGTCCAAGGCTTTGCCGAGTGTTTGGTCGACAAAAACGGAAACCTCATCTGTTTTAAAAAGGGCAAAAAGCATCCTTTGAAAAAGATAATGGTCGACGCTCATATGGATGAGATAGGAGTTATCGCATCGGCTTTTACCTCTGACGGATTTGTAAAATTCCAGTGCGTAGGAGGCATTTCCCCTGCCGTTATCCAGTCGGGCAGAGTGATTTTTGAAAACGGAACCGTCGGTGTTATCGGAGCAAAGCCTGTACATCTTTGCTCTGCGGAGGAGAAAAAAGTCTACACAAAAACCGACAGTCTATATATCGATATCGGCGCCTCATCAAAGGAGGAGGCTGAAAGCCTTATATCCCTTGGCGACACTGCAGTTTTAGAGGCTGACTTTGAAATGCTAGGCGATAATATGATAATGTCGAGAGCCATTGACGACAGGGCGGGAGTAGCCGTTCTTATAAAGCTTCTTCAGACCGACACCGAATATGATTTTTGCGCTACCTTCACTGTGCAGGAGGAGGTCGGCTGCCGAGGCGCAAAGACGGCCGCATTTACCGTTTCCCCCGACTGCGCTATCGTGCTTGAGGCTACAACTGCCGCCGATATCCACGGGGTAGCCGACGAGAGCAGAGTTTGTGTTTGCTCTGGCGGTCCCGCTATTTCCTTTATGGACCGTTCTACCCTTTATGACCGCAGACTTTATAATGCGGCGATGTCACTCGGAATAAAATGTCAGCCAAAGGCGGCTGCCTCGGGCGGAAACAATTCGGGCGCCATTCATCTTACAAAGAGCGGCGTTCCAACCCTTGCAATATCCGTCCCTTGCAGATATATACATTCGGCAAACTGCCTTGCAGATTTGAGGGATATCCGAGGAATGTATGAAATAGCCCTTAAAATGATAGAAAAGACAGCATCGGGAGAGCTTGTATGATAAAAAAGATTACCGAGCTTCCAGACCTATCTGTTTGCTGTATGTCTCTGGCAAAAATATATGCACAGTTCAACGCCTTTTCGGGCTGCGTGCTTGAAAATAATTTTTATATGCAGACGGTTGGAGAAAAAATTACCGCCCTTTTCTCACAGGACGGCGGCAGCGTGAATCTCTGGTGTGATAATGCCGATTATGAGGAGATTAAAGATTTTCTGGCAGTACTTTGTCCTTCGGTTATTTTTACAGAGCTCAAAAACTGTAAAGCCTTGGGGATTACACCTGAAAGAACCAGAAACTCTCTTTTCAGAACCTGTTCGGCTACAGAGAATATGTGTCAGGATATTCCCTTAAAAGAGTTGTATGACGCTCTCAACTTGGGCTCGGATGTCGATATCCATCTTCCCTCCTTTGAGGTTTTTGCTCCCGACGTGTCACACAGACTGCGGCACTTAGCGGCAAGGGCTGTATTATCTGAATTCGGCGGTACTCTCGCCTTTACCTATGAGGGTGGCGCAGTTATGAGCGGAATTGCGGTTTCACCCGATTACAGAGGCAAAGGAAAGGGCAAGGAACTTCTTTGTAAGCTCCTTTCGCTTTGCGACGGAGGCTTTTTCGTTGCGGCAAATGATGAAAATACAAAATTTTATCTGCGAAACGGTTTTGAACTGAAAGACAAGGTCGTTTTCGGCAGAATGGAGTAATTATGAAAGAATTTTTTAAGCTTGACGAGCGCCTTTTGGATTTTGATAAACAGGCAGTAGCTATGTGTAAGCCTGTTTTTGATAGGATAGACGAAATCGCAAGGTATAATCAGCACAAGGTTCTGGCTTCCTTTATAAATAACGGCGTCAGCGAAGCGCATCTCGGTATCTCAACCGGCTACGGCTACGGAGATATCGGCAGAGACAAGCTTGAGGAGGTTTTTGCCGAGGCTGTGGGCGCCGAGGACAGTCTTATCCGACATAATTTTGTTTCGGGTACACATACCCTTACGGTTATGCTTTTCGGTGTTCTCCGACCCGACGACAGTATGCTCTGTCTTACGGGAAGACCCTATGACACCCTTATCGGCGTTCTGGGAATTGACGGCAAAAGCGACGGCTCTCTTGCCGACTTTGGCGTAAAATATGAACAGGTTGAGCTTAATGACAAGGGTGAGCCTGATATTGAGGCAATTAAGGTTGCCCTTAAAGCTAAAAACCACAAGGTTGCCTACATACAGCGCTCCCGTGGCTACAGTCTGCGCCCCTCTCTTACAGTCGATAAGATTGGAGAGCTTGTCAGAGCCGTAAAGTCAGTTTCGCCCGATACACTTATACTTGTCGATAACTGCTACGGCGAATTTGTCGAAAAAGATGAGCCCTTAAGTGTCGGCGCCGACCTTATTGCCGGTTCTCTCATTAAAAACCCCGGTGGCGGAATCGCCCCAACAGGCGGATATATAGCAGGACGCCGTGACCTTATTGAAAAGTGTTCCTACCGCCTTACCTGTGCGGGTGTGGGACGAGAGGTTGGAGCCTCTTTAGGTCACAACCGTGAGCTTTATATGGGCCTTTTTGCCGCACCCCATACGGTCGGTGAGGCTCTGAAGGCCGCAGTATATTCTGCCGCACTTTTCAGTCTTTTGGGATACGAGGCAACCCCTGCATACGACGCTAAAAGAGCCGATATAATTGAAAGCGTACTTCTTCGCACACCCGAAGCCCTTGTCGCCTTTTGTCAGGGTATGCAAAAGGGTGCTCCCGTTGACTCATTCGTTGTGCCTGAGGCCTGGGATATGCCCGGCTATGACGATAAGGTCATCATGGCGGCAGGCGCCTTTACACTTGGCGCTTCCATTGAGCTTTCTGCAGACGCTCCCTTGCGTGAGCCCTATGCCGCCTGGCTTCAGGGCGGACTTAATTTCCACAGCGCCGAGGCAGGAATTCTTCTGGCGGCGCAAAGTATGCTCGAAAAAGGAATTTTAAAGATTTAAAGGAGATAAAAAATGAATAAGGTTTCTCCCCATAAGGCGCTTTCCCTCCTATCTCTGCCAAACGGCTTTGTTTTTGCCTACCCTTTTGAAATAGCCAAGGAGGAAATGAAGGTCGGTTATAAAATGGTTTCCTTTGATACGGGAAAGATTTCCAATGTAACCAGAAGTATCTATACACTGACCAAGTTTGGCTCGGAATATAAGCTATTTGCCAAAAATATCAGAAACTTTCTTAACTGCCGTTCGGCGTTGCTGCCCGACGGGAGAGTTTTTGTGGTTGAAGAGGACGGTAAAACCATCCTCTTTGATATGAATGAATATCCCGCCTGGGAAGGAAGCCTTACTTATCAGGGTGCCGTTCCCGACTCTATAGCCGCAACACAGGACAGTCTTTGGGCAGCGTACGGCGAAAAGAACACCCTTGTCAGATATAATCTGTCCACTCTGCGTGAGGAGCTCAGAATCGGCGGTAATAATTCTCCCTTTTCAAACCCCGTCTCCATATTCCCTGCCGGAAGCAAACTTTTTATCTGTAATAAAGAAAGTATGGATATCTGGAAGATAGATACAAATGACTATACTACAGAGCTTTATTACCAGTTTGAAGAGCCGGTATACGACTATAAGTTTATCGATAAGTACGAAATCGTGTCCTTGGAATCGGGAATATATGTGCTCTAAAAATAATATTTAGAAGGAGTTTTATGAGAAAGACTAAAATCGTTTGTACCATAGGCCCCGCAAGCCAGACCGAAGAGGTAATCACAGGACTTTGCAAGGCGGGTATGAATGTCGCAAGAATGAACTTCTCGCACAGCACCTATGAAGAGCACCAAAAAAGAATAGATTTAGTAAAAAAGGTAAGGGACGACCTCGGTCTTCCCATTGCTATAATGCTTGACACCAAAGGTCCCGAGTACCGCATAAAAAGCTTTGAAAATGGCAAGGTCACGCTGAAAGATGGCGACCTTTTTACCTTTACAACAGAAGATGTTTCGGGTAATGAGAATATAGTCTCGGTAAACTATCCTGCTCTTACAAAAGAACTTAACACAGGGGATACCATTCTGCTTAACAACGGGCTTCTTTGCTTTGAAGTGATAAGGGTAGAAGGTCCCCGTATCGAATGTAAGGTTGTTTGCGGAGGAGAGCTTTCAAACCGAAAAAGCATGAGCTTTCCCGGAAAGGTGTTAAAGCAGAAATACCTTTCCGAACAGGATAAGGCTGATATTCGGTTCGGGGTTCAAAACGAGGTCGATTTCATCGCCTGTTCCTTTGTTTCAAGAAAACAGGACCTTATTGATGTCCGAAATTTCTTAAACGAGCTCGGCGCAGACCATATCGAGCTTATTGCAAAGATTGAAAACCAGTCGGGCGTTGACAATATCGAAGAGATATGTGAAGCCTGTGACGGTATTATGATAGCCCGTGGAGATATGGGGGTTGAAATTCCCTTTGAGCTTCTGCCCTCTATACAAAAAAAGCTTATAACCACCTGCCGTATGCTCGGAAAACGGGTTATTACCGCAACCGAGATGCTTGAGTCTATGATTCAAAATCCCCGTCCGACCAGAGCCGAGATATCCGATGTTGCGAACGCTGTATACGACGGTACGAGCGCTATTATGCTCTCTGGGGAAACTGCGGCGGGAAAATACTGTGTTGAGGCGGTAAGGGCTATGGCAAAGATTGCCGAGACCACCGAAAGCAATATCCACTACGAAAAACGCTTTCACACTACCGAAATAGAAACAAAAAATACCGTAGATGCAATTTCACATGCGACCTGCGGTATGGCTATAGATATTGACGCTAAGGCGATAGTTGTCTGCTCCCTTTCGGGAAAGACTGCACGAATGGTGTCACGCTTCCGTTCCCCCGTTGATATAATCGGACTTACCACCGACACTGCCACCTGGCGACGTCTTGCTCTTTCCTGGGGAGTTATTCCCGCCTTGTGTGAGAAATTTAACTCGACCGACGTTCTTTTTTACACCGCAAAAAATATTGCCAAAAAGATTCTAAGTCTTGATGACGGCGACCGAATAGTAATTACGGGTGGAAACACAACCGGTAAGTCAGGAAATACAAATCTTCTTAAAATTGAAGAGATATAAAAAACGGTGCAACGCACCGTTTTTTTGTTTTAATCTTCATCTTTTCCGCAGCAGCGTTTATATTTCTTTCCGCTTCCACATGGGCAAAAGGCATTCTTTGATACAACGCCTTTACCACGAACTGTGGTCTTTTCTCCTCCCGTATCGGATTCCTCCGCCACCTTTTCACGCTTTATTTCTTCATTTTTCTTTACACGGACGGTAAGAACAAGCTTTGCAGTCTGCTCACGAATAGCATCGGTCATAGCCGAGAACATATCAAAGCTCTCATTTCTGTATTCAACAACAGGGTTGTGCTGACCGTATGCACGGAGATTTATTCCCTGTTTAAGCTGGTCCATCGCATCTATGTGCTCCATCCAGTTGATATCAACGCTCTTGAGCAGCATAACACGCTCCATCTCTCGCATAACAGACTCGCCAAGCTCCTCCTCTCTCGAGGCGTACAGCTCCTGTGCCTTTTCTTTAATCCTGTCGGCTAAATCCTCTGTTTCTATATTGTTAAGCTCATCGACGCTGTAAACAAGGTCGTCCCCGTCAAGCAACCAACCCGAGAAGTATTCACGAAGTCCGTCGATGTTCCATTCGTCAGCTGAATCTCCCTCAAGATATTCTGCCACCGTTGCATCGACAAAATCGTTTATCATCTTTCTAACCGTTTCCTGGATATCCTCTCCGTCAAGCACCTTATTTCTCTGGGCGTAAATAAGCTCTCTCTGACGGTTCATAACATCGTCATACTCAAGGACACTCTTTCTGATAGCGAAGTTTCTTGCCTCTATCTTGCCCTGCGCCGACTCAATCGAACGGGAAAGCATACCGTTTTGCAGCGGCATATTCTCATCAACACCAAGGGTGTTCATCATAGCGGTCATTTTCTCTCCACCGAAAAGACGCATAAGGTCGTCCTCTAAAGATACATAAAAACGTGTTCTTCCGGGGTCGCCCTGTCGACCTGCACGGCCTCTGAGCTGATTGTCTATTCGCCTTGACTCGTGGCGCTCGGTTCCTATGATGAATAGACCGCCTGCCTCCTTAACGCTTTGGGCTTCGGGGGCTATCTCCTTTTTGTAGGCGGTGTAATACTCTGCAAACTCGCCTCTTGCCTTTAGTATATCGGCGTCCTCGGTATCCCCGTAGCCTGTGGCCTCGGCGATAATCTCATCGCTGTAGCCCATTTTCTTAAGCTCACTCTTCGCAAGATATTCGGCATTACCACCAAGCATAATATCGGTGCCTCGTCCTGCCATATTTGTAGCGATGGTAACGGCGCCGAGTTTTCCTGCCTGGGCGATTATCTCAGCTTCCTTTTCGTGATGCTTTGCATTAAGGACATTATGCTTTATTCCTCTGCGCCTGAGCATTGAGCTTAAAAGCTCGGATTTTTCGATTGTAATTGTGCCGACAAGGACAGGCTGACCTTTTTGGTTGCACTCTTCTATCTGGTCAATAACTGCATTGAACTTTGCCTTTTCGCTCTTGTATACGACATCGGGCTCATCGACACGTACAACCTCTTTGTTGGTCGGTATTTCAATAACATCGAGTCTGTATATCTCTCTGAACTCTCCCTCTTCGGTCATAGCCGTTCCGGTCATTCCCGAAAGCTTTGAGTAGAGTCGGAAGAGATTCTGGAAGGTAATAGATGCCAGAGTTTTTGATTCGTGGGCAACGGTAACCCCCTCTTTTGCCTCAATCGCCTGATGAAGTCCCTCGTTGTAGCGTCTGCCGAACATAAGGCGTCCCGTAAACTCGTCAACGATTATTACCTCTCCATCCTTAACGACATAATCAACGTCACGCTTCATAATACCGTGGGCACGGATAGCCTGTTGAATATGGTGGGAAATGGTAATATTCTCGGCATCGTTGAGGTTTTCGAGCCCGAAATAGTCCTCCGCTTTTTTAACGCCCGAAGGAGTAAGAACACAGGTTTTCGCCTTTTCGTCAACAACATAGTCGCCGTCAAATGCCTGTTCTTCGTCGGATATCTTATCGTCGGTTTCTGCGACCTTTACGATTTTCAGTCCTTTTGCAAAGCGGTTTGCCCTGATATAAAGGTCGGTCGACTTATCCCCCTGTCCCGAAATAATAAGGGGTGTTCTCGCCTCGTCGACCAGAATGGAGTCAACCTCGTCGACAATGGCAAAATTGTGACCCCTCTGAACTCGGTTCTCCTTATAAATGACCATATTATCACGAAGATAATCAAAGCCGAGCTCGTTATTTGTGCAGTAGGTTATATCGGCATTGTATGCCGCCTTTTTCTCCTCGTTTGTCATTCCGTGAATTATAAGTCCTACCGAAAGACCCATAAATCTGTAGAGTTTGCCCATCCACTCGGAGTCACGCTTTGCAAGGTAGTCATTTACGGTTACAATATGAACCCCCTTGCCAGACAGAGCATTAAGATATGCGGGAAGGGTTGCCACAAGGGTTTTACCTTCGCCCGTTTTCATCTCGCTGATTCTTCCCTGATGAAGAACTATTCCGCCGATTATCTGTACAGGGAAATGCCTCATGCCGAGCACTCTGTCCCCCGCCTCACGACAGGCGGCAAAGGCCTCGGGCAGAATATCGTCAAGTGTTTCTCCGTTTTGCAGTCGGTATTTAAACTCCTCGGTCTTTGCTTTAAGGTCATCGTCCGAAAGGGCTTTATATTCCTCCTCGAGCTCAAGCACCTTTTTCTGCAAAGGAAGTATTCTTTTTATTTCCTTTTCGCTATAATTTCCGAAAATTTTTGAAAGTAAACTCATCATTAACCTCTTAAAAATTATTTTGCATTTTTAAGTATACTAAAAAATTGTCCAAAAATAAAGTATAAATTGTAAATTATAAAAAGATGTGTTATAATGACTATTAAATGTAGAAACAGTACCTAAAGTGCTGTTTCTACGCCAAATCGATAGATTTGATAATAGTCATTTCAATGATGTAGTTTGAGGTGTTATATATGGGCTTTAAAGACTTCAAAAGAATAGTTATTAAAATTGGTTCTTCATCCCTTACCTATGAAAACGGCAAACCCAATCTTCGCAGAATAGAACAGCTCTGCCGTGTGGTCAGCGACCTTAAGAACCGTGATATAGAGGTTATCATAGTTTCCTCGGGTGCGGTTGCCGTAGGCGTCAACCGACTGCGTCTGCCCTGCAGACCAAAAGATGTAAAGGGTAAGCAGGCAGCGGCGGCTGTCGGTCAGTGCGACCTTATGAGCCTTTACGACAGAACCTTTTCGGAATACGGCTATGTTACGGCGCAGATTCTTCTCAACCGAGATGTTATCGAACACCCGGACCGAAAGGAAAATATAATAAACACCTTCAAGGCTCTGCTTGAATACGGTGCCGTTCCTATCGTAAATGAAAACGACTCGGTTTCGGTAGAGGAGCTTCTTTTCGGTGACAACGACAATCTTTCGGCAATCGTTGCAACTCTTATCGAGGCCGAGGGACTTATTATTCTTACCGATATAGACGGATATTATGACGATGACCCGAGGGAAAATCCCGACGCCAGACTTGTACATACCCTGACCGAAATTACCGACGAAATGATAAACGCCGCAGGCGGCAACGGAACAGACAAGGGTACGGGCGGTATGAGAACAAAGCTTGAGGCGGCAAGATTCGCTCTTGATAACGGGATTGAAACCATAATTATGTCGGGCGATAACCCCAAAAAGCTGTTTGATATCTTTGACGGCTATGAAATCGGAACACATGTAAAGGTGAAATAAATGAACTCACTCATTTCTATGGGACAGGCGGCTCGGGTTGCGGCAAGGCAGTTGGCCCTCGCCGATTCCGAGCAAAAGAACAGGGCCCTTCTTGCGATAGCAAGGGCTTTAAGAGAAAACTTTGAGTCTATTGAACAGGCAAATAAAGAGGATATAGAAAACGGCAAGGCTTTAAACATGTCTGCCGCTCTGCTCGACCGTTTAGCCCTCGGCAAAGACAGAATTTTTGCTATGGCAGAGGGTGTTGAGGCTCTGTGTAAGCTGAGCGACCCGGTGGGCATAACATTATCCTCATCGCACCGCCCGAACGGTATCAGGATAACAAAAATATCGGTTCCGTTCGGAGTTGTCGGCATTATATATGAGGCAAGACCAAATGTTACAAGCGATGCCGCCGCCATTTCTCTGAAATCAGGCTCTGCAGTAATTTTGCGTGGCGGTAAAGAGGCTATAAATTCAAATCTTAAGACGGTAGAAATTATGAGAGCGGCTATAGAATCGGTCGGCTTTAATCCCGACTGTATACAGCTTGTCAGCGATACCTCCCGTCAGTCTGCAACCGACCTTATGACCTTAAACGGCTACATTGATGTTCTTATTCCAAGAGGCGGCGCAGGGCTTATAAAGGCGGCGGTTGAAAACTCAACCGTTCCGGTTATTGAAACGGGGACAGGCAACTGCCACGCCTTTGTTGACTGCTCTGCCGACATAAATAAAGCGTCAGACATAATTTTCAACGGCAAGGTTCAGCGTCCGTCGGTCTGCAACGCACTGGAAAGCCTTCTGGTCTGCGAGGATATTGCTAAAAAGGCACTTCCCGTAATATGCGACAGACTTAAAAACGAGGGCAATGTTGAAATTTACGGTTGCGAAAAGACCTGTGACATTCTCCCCTATGCCATAAGGGCAACCGAGGATGATTTTGGCCGAGAATTTCTTGACTACAAAATTTCGGTAAAGATAGTAAAGGATATAAAAGAGGCGGTAGAGCATATTGAAAGGTATTCCACCCGTCACAGCGAGGTAATAATAACAGAGAATGAGGCAAACGCCGAGTATTTTAAAAGGGCGGTTGACTCTGCGGCGGTTTATGTCAATGCCTCAACCCGTTTTACCGACGGCGGAGAGTTCGGACTGGGCGCTGAAATCGGAATTTCTACCCAGAAGCTTCACGCAAGAGGTCCTATGGGACTTTCTGAGCTTACCTCATATAAATATGTCATTGAGGGCGACGGCCAGATAAGATAGTAAAAATAAATTTTAGGAGATATAATCTGATGTGCGGATTTGTGGGATTTACAAATCAAATAAAGGATAACGGCAGCGTCCTTGGCGAGATGATGAACAAAATCATCCACCGTGGTCCCGACTCTGAGGGTATGTATGTGGGAGAGTCGGCCTGTCTGGGCTTCAGAAGACTTTCTATTATCGACCTTGAGGGCGGCGACCAGCCGATGTATAACGAGGACCGTTCTCTTGTTATAACCTTTAACGGCGAGATATATAACTTTTTAGAGCTTCGTGAGCAGCTTGTTGCGGCAGGTCACGACTTTAAAACCAGAAGTGACACAGAAGTACTTATCCACGGCTTTGAGGAGTGGGGCGAGGAGCTACCGAAAAGGCTAAGAGGAATGTACGCTTTTGTCATTCATAATATAAAGGACGGCTCACTTTTCGGCTGCCGTGATATCTTTGGAATAAAGCCCTTCTACTATGCAAATATGGGCGATTCGTTTATCTTCGGCTCGGAAATAAAGTCCTTCCTTTGCCACCCCTCCTTTGAAAAAGAGCTTAACGAGGAGGCTCTCGCTCACTATCTTTCCTTCCAGTATTCAGCGATCAAGGAAACCTTTTTCAAAAACGTTTACAAGCTGCCTCCCGCCCACTTTTTCCGCTATAAAGACGGAAAAATGGAGATAGAGCGTTATTTCAGGCCCGATTTCAAGGCCGAAGACGGCAGTCTGGAAGATTGGGCAGAGCTGACAGACAAGGCTGTTCGTGAATCGGTCGCCGCTCACAAAATTGCCGATGTTGAGGTTGGCTCATTTCTTTCGAGTGGTATTGACTCAAGCTATATTGCCGAGGCGGCAAATGTAGACAAGACCTTCACGGTCGGTTTTAAATCCAAAAATGACCAATACAATGAAATAAATTATGCAAAGGATTTTGCAAAAACTATAAATGTAGAAAATATCGCAAAGGAAATTACTCCCGAGGAGTATTGGGAGACTTTTCCGAAAATACAGTATCAGATGGACGAGCCCTTGGCAGATCCTGCGGCAATCGCTCTTTACTTTGTTTCAAAACTTGCATCAGAGCATGTTAAGGTTGTAATGAGCGGTGAGGGCGCCGACGAGCTTTTCGGCGGTTACCGCATATATCAGGAGCCGATTACGCTTACCGCATATGACAAGCTTCCCTTCTTTATAAGAAGATTTTTATCCAAAATCTGCTCTCCTCTGCCCAAAAAGCATGGTATAAACTATATTGTTCGCAGAGGAAAAACCATTGAAGAAAGATTTATAGGCAACGCTTATATTTTCTCCAAAAAAGAGCGAAATAAAATTTTAAAGGTCTCAAAGGATGCGGTCGACCCCACCCTCATTTGTAAAAAATATTATGACGAGGTAAAGGATTACGATACCGTCACAAAGATGCAGTATCTCGACCTTCATATGTGGCTGGTCGGAGACATTCTTCTCAAAGCCGACAAAACCAGTATGGCAAACTCCTTAGAACTTCGTGTTCCCTTCCTTGATAAAAAGGTGCTCGAACTTGCCCAGCGTATTCCGACAAAGCACAGGGTTAATACAAAAACGACAAAGCTTGCTCTGCGCCTTGCCGCCGAAAAGACGCTTCCCGAGAGAACGGCAAGAAAGGACAAGCTCGGCTTCCCCGTACCGATTCGTGTCTGGCTCAAAGAGGAGCCCTATTATACAGTAGTTAAAACAGAATTTGAAAGCGAAAATGCAAAGAAATTCTTTAACGAAAAGCAGCTTTTAAAGCTTCTTGAGCGACACAGGAAAGGCGCCGAGGATGCAAGTCGCAAAATCTGGACTGTATATACCTTCCTCATTTGGTATAAGCAATTTTTTGAAAATTAAAAGATAAAAAATAAATCCCTCACTTTCAGAGAATACTAAAATCGGAAAGTGAGGGATGATTTTTATGAAGGACGCAAAAGGATTTGCGAAGGGCGCTATGACAGGTATTGCTATCGGAGCGGTAGCTATGACGGCAGGAAAAATGTTATTAAAAAGAAATGACCACAAGATTCAAAAGGGGTCGACCAAGGCTGTAAAGGCAGTCGGCGATTTCGTATCGGGAATTCAGACAATGATGAAATAGCGCCCAAGAGCCGAAGCGGATGCTTCGGCTCTTTTGCTATCAGATTATAATGTTTTTAATTTGCGAAGGCTTGTCAACTATGTAGGTGGCTCCCTCTTGGGCAAGTTCTTGTCTTGTACCGTAGCCCCAGGTCACGCCGATAGAGTCGATACCGAGTCGTTTTGCCCCTAAAACATCAAAGCTTCGGTCCCCTATCATAACACAGCTATTTATATCGGTAACCCCGACTCTGTCAAGGGCATATTTTATTATATCATCCTTTTCTATCAGACTTCCGTCCATAGTTGCGCCCGAAATGTTATCTAAATATTTTGCGAACCGAAACCTTTCGGCTATCCGTTCGGCATAGATTTCAGGCTTTGAGGTTGCAAGAATAGTCTTTTTCCCCAAGGCTTTAAGGTATTTAAGCAGGTCAATTATACCGTCGTACAACTCAAGCTCAAAAATGCCTCCGGCATTATAATACTCTCGGTAATATTCTACCGCCTTTACCGCTTCTTCTTTTGAAAATCCGTAATATTTTTCAAATGAGGCGTAAAGCGGAGGTCCGATAAATGCCTTTAGCTTATTCCAGTCATTTTCTGCTATTTTGAATTTTGAAAGGGCGTATTTTACCGAATTGGTTATGCCTTTGCCGCTATCTGAAATTGTACCGTCAAGGTCGAAAAGGACGGTGGTATATGTCTTCATCGAAGAAGTCCCACCTTTGACAAAAGCTTTGCTATACGGCTTCCCATCGGGAATTCCTCTATATCCTCTTTATTAAAGGTTTTAAAGGCAAAAAGAGCTAATGCGTATACTGCAATTCCTACAAGCACCGAAATAAGTGTTGAAAGTGTGTTGCCGATAAAGCCGCTAAGCACTCGGTGTGCTCCCCAGACCGCAAGGCTCATAACCGAGGCAGATAAGAAGGGCTTTAAGAAGGATTTTACATAATCCAGTCTTATCTCAATCGTGCGGTAAACGACCACCGTTTCTATAATAAACACTACCGTCTGATAAATAACCGTGCTGATAACTGCGCCGTAAATATTTATCTCGGGTATGCTTATAAGAAGAATGTTCAGTCCAAGCTTTATTACCGCTCCTATTCCGAGGGCAACGGCGGGAGTAAAGAGCTTTCCTGTTCCGTAAAGTATACCGTTTAAGATATAGGTCAGCGATGAGAGGGGTAAAATAAGCACAAAAAGCTGTAAAAGCAGTGCGCCGTCGGGAGCGCTCGGATATAACAGCCGCAGAATCGGCTCGGCGAGAACCAGAAGTCCGCCCATACAAGGGCAGATAAGCAGTGAGCTTATAAATACCGATGAGGAGATTTTTCTGCCCGCCGAGGCTTTGTCGTTTTGGGCTAAAGCAGAAGAAATTGCAGGTACTATTGCTGCGCAGAGTGTCGAGCTTATGGCAAGAGGAAGATGGGTTACCGTTTCGGTTTTTTGAAGCATTCCGTAAAGGAACATTGCCTTTTCCTCAAGGGCTGCGGCATCGGTTATTACCGAGGAAAAAACATTCTGTATACAGCGGCTTACCGTAACAGTATCTATTGCCGAGTTTGCAGTAGAAATAAGTGAACTGATACTAAGGGGTATCGAAACCGAAAGTATGATAAATACGAGTCTTTTAAGGGGTATCTGTTCGGTTTGAAAGGTTTGTGAAGAATACTGCGCCTTTATTTCGGACTTTCGGCCTCTATAATAAATGACAAGATAGATTACCGCCGTAAGACAGGCTATGGTCGTAGACAGATTTCCTGCCGCCGCCATAATTGCGGTATCCTTTCCGACACAGGCATAAACAAAGCCGACCGACAGAATACAGTTAAAAAACTGCTCTATTACCTGTGAGGTGCTGTTTGCCTTCATACTGCCCATTCCGGCAAAATATCCTCTGAACACTGCGGAGGCAGAGACCATACAGATTGCAGGGGATAATACCATAAGGGTGTATTTTACACCCGAAGCCTTTAAAAGAACGGTGGCAATATAGTCGGCAAAAACAAAAAGCAGTATTCCAAGTAAAGCGCCAAAGGTAACAAATATCGCCATTGAAACCTTAAATACCCTTTGAGCCGCCCTGAAATCTCCCTTTGCAACACGCTCGGAAACAAGCTTTGAGATTACATTGGGTATTCCGATAGAGGATATTGCAAGTAGGACCATATAAATCTGATAGCCCGTAGCATAATAGCCGTTGCCGACATCTCCGAAGCCCTCGGCATCGACAATAAGGATACGGTATATCAGTCCCAGAACCTTGACAAGCACCTGAGAAAACATAAGCATAAGAACATTTTTAAGAAATGACGTGCTGTTTTCCTTTTCCAGTCTGGATTTTGCTGCCATCCTGCATCTCCTCCTTTTGTTTTTTATTTTACTTAAAGCATTATTCGTCGAGCTTAAGCACGGCCATGAATGCCTCCTGAGGCACCTCGACGTTGCCGAGCTGACGCATTCTCTTTTTACCTTCCTTCTGTTTTTCCAGAAGCTTCTTTTTACGGGTTATATCTCCGCCGTAGCATTTTGCAAGAACATCCTTACGAAGCGCTTTTACGGTCTCACGGGCAATTATCTTTCCGCCCACAGCAACCTGAATCGGAACCTCAAAAAGCTGACGGGGTATAAACTCCTTGAGCTTTTCGGCTATTCTTCTCGCCCTTGGGTAAGCGTTGTCGGTATGCACGATAAAGGAAAGGGCATCGACAACGTCACCGGCAAGTAGTACATCAAGCTTAACAAGCTTTGATTTTTTGTAATTCTTTGGCTCATAGTCGTAACTTGCATAGCCTTTTGTTCGAGATTTTAAAGCGTCAAAAAAGTCATAAACTATCTCGCCCATAGGCATTATATAGTGTATATCCACCCTGTCGCCCATATACTTCATATCGGTATATTCCCCTCTGCGCTGCTGACAGAGCTCCATAATGGTTCCGACATACTCACTCGGGCTGTAAATATGAACATCTGCAACAGGCTCATAAGCGTCGCTGATAAAGGCGGGGTCGGGATAGTTGGTCGGGTTGTCGACCTCTATCGTACTACCGTCGGTCAAATCAAATTTATAAATAACGCTCGGAGCGGTTGTAACAAGGTCAAGATTGAATTCACGCTCAAGTCTTTCCTCAATAATCTCCATATGGAGCAGTCCCAAAAAGCCGCACCGAAAGCCAAAGCCGAGAGCGGTTGAGGTTTCGGGCTCAAAAAGCAACGAGGCATCGTTAAGTTGTAATTTTTCAAGGGCTTCACGAAGGTCGGTATAACGGGCGCCGTCGGCGGGATAAATTCCGCAGAAAACAACGGGGTTTACCTTGCGGTAGCCTGCAAGAGCCTGACTGCACGGCGCATCAGACAGGGTTATCGTATCGCCGACACGGGCATCCCCTACCGTCTTTATGGAGGCGGCGAGGTATCCTACCTCTCCCGCCTCAAGACAGTCGCAAATTTCCATTGAGGTGGCTCTTTTTCTGCCGACCTCAACAACGTCAAAGGTGGCCCCGGTCGCCATCATTTTTATTCTGTCTCCGGCTTTAATTCTTCCCGAAACAACACGGAAATAAACTATAACACCCTTATAGGCATCATAGTAAGAGTCGAAAATGAGGGCGGAAAGAGGCTCCTCCCTGTTTCCCTCGGGGGCAGGGATATCGGTAACTATTCTCTCTAATACCTCTTCGATATTAATTCCCGTCTTTGCCGAAACTCTGGGGGCATCCTCGGCGGGAATTCCGATTATATCCTCAATCTCATTTATTACCCTGTCTGCATCGGCAGAGGGGAGGTCTATTTTGTTTACAACAGGCAATATCTCAAGTCCGTGGTCAACCGCAAGATAGGTGTTAGCCAGTGTCTGTGCCTCTATTCCCTGTGAGGCATCGACCACCAGTACCGCACCCTCACATGCGGCAAGTGAACGGGAAACCTCATAGTTAAAGTCTACGTGGCCGGGGGTATCTATTAAATTAAGCTCATATTCATCTCCGTCCTTAGCCTTATAATAAAGGGTAACGGCGTGAGCCTTTATCGTAATTCCACGCTCTCTCTCGAGGTCCATACTATCGAGGAGCTGCTCCTCCATATCACGTTCAGAGACCGACTGGGTAAGCTCCAGAAGTCTGTCTGCCAGAGTGGATTTGCCGTGGTCGATATGAGCAACAATACAAAAATTTCTTATTTTTTCGAGCGGATAGGACACCTTGTTCTCTCCTTAGTGTATATATTCAGTTAATTCTAACATATAATAAAGCATTTTTCAATTATTTTAAAATTCACAGTTTCATAATATTTTGACTAAATATGAAAAATATTATATACTTAACATATTGGAGGTGGAAAAATGGCTGAGAAAATACTTATTGCGGATGACGAAAAAAAGATTTGTGAACTCCTTGCCGACTTCTTTTCAGCAGCAGGGTATAAGCCCTTAACCGTATATGACGGAGAAGATGCGGTAAAGGTCTTTTTGGAAAACAAGGATATTTCTCTTGTCATTCTCGATATAATGATGCCCGAAAAGGACGGTTGGACTGCCTGCCGAGAAATAAGGGCGGTTTCGAATGTTCCTATAATTATGCTCTCGGCTCGAAGTGAAGATTTTGATATGCTGACCGGCTTTGAAAACGGGGCAGATGAATATGTTACCAAACCCTTTTCCCCTGCGGTGCTTGTAAAACGTGCCGAGGCGCTGATAAGGCGTAGTTCCTCGGCAGTTTGCGAGGATAGACAAGCCGACGGCCTTGTTATAGATTACGATGCCTATGTTGCCACCCTTGATTCAAAACCGCTCGACCTCACACTTAAGGAGTTTGAAATACTCTGCTGTCTGGTTAAAAATTCAGGAAAGGTATTAAGCCGTGACCAACTGCTTAACTCGGTCTGGGGATATGATTTCACAGGCGACACCAGAACGGTCGACTCTCATATTGCAAGGCTCAGATTGAAGCTTGGAGAGTTCGGCGCCGCTAAGCTTAAAACGGTCTACGGTATAGGTTATAAAATTGAAGTGTAAAGTTTTGACAAGTAAGCTTTGGGTTAAGCTTTTTATAAATATTGCGGCTATTTTTGCGGTATTTGTTATTATAATCGCCCTCGCAAACAGTGCCCTTCTTACAGGCTATTTTACCCTTAAGGAAGAGCGAATTCTTGTAGATAAATCCGCCCTTCTGACCAAGGTAAACTTAAGCGATTCAGACGAGGTTACCGATAAAATAAACGAAATTACCGACAAATATAATTTTGATGTAGAAATATATCAGACAAACGGCCAAATACTCTATACCACCATCGGTTCGCAGATGATGGACTTTATTCACTCGGGCTTTGACCGCCCGGGCTTTGCTATGAACCACGAGGATATGGAAACCCTAAAACGTTCGGTAAAGGCAGACGGCGCTATTGTAGAACAGGCGATATCACGGCTAAGCGGTAAGAAATATCTTCTTTGTAAAAGAGAAAGCGGAGGGGTAATTACCGAGCTTCGCATACAGACCGATATTCTAGAAAACAGCGCCGAGGTTGCCAGTGAGTTTATATCTCTCATCGCCCTAATCTGCCTTCTGGCATCTCTTGTCTGGATATTTATATTCTCTCGGAAATTCTCAAAGCCTATTGCCGAGATGAGCCGTATTACCGAAAATATGTCCGAGCTTGATTTTACTAACAAGGTAAATCTCGACTCAAACGATGAGATAGGTCAGCTTGCAAATTCGATAAACAATCTTTCAGACAAGCTTGACATTTCTCTCGAGGAGCTGCGCCGAACCAACGCTCAGCTTATGGATGAAATCGAGCTCGAGCACCGTCTTGATGTTATGAGAAAGGCCTTTGTAGCCAATGTTTCTCACGAGCTGAAAACTCCCCTTTCTATCATAAGCGGTTATGCGGAGGGCCTTAAACTCAATGTTAATTCGGCTTCAAAGGATTCCTACTGCGACACTATAATCGACGAGGCCGAGCGTATGAACCGTCTGGTTCTGAGTATTCTTGATCTGTCAAAATATGAGTCGGGTCAGATTCCCTTTACCAATGAGGTTTTTAACATCTCACAAATCATTGAAGATATGTCGGAAAAAATATTTAAAAGCCGTCCCGACATTACAGTTTTAAACCAAATTCCCACCGAGGTTACGGTTTGTTCCGATATTATCCAGACCGAACAGATACTTAAAAGCTATTTTGAAAATGCCCTTTCTCACACAGACGAAAACGGTCGGGTAACCCTCGTTTTTGAAAAGACCGACGGCTTTATAAAAATCAAGGTCTTTAATACGGGAGAAAAAATTCCTGCCGAAATTATGCCGAACATCTGGGAAAGCTTTTGGCGTGCCGATAAGGCCCACAGCCGAAGCGAAGGAAGATTCGGTCTGGGGCTTTCTATCGTCAGCGCAATAATTAAAAATCAGGGCTGCAGCTGCGGAGTTTATAATACCGATGACGGCGTCTGCTTCTGGTTTACCCTCCCTTCCTCAAAAAACTAAATAAAAATATAAAGGATATGTGAGTAAAACCCTCACATATCCTTTTTTCTATATCAGTTCAGCGCCCTTTATCAGCTGTTCGGTGTGTCTGAATATATCCTCTATATCATATTTGAATGTTCTGCAGGCTTTTTTAAAGGATTTACAGGCCTTTTTATCCTTGCCGTGAATATCGCTTCCGATTGCCCATACGGCATCCTCACTAATCCACCCGTTTATTCTCTTCATGTTGTGATGCCTCTTTATATGCGCCGTATTTATCTGGGCTACTATCCCAAGGTCAACCAGCTTTTCTACATTGCTCGAGGGATAGCGGTCTATGTGGGCAAGTATAAGGTCAAACCTGTTATCAAGCTCCAAAACGGTGTCTATTATATTTGTATTCCAATAGGTCATAGGCATTTCGATCAACAGGGTATTGGTTCCCTTTATGGTGAGCTTCTCAAGCCCCTCAAGGCTTTCCATTCCCGCAACCGCATAAACCTCGGCGCCTATAGCAACCTTTATATCATCGCTTTTAGCCTCTGCTAGAAGCCTTACAGCCCTTTCTCTCTTTTCTAAGAACTGTTCTACCGTTTCTTTCTGCAGATAAAAATGCGGAGTTGCTACGGCTATATCTACGCCGTTTTTTGCCATAAACTCCAACTGCTTTAAGGAGGTTTCTATACTATCGGAACCGTGGTCTGCGCAGGGTAGGATATGCGAATGAAAATCAATTATATTCGCATCAATTTTTTTGATCATATAAAAACTCCTTTCTTTATTTACTGCATGATTATTATATAATCTTTAAGTCGACAAAACAAGTGGGAAATTTTATTTTTTAGCTGCCTCTTGACTTTTTCAGTAAAAGCGAGTATCATAAATTTATCGAACATTTGTTCGTTTTTATTTTGCCTCAGGGGGTGTTTTGGTGGACAGGACGGTCCTTCATGTTGACTGTAATAAGTTTTTTGCATCGGTAGAATGTCTGCATCGACCCGAAATAAGACACCTTCCCGTTGCTGTCGGCGGGGATAGCGAGAAAAGACACGGCATAATTCTTACCGCCAATATGAATGCCGCAAAATACGGCGTTAAAACCGCCGAGCCTATTTTTATGGCTAAACAAAAATGTCCTGACCTTGTTATAGTCCCTCCGAATTATCCCCTTTATCTCAGGTTTTCAAAACTTGCCCGTCGGATATATTCCGAATATACCGACCTCGTCGAGCCCTTTGGTCTGGACGAATGTTGGCTTGATGTAACAAGCAATGTTAAAAGCGGACAAAGCGGCTTTGAGATTGCCGATAGAATTCGCCGTCAGGTAAAGCGTGAACTCGGCATTACCGTTTCGGTCGGAGTTTCCTGGAATAAGGTTTTTTCAAAGCTCGGCTCCGACTACAAAAAGCCCGACGCCGTAACCCTTTTTACAAGAGAAAATTACAAGGAGCTTATCTTTCCGCTTCCTGTAAGAGATCTGCTTTATATAGGCAAGGCAACCGAGAAAAAGCTCTTCTCAAGAGGTATTTTCACAATCGGGGATATTGCGAATTCAAGCCCCGCCCTGCTCTGCTCCTTTTTGGGCAAAAACGGGCTTATGCTCTATGAGTTTGCAAACGGGCTTGAGGCAACCCCCGTCAGCCACATTGACGAGGCAAGGGATATAAAATCCATCGGCAACTCGGTCACGGCGCCCAGAGACCTTGTAAACTTTGAGGATATTAAAATGACCCTGTCGGTACTTGCAGACAGCGTTGCGAGAAGGCTTCGTGAACAGGGTCTTCTGTGCTGTAATGTCGGAATTTCGGTAAGGGACTCCTCCCTTTCCGCCTTCACAAGACAAACCCATCTTGAAAACCCCATTTCTTCATCATATTCAATTCTTAAGGCTGGTATGAATATGATGCGTGAAGGTCTGCGTGAGCCCTTTTTGGCCAGAAGCATCGGAATTTCGGTATCGCAGCTCTGTTCTGCCGACCGTACGGTTCAGTTTGATATCTTCGGCTCGGCTAAAAAAGAGGAAAAAGAAATGCTTTTGGATAAAACTATGGACAGTCTTAAAAATCGTTTCGGTAGCGGGTGTGTCAAAAGGGCATGTCTTTTAAGGGACCGCAATCTTACCGACTTTTCTCCCTATGACGACCACACAGTTCATCCGCAAGGGTGGTTTAAATGAACTATAAAAAAAGATATGTAGAGGTTTTCGCCCGTTTTGACACCGACGGGCGCATAATCCCCATAAAGCTCATCTGGCACGACGGCACCGTCTTTTATATTGATAGGGTGCTTAATATCTGCAGAGCCGCCTCCTTAAAAGCAGGCGGGGCAGGTATTCGGTACACCTGTCGTATAAACAAGACAGAAACCTACCTGTTTTTAGAGGAAACACGGTGGTTTGTTGAAGAAATAGTCGAATAATTTATCAATAATTGATATTGTAATGCAAAAAATTTTTTGATATACTTAAATATATCTGTTTTTTCGAGGTGTCTGCTTTGGATTTTAAGGAAAAATATTTGCATTGGCTCTGTCAATCTGACTCTGCTACCGCCCTTGAGCTTTCAAAAATCAAGGATAACGAGGAGGAAATCTACGACCGCTTTTATAAAGAACTGGAGTTTGGTACTGCAGGTATCAGAGGTGTTATCGGCGCAGGTCCTAACCGTATGAACCGCTATACCGTCGGCAAGGCTACCGATGGGTATGCAAGGTATATCCTATCCCAAGGCGGTACAGCCGCAACAGACGGTGTTGTTATCTCCTACGATAACCGCCATTGCAGCCGTGAGTTTGCCGAGGTTACGGCAGGTGTTCTTGCGGCAAACGGAATAAAATCCTATGTTTTTTCCGCACTTCGCCCCACTCCTGAGCTTTCCTTTGCGGTAAGATATCTGGGGGCTTTCGGCGGCGTTATGATAACGGCTTCTCACAATCCCCCCGAATATAACGGCTACAAGCTTTATGACTCTAACGGATGTCAGCTTGTGCCCCACCTTGCCGATAAGGTCGCAGAGTATGTTTCTGCCGTGGAAGATGAACTTTCGGTAAGTTGCCTCTCGGTTGAGACTGCAGGAGAGCTTGTCGAATTTATCGACGAGGAAATCGATGAGGTTTACTACGAGGAGGTCCTCTCCCTACAGTTCGATGAGGAAATTGATAAGAAAATAAGGGTTGTTTACACCCCCGAACACGGAACGGGAAATATCCCTGTGCGAGATGTACTTGACGAGGCTGGATATACCGTTCTGCCGGTACTCTCCCAGTGTGAGCCCGACCCCGATTTTTTGGGTACAAAAAGTCCTAACCCCGAAATAGCCGCCGCCTACGAAGAAGCTATCGCTCTTATGAAGGAACACAACGCCGACCTTGTTATCGCAACCGATCCCGACTGCGACCGACTCGGCGCAGTTATCAACTGCGGCAAGGACGACTACAGACTAATGACCGGAAACCAATCGGGCGCCGTTATTCTCGAATACATTCTCACAAGAATGAAAGAAGAGGGTTCTCTCCCCGAAAACGCCGTTATGATAAACACTGTGGTTACCTCTCCGCTTGGAGATTTGGTTGCAAAATCCTTTGGCGTCGAGGTTGAAAAGACCCTTACGGGATTTAAGTTTATCGGAGATAAAATCGAGAAGCACAACACCCTTCGTGATAAGAAATATGTCTTTGGTTATGAGGAGAGCTACGGCTGTCTGATAGGTGATTTTGCAAGGGATAAGGACGCTGTTCAGGCCTCCCTTATGATTTGCGAGGCGGCAAATTACTATAAGGCAAAGGGTAAAACACTGATTGATGTTCTTGAGGATATTTTCAAGACACACGGATATTTTGTCGACACCCAGTCCTCCGCCGCTTTCAAGGGCCCTGACGGTAATGATAAAATGGCAGAACTTCTTACCTCCTACAGAGAAAATCCTCCGAGCGAGGTTGCAGGAATAAAGGTTACCTCAATTGATGATTTTCTGCTTTCTCCCCCCGAGGATTTTGTTCCCTCAAATGTTCTGCGTTTTAATTTTGAGGACTCAAGCTTTGTGGCTATTCGTCCCTCGGGAACAGAGCCTAAATGCAAGGTTTACTACTGTATTTGTGGCAAAACAAAAACCGAGGCAGAGGAAAAATTAAAATTATTTAAGGAACGTTTTGATATAAAATGATACATCCTATAAAACATTTAAGGGTCATTCTCCATCACAGACATCTTGTAATAAAGCACTGCGCAAAGGCGGGTATTTTCTGGCAAGGGCTTGGCCACGACCTTTCAAAGTTCTCCCCCACCGAGTTTTTGGCGGGAATCAAATATTTTCAAGGCACTAGAAGTCCCAACGAGTGTGAGCGTGAGCATTTAGGCTATTCGACCGCCTGGCTTCATCATAAGGGGCGAAACCGCCACCACTTTGAGTTCTGGATAGATGTCAACCCCCAAACCAAGAGATATGAGCCGGTAAAAATGCCGACAAAATATCTTATCGAGATGTTTTGCGACCGTGTTGCCGCAAGTAAGACCTATCAGGGAGAAAAATATACCGATGCATATCCCCTTGAATATTTTTTAAGGGGTAACGCAAGGCTTTATCTGCATCCCGAAACGGCCGAGAGGCTTGAGGAGTTGCTCGTTATGCTCAAGGAAAAGGGCGAGGATGAAACCTTTAGGTATATCAGAAGTCTTAATAAAAAATAACATTTTAAAGACCAAGGCTGAGGCTTTGGTCTTTTATGTTTATTGACAAAATAACAGTATGCTTATATAATATTATTATCTATGTAAAAATTTATTTTCTTGTAAAAGAGGATGGCAAATATGAAGTGGACTTCACTAAACGATTTAAGAGAAAAATATCTTTCCTTTTTTGAGAGCAAGGGACATTTAAGGCTTCCGAGTTTCTCCCTTGTTCCCCAGGGGGATAAGTCTCTTCTTCTCATAAATTCGGGTATGGCGCCGATGAAAAAGTATTTCACGGGAGAGGTTACCCCTCCGAGAAACCGTGTTACCACCTGTCAGAAGTGTATCCGCACCCCCGACCTTGAGCGTGTCGGTCACACCGCCCGTCACGGCACATATTTTGAAATGCTCGGAAACTTTTCCTTTGGAGATTATTTCAAAAATGAGGCTATTCCGTGGGCTTGGGAATTTCTGACCGAAACTTTAGAGATTCCCTCAAACCTTCTCTGGCCCTCTGTTTATGAGGAGGATGACGAGGCATACGCCATCTGGAGAGATAAAATAGGTGTCCCCGAAGAGCATATAGTAAGGCTTGGCAAGGCCGACAACTTCTGGGAGCACGGTACAGGCCCTTGCGGTCCCTGTTCTGAAATTTATTTTGACCGTGGCGAAAAGTACGGCTGCGGTGACCCTGATTGCAAACCCGGCTGTGAATGCGACAGATATATGGAAATCTGGAACAATGTTTTTACGCAGTTTAACAATATGGGCGACGGCACCTATACCGAACTCGAGCACAAGAACATTGATACAGGAATGGGCCTTGAGCGTCTTGCCTGTGTAATGCAGTCGGTTGACAATATGTTCGAGGTTGATACCGTTCGCAAGATTCTTGACAAGGTTTGTGAAATTTCGGGCAAGACCTACGGCAAGGACAAAAATACCGATATTTCTATCCGTGCTATTACCGACCACGCCAGAAGCTCAACCTTTATGATAAGCGATGGCGTTATCCCCTCCAACGAGGGCAGAGGCTATGTGCTCCGCCGCCTTATCCGTAGAGCCGCCCGTCACGGCAGACTTATCGGCATTAACCGTGCCTTCTTGACCGATATGGTAGAGGTGGTTATCGGAGAAAACAGTTCGGCATATCCCGAACTTGTTGAGAAAAAGGACCTCATTTTAAAGGTTATCTCCAATGAGGAAAAGGCCTTTGCAAAAACCATTGACCTTGGTCTTTCAATGCTTGAAGGTCTTACCGCAAAGGGCGGAGTTCTCTCGGGAGAGGACGCCTTTAAGCTTTATGATACCTACGGTTTCCCCTTCGACCTTACAAAAGATATTCTCGCAGAGAAGAATATGACGGTCGATGAGGACCGCTTTAACGAGCTTATGAAGCAACAGCGTGAACTTGCCCGTTCTTCACGCAAGGCCGCCGATGCTGAATCTTGGAAGAGTGAAGGCATTACCTTTGACGGTATAGCTGCTACCGAATTTGTCGGCTACACCGAAAACGAATGTGAAGCAAAGGTTCTCGCTATTGTAAAGGACGGAGAATTTGCAGAGTTTGCCGGAGAGGGCGAAAAGGTAATCGTCGTGCTCAACAAGACCTCCTTCTACGGAGAGGGCGGCGGTCAGGTCGGCGACACGGGCTATATAAGCAGTCCTTCGGCCTCACTCAAGGTTGAAAACACCACCAAGACCACAGGCCAAATATTTACCCATATAGCAACGGTTGAATCGGGGGCTGTTTCTCTGGGAGATACCGTTACCGCTGCTATTGATGCTAAAAGAAGAAACGCTATAAGGCGCAACCATACTGCAGCCCATCTTTTACAGGCGGCTTTACGCCAAGTCCTCGGCAACCACGTTGAACAGGCCGGTTCCTTTGTCAGTGAAAATATTACACGTTTTGACTTTACTCACTTCTCTGCCCTTACCGCCGAAGAGATTTCTGAGGTTGAGGCCCTTGTAAACGAGGCAATTTTAGAGGGCATAGAGGTTTTGAATAAAGAAATGCCCATAGCAGAGGCAAAGGCCCTCGGCGCAATGGCTCTCTTCGGAGAAAAGTACGGCGATGTTGTAAGGGTTGTAAAAGCAGGAGATTTCTCGACCGAGCTTTGCGGCGGTACCCACGTTGATAACACCTCAAAAATCGGTCTTTTCAAGATTGTATCCGAGTCGAGCGTTGCGGCAGGTGTACGTCGTATTGAGGCGGTTACAGGCGCAAATGTTATCGGACTTCTGAACAAATATAAGGACACCATTTTTGAAACCGCAAACAATCTTAAGAGCGGCAATGCAATGGATATAGCCGCCCGTGCTTTGACCCTGTCAAATGAGCTCCGTGACGCTAACAAAAAGATTGAGGCCCTTGAGGCAAAGCTTGCCGGCTCCAAGATAAATGACCTTTTAGCCAACGCTATCGACAAAAACGGAATTAAGATAATCTGCGCTCTGCTTCCCAGTACCCCCGCAAACGAGCTTCGCACAATGTGCGACAAGGTAAAGGGCGACAATCCCACATCTGTATGTCTTTTCGGATCGGTAATGGGAGAAAAGCTTACCTTCTGCGCTGCTTGCGGCGCCGAGGCAGTAAAGAGGGGCGCTAACGCAGGAAACATTGTCCGTGAGGTCGCAAAGCTGACAGGTGGCAACGGCGGCGGTAAGCCCGACAGCGCAATGGCAGGCGGAAAGGATATTTCCAAGGCTAATGAGGCTATCGAGGCTGCAAAAACCATTATCTGCGATATGATAGGAGAATAAATATGGACTGTTTGTTCTGTAAAATTGCAAGAGGAGAAATCCCCTCGACAAAGATATACGAAAACGAAAAGGTCTACGCCTTTGCAGACATAGACCCGAAAGCTCCCTTCCACGCTATCGTTATTCCGAAGGAGCATATTAAATCGGCGGCCGAAATAAATGCCGACAACAAGACTCTTGTTGCCGATGTTTTCGAGGCAATCAGCATCATCGCAAAAAATGAAAAGCTTGAAAAAGGCTTCAGGGTTGTCAATAACTGCGGAGAAGATGGTGGTCAGACGGTCGGTCATATACATTTCCACCTTCTTGCCAGAAGAAACCTTCAGTGGCCTCCCGGCTAAAAATATTAAGTGAGGTAACCAAAATGTCAGAATTTCATTCTATGAAAATTGCAGGTCTTGACAGAAAGCTTAAAAAGTTCCCCGTCAGCGAAAGCCTTGATATTGCGGCATTTATTCTCTTCGGCGATGTTGAAGTAACCGTTGCCGCCGCAAAGGAGCTTCTTAAAAAGGCTCCCGAGTTTGATTACATAGTCACTCCCGAGGCAAAAAGCATTCCCCTTGCTTATGAGATGGCTCGTCAGTCGGGAAAGCCTTATATTGTTATCCGCAAAGGTGTTAAGGTTTATATGGGCAATCCGATAAGCGTTTCGGTCCGCTCGATTACAACCCAGAAGGAGCAGCATCTGTATCTCGGAGAGGACGAGGCGGCTCTTATGAAGGGCAAACGTGTTCTTATTGTTGACGATGTTGTCAGCACAGGAGAATCCTTGGCATCTGTCAGAGAGCTTCTTTCAAAGGTTGGCTGTATTGAAGCCGCAACCTGTGCCGTTCTTGCAGAGGGCGATGCCTGTGAGCGTGACGACATAATATTTTTGGAGCCCCTCCCTTTGTTTTTTAAATAGTTAAGAAAAACTCCGTTTCAGTAGTCTGACAAAGACCTGAAACGGAGTTTTATTATTCCACATCTACTCCCTTTTTGAGAAGAGCAATATTAAGTGCGCAATTTGAGACCACTATTGCGGTATACATAACCGACATGGCAATCATAACAGTTTTTAAGGTCTCAAAATTTATCATTTCATTTGTTATAAACAGGTTCATTAAATCCTTATTGAAAAGGGCAATCAAAAACACTGCTGCAAGGACTATTATCTGGGTAATATTGTAAAACGCAAAGCCGAACAGCACAGATAAGCCTATCTTCGAGTTGTTCATTTTGTGTCCCAGTATCAAGCCTGTAAAACCCGCCTGAACTGCGTTTGCTATCTCAAGGAAAAGAACAAATAACAGTACCGAAAGCATGACTGTTATGTTTATTTCCAGAACGTCCTCCAAGGGTAACAGCATCTGTCTTAATATTTCCAAATTCTCTTTTGAGTAGTAGGCTATAAACAAGCTTAAGGCTATTACCGCAACGCTTATAAAGAGGGTTATAATGCTTGATAAGAACTTTGAAAGATATATCGTGCTTCTTTTTACCGGCAGAGTGTGGGTAAGATATGCCTCATCGGCATAAAGATTTTGTCTGAAGCAACCCCAAAGCCTCATCATATTGTTTATGACAATATTGAAAATCATCGAAATCGTAACGCCGCTGCTTATCTTGCCTATTATCTCCATCACAAACGAGCCTTCAATCTGAAACAGCACCCTTGTAAGCACGGCAAAAAATACCGACAGAATATAGAAAACAATCAGAACCTTATATGTTCTGTGAAGGTCATATTTTATCAGTTTTCTCAGCATCTGAACATCCTCCTGAATATTTCATCTATTGAGGCATTTTCCTTTTGCCTTAAATCATCACAGTTGTCGGTAAGTATTATTCTGCCGTCATCGATAAAAATTACCTCGTCAAGCACCCGCTCAATATCGCTTATAAGGTGGGTGGAGATAATAACACTGGCTCCCTCGTTGAAGTTTGTGAGTATTGTGTCCAGAATGTAATCTCTTGTGGCAGGGTCCACTCCACCCAAGGGCTCGTCAAGAATATATAGCTCTGCTTTACGGCTCATAACCAGAACAAGCTGTACCTTTTCCTGCATACCCTTACTCATCTTGGACAGTTTCTGCTTGGGGTCGAGTCCAAGCGCTTCTAACAGCCTTTTTGCCTTTTCAGAGTCAAAATTATCGTAAAAGTCGGCAAAAAAGCTTATAACCTTTTCAACCGTCATCGATTTATCAAGATATGTCCTCTCGGGCAGATAAGAAATTATCTTTTTGCTTTCTACTCCGACCTCTTTACCCTTTATCAGTACCTTGCCCGAACTTGCAATCAGCAAATCATTTATTATCTTGATAAGGGTTGATTTTCCCGTGCCGTTTCTGCCGAGAAGTCCGATTATCTTTCCCTCGGGGATCGTAAGGTTTATGCCTTTCAGTATTTTTTTACTGCCAAAGCTCTTTTCTAATCCTATACATTCCAGTAGCGCCATCACTTGTTCCCTCCGTTTTTCTCAATGTAGTTTAAGGCGGTCGCTTTATCTAACCCGATGCTTTCCATACTCTTCAAAAACCTTTCGGTCAGCTTTATTGCATATTCCTCTTTAAAGCTTTCTATAAGCAAAGCGTCCTCGGTTACAAATTTTCCGTTTGTTCGTTCAGTATATACAAGCCCTGTCTGCTCAAGCTCCGCTAATGCCCTTTGGACCGTATTGGGATTTATCTGGCTTTTAAGCGCAAGTTCCCTGACCGATAAAAGCCTCTCCCCTGGCTGTAAATTCCCCGATATTATATCTATTTTTATCTGCTCGGCAAGTTGTATGTATATAGGAGTGTTTTCATTAAGCTCAAAAAACATTCGCTTCTCACCTCATTCATTGTATTACTGAACTAATACAATAATACACTATTCCTGCAACTGTGTCAAGATTTTTTCGTAAAAACATTGCAAAATAAAAAAGCCAAGACCTTGCGGTCCGGCTTTCTTTTTCAAACTCATATCACGTGGTATAATCTTTAGATTTGCACGAGCTTGGACGGATTGGGTGTGGCAGCTTGCCACTGGTGGACCCGAGGAGGATCGACCGTCTGCGACGGCTCTGCCGTCACATACTGTTTCGCTTGTCGACTAAAAGCTTCGCTTTCAGTGACCGACTTCACGCTCTGCCTTAAAAACAGTACACTGTACTGTTTTTCTTAACGGCAGACTCTCTCGAGTTCGATCCTTTTTGGAGTGATACAAAATAAAAAGAAAGCCAAGCCTTGCGGTCTGGCTTTCTTTTTATTGGTGGACCCGAGGAGGATCGAACTCCCGACCTTTCGGATGCGAACCGAACGCTCTCCCAGCTGAGCTACGGGCCCATTTTTAAAAAAGTATACCACCCATAATAAAAAATAGCAAGTACCTACTTGCTATTTTTTATATCTATTTATAATCCTGTTATACTAGATATTTTTGATATTCTAAAAAAACAATTTTCTTTCCATAATTTCTCTCGCCGCATTATTTATGGCAAAATAAATAAGCAAGCCGCCGAAAAGAAACAGCACTACCAAAGGATATATTGACCAACCAATAAAACGTAGTCCAAAGGTAAGTCCCAACAAAAACTCTATTAGCAGCATAAATGCACCCAAAGCCATAAAAACGCCGCCCTTGATGATATACAGCCTAACGGCTGATGATATACCATTGCTTTCGCAATGGATAAAAAAATTCGACTTGTCGAAACAAGTCGAATTTTTTGGCCCGCTCGAAGGGATGAAGTCGCCTTTGGCGTCTTCCCTGCTTGACGACCCAATGCTTCGCATTCGGTACCCGTCTACGCACCGCAAATCTACAAAACAGTCCACAGGACTATTTTGTTTTACGCTTTGCGCCCTCTTAGGGTTCAAATCCCTTCTAACTAACACTAAAAAGCAAACCTCTCACCTTACGGTGAGAGGTTTGCTTTTGGAAAGGGTGCGCAAATTCGAACCCCTTTGAATTTTTGTCCTATATGTTCGAACCCCTGCATATTATTGGACGGTTCACATAATTGTTATATTTTCTCAAAATATACAATTGTTTCTAAACACTTGTCATTTTCTCCAATTGGAAGTAAATCGCCCTCTGATATTTTTCCAACAATTTCTTTTCTTATTTCACTATCCTTGTATTTTAGACCAATCTCACTACACACAGAGATAAAATATTCCAATGAAGAAAACACAGCATTTCTTTGTTTAAGATAATCATAAGTTTGCGAACCTGTCTCATAGAACAACTCGATAACTGCAAATCTACCATTGAATTTCAAACATCTGCTAATCTCTTTTAAAAGTCCTTTGTAATTATCAACATTGAGCAACAGATTTCCACAAAAGGCATCTATACTACCGTCTTCAAATGGAAGAACTTTATCTAAATCTACATCAAAAATATAAAAACGGTTATCCGTATTTGCTTTTTGATGGGCATTGATTATTGCTATACTTGCATCAGTTGCAATAAAAATACTATCATCTTTTAAAAAATTGAAAACAGGAGAAAAGTATCCTGACGGTCCGCTAGCGAGGTCAACAGTAACACCACCCAGTTCCGTTATATAGTGAAAATAGTTTTTCTTTTGAACATCAGTGTCAATATTGTTTAAATGAAACCTGTACTGCCTTTTTATTTGTAACTGATTTGGGTTATTTTTATGGTAATTATCAAGTATTATAGACCATTGTGGACGCTCTGATTCATTATTAATGAAGTGATATACATTTTTTTCTTTTGTATAATTTATTTCGGATTTTATTAGTGAGTTAATATCCATAT